>DAOUHE010000203.1:0-8098 GCA_034428715.1 Dehalococcoidia bacterium | reverse complement strand
CCCCCCTGGTCGTTGGGAACGATATGCCCAGAAACCTCAGTCGAGGCAATACCAATACACATCCACCCTAATCGAGGGCGACACGTCTCTTTTTGTTGCACTGGACCGGCGGGTCGGTGACCTAAGCCTGTGGTCCTCTCCATTTCAATGCTGGAGACTTGGAATACCCCCCTCCATTAGGGTCTTTCAAGTTCACGGGCCGGAGGATTGGAACCGACTGTGCGTCCGCTATCCCGCGAAGGGGACGAAGGACGGGCCTCCAGACCCGGAATGGCTGGTGCCGGATTGGGGAGCGGCGGCGGAAGACTGGGACGGCGTCCATGTGAGCCTCGGTGGGCTGCTCACCACTGAACAGGTGCGCTACGAGTCAAAGGATGGGGTGTCGATGCTTCTGTTCACCGAGTCCGAGTTGATCTATTGGCTTCGGGGGTTCCCATCTGACGCCGAAAGGCTGCCCGACCGGGATCGGAAGGACGAGCCAACCAGCATCGAATGGCCGAAGGCCAACCCGATCAGGCGACGGGGTACGCCGTTGCGGAGGCTCAACAGTCACTGGGTTGAAGGATAGCAACTGTCATGTCGACGCTTATCCTTGAGGCATTCGGACAGCTTTCCCCGGGCACGAACCTGATTGATTCCGAGGAGGAGGATCTCTATAGCGTTTTCAGAGCCCATAGCGAATTGATGGGTTGGTCCACCACGTCGGCTCGCCGCCGTCCGCTGCTCTGGGGGATGGAGGAGGCAGAGCTAACCGCCGGAATCGACACATCCCGGATCGGATTCGTGCAGGTCGGACTGGAAGTTGGTGACGTCGAGCCAACCGAAGTCGAGCCAACCACGGTGCCGCCGGTACCTATTCGAGGTTTTCGTTATGCTGCGCTGGCCGGGGTACGCCGACGCCCCGTCGAGCCGGCTATGGTGTTGCCGGCGTTGGTCCAGTGCTTCTATGACGCCCTCCGCCGATTTGGAGACGTCGAGATGTCTGGGCTCCAGGTGACGGCATATGGCCTAGATCCCACCACACGATCCCCCGCTCGCGATCTCGTTTCTGCGCTCAATTGGTTTAACACTACCCTGAAGGGGAGAGCAGATGCGCTCATCGCCTTCGACCAGGAGTTCCTCGGGGGGCATACCGAGGCAGAGTTGGTCGATAGGCTCCAACGGAAGAACACCGGCCTATTCGAGTTCGGACGGGTAGTAGCCGTGCCTGAGCAGCACTCCGTCATAGTGCTAGAGCCGTCGTTCCTCTCCATCTCCCCTGCGCGATCGGGCCTTGGTGTGCGGGTTACGCTGCCTGAATGGACAAGCGAGCGCTGTGGGGTGGGTGCTCGCCACCGTCATCGACACAGCGCGCGCCAGCGCGCCAGATGTCAGTAACTTCGCAGTTCGAGTGGTACGGGTTTAGGTGACGGCAAGCTCTCCCGCTCGCATCATCCGACCGATCACGTGCTCGCTGCCCTGGTACTCCCTTGCTGTATCGACGAAGATGACGCCCATGGTTGAAAGAGCCTGCGTTGTATTGCCCGGCTGAACCCTAAATCAAGACCTCCCACCGAAAAGTTCGCAGTAGAGCCTGTCTCAGAAGGACATTTGTTGGCAGCTTCGCCCTGACTCAAAGGCCCGAGGCAGACGATGGAGTGAGGGTCATTGTCAATAGGCGCAGGTCACGAGACAGGACAAGGCTTCGGACCGTGAAGTGGGTGTCTGAAGGAGCGGGAGGAGTTCCACACCCGCCAGAGAGTGCGCAGGTTGAAGGCGGTAGCCAACATGGTCCATTCGGCCGCCACGTTAACGAGTCCGCGCAGCAGGAACCTACGTGCCCCCTGTTGCTCCTTGATGATTCCGAAGACCGGCTCGACCAGCTGCTTTCTCAGCCTGTACGCCTCTTTGGCTGTTGAGGTAGACATCCAGGCACGATGACGGCGCAGCACTACGTCGTGCGGCTCTATGGCCAGGCTACGCCCAATCTCCTTGGCCCTGGTACAGACGCTGAAGGCCGGGCACGCCTGACAGACGGTGCCGGACGCCCGGTACAGGCGCAGTGGGACGCCGTATGCATGCTGTATGCGAACGAAGTGGAGCGTCTGCCCCTGTGGACACCCGAAGCTGTCGTTGTGCTCGTCATAGGTGAATCGGTCCTTGTCATACGGGGCTGTGAGGAACCGCTGTCTTGCCTCTGACACCACCACCTGCTGGCCTCGACGGACACACGCTGAGACATGGCCCGCGGCGAAGTATCCGGCGTCGGCCAACGTCATCGGCACCCTCGTGCCAGTCGTCTCCTCGGCCTGCTCATCCATCGGCGCCAGCAAGGCATTGTCATTGGCCTGATCCACCACGTCCACGGCCCCCATTATCGCTGCTGCGCTCTTGCGAGACAGGAGGGTCTCGTCGGTTTCGCTGGGCGCTCCCCACGAGGCGAGAGTCCGACAGACCCGCCATTTCCAGTGTCGTCCTTGAAGGTCACGCCCCCGTCTCAGGTCCCGGCGCATCACCCTTCGCCATCCGGTAGCCGACGCTGGGCTCGGTGAGGATGTATTCGGGGCTGCCCGGGTCGTCGCCCAGCTTGCGGCGCAGCCTCTTGACGACGTTTCTCACCGGCCCCGAGCCTTCGCCCTTGTCCGGTCCCCAGACCCGTTGCAGCAAGTGCTCGTGGGTCAGCGCCCGCCCTGCGTTGACCGAGAGCTCGACCAGCATCCGGTACTCGATGGCGGTGAGGGCGACGGGGTTTCCGGCCACCGTCACCCTGCGCCGCGCATAGTCGACGGTCAGGTCTCCCCGCACGTAGGGCTCGGAGGGCTCCGCCAGTTCCGGTGCCGCACGCTTGCGCAGGGTGGCCCTGATCCTCGCCGCCAACTCCGTCGGAGAGAAGGGCTTGACCACGTAGTCGGCCGCTCCCATGCCGAATAAACGTTGAAGATCCCTGGGTCGACGGTGAGAAACATGTAGAGGCCGGAAAGAAGGTTCTGATACCAATTCTGGATAAAGAGGGTATGTTTTGGGCATGGTAGGGGCGCACGGCCGTGCGCCCCACACGGAATCACCCCGGACTGCGGCTTTTAAGCAGACTTGGTATGAGTATGGAATTGCCCTTCAAGTGAGCGAGTTGCTGGCCCGGGCCTGGGCGGCTGGGGCCGGCCCCGGCGACGCACCATTCACCATCGACCTTGATTCGACGATCTGCGAGACCTACGGCCTGGCCAAGGAGGGCGCCCACCACCACGGCTCCACCGGTGCGCGGGGCTATCACTCGCTGCTGGCCATTGCCGCCGGAACCGGCGACGTGCTGTTGGCCCGGCTGCGCGAGGGCCGGGCCAACACCGCCCGCGGCGCCGCCCACTTCCTGCGTGAGACGATGAGCAGGGTTCGCTATGCCGGGGCCAGCGGGCAACTCACGGTGCGGGCCGACAGCGGCTTCTATACCCACGCCGTGGTCGCCCTCTGCCGCTGGATGAATGTCCGCTGCTCCATCACCATCCGCCAGCACGCCGGCCTGCGGAACCTGATCGAGGCGATACCCGATGAGGACTGGACGTCGATTCCCTACTGGATGGACGGCGCCGCTGCTGTGGCCGAGACCACCTACAGAGCCTGTCTCAAAAGTCAGCAATAGTGCTAGCGTGTACACTGTGAGCCGACTTTGCTGGGGTCTTGGTGCTGCTCAGGGATGAGGTTGACGGTTTGATGACGGGATTGCTGACTTCCCACGCAGCGCCGGCCGGGACTACCAGGCCGGCCGATTGGCTCGGCGAAAACAAGGGTGGTCTGGGGAGCGGGTATGTGTCAGAGGTTAGGCGCAATTTCCGCTGTAAATCGCCCGACCGCTGAGCGGTCCAGTGCCGAAGGGACAGTCTGGTCCGGCTCGCGGCGGCGGCGTGCGACTTGGTATGTTAAAGACGTCGGAGTTGGCGGAAAAGGAATCGAAAGGTAGCGGGAATCATGCCAATGGTGTTGATGGGTTAGAGCAGGATTGGCGGCCTCCACGACGGAGGCCCGGAATGCCGGACGCCGCGGTGGGTAAGCTGGATGAACAACCCGACTAGGAACACGCCTTCGGCCCGACGGCATCTCTGGTGGCTGAGTGGATGCGGTTAAGGTGCTTGCCGATTCCACCTGACCTTACTGCGGGACACGCATGCCCTGGACGACCCAAGAAGGGCGAACCATGTTCGCTAGCGACAGGAGGCGCTGGCGCAGGTTCACCAGGAGTTAGTAAAGGCTCTGCGGCTGCAGCTGCTGAGACGTACATTGACCCTCGGGCTATGGTGGAGGTAAGTCGTATGAACTCACTCTTTTGCATCCGTCGTTGGCAGAAAGTTGACCAAGCAGGTCTTGGATGCTATTCTCGAATAGCGTCCAAGGCTAAGAATGGAGTCCGGTAAGGAGGGACCTAACATGACTTTGAGCAAACGCCAATTTCCAACAGGTGAATGCTGGTGCGGGTGTGGCGCAGAGACACCGAACAGGTCCTTTTTCTTGCAGGGCCATGACAAATTTGCCGAGTCGGCTGTGATTTCAATGATATATGGCGATGTCCCCGGTTTCCTAGTAGAGCATGGGTATGGACCCGCCGGCAAGAACGCGAGACAAGAGATGGACAAGTGGCGTGCCAATGGCAGGTCGGGAGGTCAAACGCGGTGACGACGGCGAGACGGAAACGTAACAATTCAAACATGCGGACCGCATCGGATAGCAACACTTTCGTGGGTTACGAATCCGAACTTTGGCGCATGGCCGACGCCCTCCGGGGCAGCATGGACGCCGCCGAATACAAGCACGTCGTACTGGGCCTCGTCTTCCTCAAGTACATTTCCGATGCCTTCGAGGAGGCGTATGCCAAACTTGAGGCCGAGCGAGACCAGGGCGCCGACCCTGAGGACCCGGACGAATACCGTGCCCAAAGTATCTTCTCGGTGCCGCCCGAGGCTCGCTGGCAGCATTTGAGGAACCAAGCCCGCCAACCCACCATCGGCCGATTAGTGGACGACGCCATGACTGCCGTGGAGCGGGACAACCCGGCACTCCGGGATGTACTGCCCAAGGAGTATGGCAGGGACGCCCTAGACAAGCGGCGCTTGGGGCAAGTGGTGGACCTGGTGAGCAACATCCAGGTCGGCGGCACCGAGGCGCAAGCAACCGACGTGCTGGGGAGGGTGTACGAATACTTCCTGGAGCAGTTCGCCCTGGCCGAGGGCCGCAAGGGAGGTGAGTTCTACACCCCTCCCCCGGTCGTGCGGCTTCTGGTGGAAATGCTGGAGCCTTACCAGGGCCGCGTTTACGATCCCTGCTGCGGCTCCTCGGGCATGTTCGTCCAGTCGGTCGAGTTCATCCGGGCCCACGCTACAGGCAACGGTAACGGAGGCAGGGCCAGGGGCGACATCTCCATATACGGCCAGGAGTCCAACCACACCACCTGGCGTCTGGCCCGGATGAACCTGGCAATCCGGGGCATTGAGGGTCAGATTGCCTACGGCGACAGCTTTCATAACGACCGCCATCCCGACCTGCGGGGCGACTATATCCTAGCTAACCCGCCCTTCAACGTCATAGAAAAATGGATTCCGATCCTGTTTGCCATCCTTCATGTGGTTTTGGGAATCGTCATTATCCTCTCCCTCGCCGGGATTTCGGCCTGATTACGTGATATGACCACCCTCACCGAATCAAACGTTGAATCTGCCGCGCCGGAATGGCTGGCCGCCTTCGGCTGGCAAGTGGCCCACGGCCCCGCAATCGCCCCTGTCACCCCGGGCGCCGAGCGGGACACGCTGCCGCCGAAACCAGTTTCGGCGGAAATAAAAGTGGATGGGGGATTGCTGGACTAATGGACCTGAATACTCAAAAATCCCGATTCTCTTTGGCTCACATCGAAGCCGTTGCTTCTCATGCAGGATTCCAGGTTGAAGAAGTGAAAGTGGACCGCGACAGTGTTGATGGAACCCTAAAGGCAGACTTTGGGAGAAGGCCGCGTATCGAGTTTCAAGCCAAGGCCACGGCCAGGGATGTCGTCCGGGACAGTCACATCCACTTTCCACTCCCACTCAAAAACTACAACGACCTGCGTTTGGAGGCAATTAACCCTCGCATTCTAATAGTTGCGATTTTGCCTCAGGAAGTTGACGATTGGGTCAACCAGACGGACGAAGAACTCTGCCTGCGCCACTGCTCTTACTGGATGTCTCTCAGGGGGGATCCCTCAACGTCCAATCAAAACACGATTACAGTCCGCTTGCCGCTGGGCAATGTATTCAACAGCGCTCAACTCGTAGACTTGATGCAGAGGACTGAAAGGACAGGTGCGCTGTGATAGTCCAAATACGAGACCGTGACGCCCTATCTTCCATTTCGATAGCAAGCCTTCGCGCCTACCTGAACTCTCGCGATTGGACTGATGCCGGGATTTGGGGAGAACGGCCCATCACTGTTTTTGCCAAGGAACATGAGGGCAGGACATGGGAGATTCTGGTTCCCCACCGAGATACCATAGGTGGCTACGCTGAGAACATGGCCGAGTCCGTTGCGGTTCTGGCCGCAGTAGAGGAACGCTCGGAACTTGACGTGTTTTATGACTTAGCCGCCACTGGTGCAGACGTGATTCAGGTTCGTTCGGTCAACGGGAGAGCTAGAGAATCATTGTCGCTTCGCCGGAGCGCTGGCATGCTCAATGACGCATATAGAATGCTGGAGGCGGGGGCCAGAGCCGCGGAGAAACCCCGGGCAATCTACCGGGGCAAGTTGAGCGCTGACGTAGCGGAATATCTCGACAGCGTGCATCCGCTGCCTGGCTATGCGCAAGGTTACGCTCTGACTCTGCACTCGCCTGTGCCAGTTGGATTTGAGAGACAGGAAGATTTGGGTGACGACTTTCATGCTCCCTTCTCCCGACTCGTTACGATCAAACTTGCTCAGGGGCTTCGGCATTCCAGCGAAGCACTAGAACGGGTCGTTTCTAACGATACGCTGGAACCCTTCAGGGAATCAGTGGACTCCGGGGTGAGCGCTAATCTGTGTGATTCACTGGCGGAACTGGCTAAGCAAGGCAATGGCGTTGCGATTGATTTGACCTGGGCTGGTGTGCGTCCTTCCAATGTGCCTGATTCCAGCTTTCGGTTTTCCCCCGCCTCTGCCGACATCTTGATGGAAGCGGCAAAGTCCCTTCGCCGCAGGGAACCTTCATACGACGAGCAAATCGTAGGACTGGTTGTCCGCCTGGAAAAGGAGCCTCCCGAGTTCGAGGGCAAGGCAACGATTGCGTCAGTTTGGGACGGGCGGCTGACGCGAATGAATGTAGAATTTGAACAGGAGCTTTACGACGCAGTAATCAGTGCATTCCGAGACCATACCGAGGTTAGCTTGGACGGGGACGTCCATCCGTCAGGCAGAGGTTACGAGTTGCGAAACCCGCGAAACCTGTCGGTAGTACCAGAAGAGTAGCGAATTACCATGACCACCTTAACCGAAGCTGACGTCGAATCCGCCGCCCTCGACTGGCTGGCTACCATCGGCTGGCAAACCGCCCACGGCCCAGACATTGCCCCGGACACGCCCGGCACCGAGCGGGCCGACTACGCCCAAGCGGTTCTGGAAACTCGGCAGCAGGACGCGCTGGCGCGGCTGAATCCGTTCCTACCAGCCACGGCTCTGGGTGCCGCCCTCCGTAAGTTGACCAACCCGGAAGGCGCTACCCTGGAGGCCCGTAACCGTGCATTCCACCGGATGCTAGTCAACGGCGTTAGCGTGGAGTACCGGGCCGGCGACGGTAACATTCGAGGCGAGCAGGCCCAAGTCGTTACCGTGGCCGCCCGGACAGAAACGACTGGCTGGCGGTCAGCCAGTTCACCGTCACTGAAGGGCGAAACACCCGACGCCCCGACATCGTACTGTTCGTCAATGGCCTGCCCCTGGGTATCATCGAACTGAAGAACCTCGCCGACGAGGACGCCACCATCTGGACCGCCTGGCAGCAACTCTAGCAGCCCGTCCGAGAAACGCCACAGGTGAGGCGTTGCGGGTATGATGGAGGGAGCCTCCAGCGAGGGTGGACGCCAATGAGCAAGACCTTCCGTCCCTACGATCCCGACCAGCAGTTGCTGCTGCC
>DAOUHE010000202.1:0-2956 GCA_034428715.1 Dehalococcoidia bacterium | reverse complement strand
ACGGCGCTATAGAAAAAAAATTCGTCGGCCCGATCAAAGCCGAGGACCTGAGGGCAGTGCTGGACAGCCTGCTTGCCGGCCAAGGTGAGCCCAAGTGAACTCTACTATCCCCTGGAGGCGGGTTAACTGATGAGTACCAAGCCTGAGTTAGTGGCCGCCATGGACTGGGGAGGAACCTGGATCCGCGTAGCCACCATCGACGCCGGTGGACAGATACGCTGGCAAGACCGAACTCCCAACCCCCAAGACGCAACCCGTTCCCGGTTGGTGGAAGCCGCCAGGGCCATGCTGGACAAGGCCATCGCCCAATGCGGCGGTAAAGCGGCCGGGGTAGGGATCGCGGTGGCCGGTCCAGTGGACACTGAGACCGCCACCCTCCACGAACCTCCCAATCTGATGGCTATGGATGGGGTTTCTTTGAGGTCGCTCTGGGAAGATGACCTAGGCTGCCCGGTCTACGTGGGCAACGATGCAACCCTGGCCGCCCTGGGAGAATTCCACCACGGCGCGGGACGCGAAGCATCTGGAAGAGGCTCAACACCCAAGACCATGGTCTATGTGACCGTAAGCACCGGTATAGGCGGCGGAGTGGTTGATGGAGGGCGTATGTTCCTGGGCGCCGGGGGGCTGGCGGGAGAGGTTGGCCACATGACCATAGACTACACCCCCTCGGCGCCGCCATGTCTCTGCGGCAGCCGGGGATGCCTGGAAGCGCTGGCTTCAGGCACCGCCATTGCCCGGATCGCTCGGGAAAATGTGGCCGTTGCCTGCGGAAGCGGATCTACCCTGGCCTCTATACCTTCCCCATCCATCACGTCCGAAGCAGTTTTCCAAGCTGCCAAGGCGGACGACCCCTTGGCCCAGGAAATCATCGCGGGCGCGGTGAGCGCGTTGGGAGTGGGCCTGACCAACATCCTGCACCTGTTCAATCCTGATCTGGTGGTCTTGGGCGGCGGTGTCACAGTGGGATTGGAGAAGTTGGGTCAGATCGACAAGATTCGGGCCATCATAGACGCCCGGGCCATGAGCCGGCGGCATCAAGACTTCGTGTTGGCTACCAGCCGGTTAGGTGATTCGGTGGGCATGATCGGCGCCGCCACCATGGTGCGGCAGGCGCTGGGTTAGTGCCATGCGTTCGCCCTTGAACTTGCCGAAGAGCTTGCCCCGAAAGAATCTGGCAGCGCCGGTTATTAGCGTCGGTTATTAGACGGAAGTAGACAGACCCGCTGGAACCCCATTACCTTCCCCGCTATACTGACGGCATGATGGGATCTCATTCCCAACCGGAACGAAGTTCGATGACCCACAGCCGGACGCGTAACATTTTCGTCGGCCGTCAACGGGAGATGGCCGAGCTTAAGGCCGCCCTTGATGACGCCCTATCCGGCCAGGGACAGTTGGTGATGCTCGCCGGGGAGCCGGGCATCGGCAAGACGCGCACGGCTCAAGAACTAGCCTCCTACGCCGAGAATCGTGGCGCGAAGGTCCTCTGGGGTCGGTGCTACGAAGCAGAGGGGACGCCTCCCTATTGGCCTTGGGTCCAGGCACTGCGGGGCTATGTCCAACAAGCCAGTGCGGAACAACTTGCCGCAGAGATGGGCCTAGCCGCCGCCATCGCCGAACTTGTACCCACTCTACGGGGGAAATTACCGGATCTGGAAACGCCCCCGGCCCTAGAGTCCGAGGCGGCCCGCTTTCGGCTATTCGACTCCATCACGACTTTCCTTAGCAACGCGTCCCAAAATCAGCCCCTCATGCTGGTCTTGGACGACCTCCACTGGGCCGACCGGTCGTCTCTGCAGTTGCTGGAGTTCCTGGCCCGAGAGTTGGGTGAGTCCAGGCTTTTGCTGGTGGGCTGCTATCGTGACACCGAGCTTTCCCGGCAGCATCCTCTGTCCGAGACCTTGGCCCAGTTGTCTCGGGAGCCAGTCTTTCGTCGCCAAATACTCCGCGGTTTGGGCCAAGATGAACTTGGGCAATTCATCGAATCCACCACCGGCGTCCAGCTTTCCCAAGATTTAACCGACACCCTTTACGCCCACACTGAGGGAAACCCGTTTTTCATGACCGAAGTCGTCAGGCTGCTGTCGGAAGACGGTGAATTGATCGACAGGGACATCAGCTCAGGCGACGGGATAAGAATACCGGAAGGCGTCCGAGAGGTGATCGGGCAACGACTCAACCGGCTGTCAGAGCCATGTAATCAGGTGTTGAGTACGGCTTCGATCATCGGAAGGGAGTTTGATTTCCGTCTGCTCGTTAGCCTAAACAAAGAAAGCACCGAAGACGGGACCCTGGAGGCCGTAGAGGAGGCCCTCGCTGCTCGGGTAATAGAAGAGCCATCGCGTACGATGAACCGCTACCAATTCAGCCACGCCTTGATCCAGGAAACTCTAGCCCAGGAGTTATCGACCACCCGGCGCGTACGGCTGCACGCGCGGATTGCAGAGGGTCTCGAGGAGCTTTACGGAGAAGACGCAGAGACCCACGCCGCCGAGCTGGCCCACCATTTCGCGGAGGCACAGACATCAACCGGTATCACCAAGCTGGTGCGCTACTCCCTGCTGGCGGGCGAGCAGGCGCTGGCCGCATACGCTTGGGATGAAGCGCTTACTCATTTTGAAAGGGAATTATATCGTTAACTTCGCAGAGACTCCCATGATTGGATTTTACAATGGAAGGTCGTCTACATCTTCGTACTCCCGTATATGAGGCGCTAATACTAAATCTGGAATGTTCAAACTTGGTATAGAACCAATTATAGATTTCCCAGCCTGTGGTTCCTCCGCCAATGTCCATACCCCCTTACCAACGTTCTTGAAACGTTGGTCAGTGCTGAGGTAAGAACCTATTGAATTCATGGGCTTCGCCCCGCCCACATGAATCCCACGTTCGGTAACTCTTTCCAATATGACATTGCGATGCAATGGACGCTCTGACAATAGAGTATCGTGAA
>DAOUHE010000201.1:0-11203 GCA_034428715.1 Dehalococcoidia bacterium | reverse complement strand
CCATTGAGCGCTGTTGGAGCAGAAATTGCCGGTCCAGAGAAGGCGGTAATCCCGGTAGGATATCAGTGAGTCCAGGGTATGGAGGTGTGGCAATCGAAATAGCTTAATCGTGCTGCGCTCCTGAGAAACCGCCCAGCCCCCGGGCTAGCTCCGGGTCCCTCGCTTCTTCGCTCCGAGTTCCAGCATCACCCCCGGAATTTCCCGCGTCGTGCGGGTTTGCCATGCCGGATAAGCGGGCCGGGTCTTGGCCATAATAGCCCAGATGGTAAGCTTTGCCTCTGAAGTCGTGGTATGGCGTCGAGCCGGGAAGCTGCCGGCCAAAACCCGTACCACCACGTGGGTCTGCTGGCGAAAGGATTGAGAGGGGACGGCGCAGCAATATACTAGCCACTAAAGAGCCTGCGCTTTGACTCTTGCCAGGGGCGGTTTGGTTAGCAAGATTAGCCCGATGGCAGCATTCCCGAACACGGCGAGCATTATAAAAGCGAAATGGTAGCTTCCAGTGAGGTCGAATACGAGTCCGGAAAACGCCGCGCCGATAGCCTGGCCCAAGAAACGAAAGGCTCGGTTACTCTTCTTATGGGGCCGATGGATTGGCGCCCGAAATAGTTGGCGTACGCTAAAACGGGAACGACGAGAATCCCTCCCACGGAAACACCGAATAACGATGCCGCTGTTTTTCACATTCGGCGGCTTCGGGCACAGGACTCCCTTTGTGGAGCGCCATGCTCTACCCGTAGTGGACATGTCTATCCCCGCGGTATTACTATTCTCTCATCATGGCCAGCGAGCGAGTTCAGCGCACAATAGAGCGTCTCCTCGACGAAGGGGAAGACGCGATTTCGCGGTCCGACTGGTCGGCGGTACGTGACCGAGCCCAGAATGTGTTAGCCCTCGATCATGAAAACAGCGACGCTCTAGCGTTTATCGAAGCAGCGGAATTTGCGCTTAGTAGTTCCGGTGCCTCTCCGTCCGTGCAACCGCCACCTCCTCCAGCACCGGCCCGGGCCTCGGACCAACCCACCTCCTTCGCCAACGGCCGCTACCAGGTCAAACGCTTCCTGGGAGAGGGCGGCAAGAAGAAGGTCTATCTGGCCCAGGATACCCTACTAGACCCGGAAGTAGCATTTGCCCTCATCAAGACAGAGGGCCTTGACGAAGCTGGCCGCAGTCGCATCCAGCGTGAAGCTCAGGCTATGGGCCGGCTTGGCTCCCACCAGCATATCGTTACCGTCTTCGACCTAGGCCAGGAGCAGGACCAGCCCTACATGGTCACCGAACTGATGGGCGGCGGTGATGTGGAGGGTCTAATAGAGGATGCTGAAGGTCATCACCTGTCTCTGGAGCAGGCAATTAGCATCGCCGTTGAAACCTGCCGGGGCCTGGACTTCGCCCACTCTCGGGGCATCGTCCACCGGGATTTGAAACCGGGCAACGTGTGGCTGACCTTGGACGGTATTGCCAAGATAGGCGACTTCGGCCTGGCCGTCGCCCTAGACCGCTCCCGCCTGACTACCGAAGGCATGATGATTGGGACCGTGTCCTACATGCCGCCGGAGCAGGCCATGGGCGGCGAGGTAACGCCCCGGTCGGACCTCTACTCGTTGGGTGCTATGCTTTACGAGATGGTCACCGGCAGACCACCATTCCTGGGAGACGACTCGGTGGCCATCATCGGCCAGCACATCAACACCCCGCCGGTGGCGCCTGCCTGGCACAACGGAGAGTGTCCGCGGGCCTTGGACGCGCTCATCCTGAGGCTACTGGCCAAGGACCCATCAGAACGGCCCGAGTCGGCGTCGGACGTGTTGGCTGCTTTAGAAGCGTGGCCGGTGGCGTGTTCGTGGGCAGGCAGCGAGAGATGGGGGAGTTGAAAGGCTGCTTGGAAGACGCATTGTCGGGCCGGGGGCGTTTGGTCACCCTAGTTGGCGAGCCTGGTATCGGCAAGACTAGGACAGCCCAAGAGTTGACTGCCTACGCCGGGCTGAGGGGTGCTCAGGTATTATGGGGCCGTTGCTACGAGGAGCAGGGAGTGCCGCCCTACTGGCCTTGGGTTCAGGCAATCCGCTCGTACGTTCGTGAACGGGGGCCTGACCACCTTCGCTCAGAGATGGGTGCCGGGGCTGCTGACATCGCCGAGATCGTTTCCGACGTCCGCGAACGGTTTCCGGACCTTCCACCCGCGCCCCAGCTGGAGCCGGAGCAAGCTAGGTTCCGCTTGTTCGACTCCCTCACTACCTTTCTCAGGACAGCATCTCAACGCCAGCCGTTGGTGCTGGTGTTGGACGACCTTCATTGGGCCGACCAGCCGTCACTCATGCTTTTGCAATTCGTGGCCAGAGAACTCAGCGGCGCACGGTTGTTGATCATCGGTACCTACCGGGACATGGAATTGTCCAGACAGCATCCCCTGGCGGAAGCCCTTGGCGAGTTGAACCGGGAGCGATTGTTCCAGAGGGTGTTGCTAAGGGGGCTGACCCAGGATGACGTGGGACGCTTCATCGAGATGACTTCGGGCAACATCGCTCCACGAGGGTTGATCGAGGCTGTCCATACTCAGACTGAAGGCAATCCCCTGTTCGTGACCGAGGTGGTGCGGTTATTGGTCCAGGAAGGGGACCTAGGCGCCGAGCAGGTCCGTGAGGCGGATTCCTGGACAATCCGCATTCCCGAGGGTGTGCGGGAGGTCATCGGGCGGCGATTAAACCGTCTGTCCCAGCGATGCAACGAAGCCCTGACCGTGGCATCGATCGTAGGCCGGGAGTTCACCTTGGCCCAGATTAGGCCGCTGGTCGAAGAGGCGACCGAAGACCGTCTCCTGGAAGTGCTTGAGGAGGCGCTGTCGGCGCGAGTGGTTGAGGAATTGCCTCAGGCCGTGGGCCGATACCAGTTCACCCACGCCCTGATCCAAGAGACGTTGGCAGAAGAGCTATCAATCACCCGGCGGGTACGGCTGCACGCGAGGATTGCCGAAGGGCTGGAACGGCTGTACGGGGACGACGCCGAGGCCCACGCAGCCGAGTTGGCCCACCACTTTAGCCAGGCTGAGGCGGTGTTGGGAACGGAGAAAATGGTGCGCTACTCCCTGTCGGCTGGGGAGCGGGCATTGGCCGCTTATGCCTATGAGGACGCACTTGCTCATTCCGAAAGAGGCTTGGCTGCCCGGGACATAACCCTGTCCGGGACGGAGGCGGCTTCCGATGCAGAGGCCGCTGCCCTGATGTTCGGACTGGCGCGGGCCCAGTCCGCCACAATCGCGGGACATCAACTTGGGGAAGCGTTCGCCACTTTGAGCCGCGCATTCGAGTACTACGCCATGGTGGGGAATGTCGCCCTGGCGGTGGCTGCCGCGGTGTTTCCACTTGCGCCCGCGCCTTTTCAGATTCCAGGGATCGCTCGACTTATTGCTAGTGCTCTTGCTCTGGTCCCGGCTGATTCCCACGAGGCGGGGCGCCTTCTCTCTCGCTACGGTCTGATCCTTGGGGCTGCGGAGGGTGACCGCGAAGGCGCTGAAGAGGCCCTGGAGCGGGCGATAGCCATCGCCAGGCGTGAGGGCGATCCGCATTTGGAGGCGCAGACCCTATACTATGCCGCTGTTGTGAGCGGGCAACACCTACACTGGCAAGAGTGTCTAGACCATGGGCTGCGGGCCATCGAACTGGCCATCGGTAATGAAAACCTCTTTTCCTTGATGCATCCTAGCGAATGGATTGTGTCGAGTTCACTACGTATGGGTGATCTTGATGCGGCGCGCCCCCACGCTTTGGCCCTGCGGGACATGGTGGAGAGGCGAAACACCCCGAGAGGCATTGGTTTCAGGCTTGGCCATCTCGCGTCCATGTCGCTCCTTGAGGGCGACTGGAAAGCAGTCCGTGAATATAGCGACCGTGGCCTGGAATCGTCGACGATGAATCTGTCACTTCTACTGCCCCGAGTCATGCTGGAGTATGAGACGGGCGAGTCCGCCCAAGGAGAAGTCTACCTGGAGCGGCTCCTCCTGACGATGCGCGGGGCCGGGCCAACCCGATCGTTAGCGTCTGGAAACGTGTCTATGGGGATAGCCGCAATAGCCCGCATCACCGGTGTCCCCGGCCGGTTGGAAATAGCCGAGGAAGCGGCAGAGGATGTTCTCTCCGCACAGTTCATTACCCCTCGTGACGCCATGAACGCCAAGGCCGGGTTGGCCCTGCTTGCCGTGCAGAAGGGCGACCAGTCTGTGGCGGAGGAGGAATATGCGTATCTTCAGGAGCATCGAGGCATGATGATTGAGACCGTATCATCAGTCGACCGTTTGCTAGGGCTCCTGTCTCAGACCATGGGCGACCTGGGCCAGGCCACCGCCCACTTCGAAGACGCCCTGGCCTTCTGCCGCAAGGCTGGCTACCGTCCCGAGTTGGCCTGGACCTGCTGCGACTACGCCGACACCCTTAGAGAACGCGACGGCGCTGGTGATAAGGAGAAGGCTATCGCCCTGCTGGACGAATCCCTGGCCATCTCCGGCGAGCTGGGAATGGGGCCCCTGATGGAGCGGGTGCTGTCGCGGCGGGAGATACTGCGGGCATGATAGGGGGACCGTATGTCTACAGAGACAAGACTTCGGCGAGCAGCCCGGTTGTTGGCCGACCAGTATCGGGACAAGCGACCGTTTAGCTTCGACTTTCAATCGGCGCCCCGCACGTTGGAAGAGGCGTATGACGTGCAGGAGGCATTCCAGAACATCCTCGCGCAGACCCACGGCCCCGTCGCCGGCTTTAAACTTGCCATGACCAGTATTGTTATGCAGCAACATGCAGAAGTGGCAGAGCCTCGGGCCGGTCTCGTCCTGGCCAAAAACATTTACCACTCTCCGGCCACCCTGGAGGGTTCTAATTACCTCCGGTTGGGGATTGAGTGCAAGGTTGCGACACGACTCGGCTCAGACTTGCCAGCGTCCGGGGCGCCTTACAACAGAGACAGGATTTGCGTGGCCGTCGACGCCGTGATGCCAGCCTTCGAGGTCATAGACAGCAGGGGTCCGGAGATCCAGGACCCTCGGGCCCGGATGCTGGCCTCCATCGCCACCAACATCTCCAACGCAGGCATCGTACTCGGCCCGCCGGTGACAGACTGGCGTGAAGTGGACCTGTCCTCCTCCCGTGGTTCGATGACGATCAATGGGGAGTTGGCCGGGGAAGGAGTAGGCTCTGACGTGATGGGTCATCCCCTGGAGCCACTGGTTTGGCTGGCAAACATGCTGGCCGAGCGGGGGAAAGGTCTCGCCGCAGGCACGGTAGTCATAACGGGCAGCATCGTCACGCCCAAGTTCTTGAACCCCGGCGACGTGGCAACGGTAGTCATCGAAGGCATCGGCGAGGCCAACCTTACCGTCACCTAATCCGTTAGAGACCTGATGAACCCGTAATCTATCAACTCGCGATTGGAGGCCAGGTATGCCTGCGAATCCGCAAAAACTCCGGCGGAGAATCCTAACTGAAGTGGCCAAGCATCCCAGCGGCATGCGGGAGGCAGACCTGCAAAGTAGGCTTCGATACATCTTTCAGACGGATGACATCCCGATGGACGTGACTCTTCTTGGGATGGAAGAAGATGGCACTGTCCTTTTCCAGTCTGACGGTAGTGTCTCGTTAACCGACATGGGAGATAAAGAAAGAAGGATCGCCGCCAAACGCTCCAAGTCTTGATCCGGGACCTCAAGCCCCTCAGTGCGCTTCGTATTGGCCATCTACCTACACCTGGGACGCTTACCCGGAGGCCGTGCTCGCCTAGGGGCGCTGGGATACCCGCAATCTGCCATAGATGGGGTACACCGCTGGGGTCCCTCGAGACATTCTCCCGTTGGAGCCCCAGCAATTTGCATATGCGGAGGAAACCGGCAATGAGTCAAACAACCAATGTGCTAGACCCACGGGCGGCAGGAGGGAAGCGCCTCCAAGGAAAGAAGGCCATTGTCACCGGGTCCGGTCAAGGCCGCGGAAGGGCCACGGCGCGGCGATTTATCGAGGAGGGCGCCTCGGTTATGATTGTAGACCGCCACCAGCCCGGTGCGGAGCGGGTACGCGACGAACTTCGTGCCTACGGGGGCGAGGCCGAGGTCTTCATTGGGGATATCGGCAACCACGAGACGGCCAAGTCACTAATGAACACCACCAAGGAGCGGTTCGGGCGAATCGACATCCTGGTCAACAACGTGGGCGGCGCATTCAAGCTTCCCGGCAGTGGAGACATGGGTTGGGAAAAGACGCCGGAGGACCTCATCGGCAACGTCCAGAACAATCTTTTTACATGCCTGTGGTGCTGCTGGGCGGTGGCCCCGATCATGATCGAGCAGAGGTCCGGCTCAATCGTGAATTTCGGTTCACATGCCGTCAGGGGCACGGGCCGCCTGGGGTATGCAGCAGCCAAGGGAGGCATTTGGGCCATTACCACCAGCTTAGCCCTGGAACTAGCCCCGTATAACGTCCGTATCAACCTGGTCGTCCCCCACGCTAGCACACGCTCCGAAGGGGACACCCTGGTGACCCGGATCCCGGGGGAGACGCCGCCTCCAGGGGGCCGCGGCTCGGTATCGGCCAACTCTCCTAACCTGGCAACTATCCCTTTGGACCGTCCGGGGACGCCGGAAGAGGTGGCTGCCGCGGTGACCTTCCTAGCCTCAGACGACGCCTCCTTCACCACCGCCGAGTCAATCTGTGTCGGCGGCGGCGCCTTCTGCCGGTTGTAGCAATGAGAGACCTGCGCCCCGGCTTACAGGCTCATCTCCTCCACAAGAGTGGGGAGCACGGTGCCGCACACACCAAAATGCGAGGGAATAATGAAGGCAATCAGGATACATTTTACGGATAGTGGCGACGAACTCCGGATCGAGGAGGTACCACAGCCTGATCCGAAGGCCAACGAGGTTTTGATCAAGGCACAAGCCATTGGAGTGAACCGCGCCGACCTTGGCCGGAGAAGAACGGTATCCCAAGGAGAGCAAGAGCCTCCAAGAATACCTGGTCTAGACGTGGCAGGTGTGGTGGAGGCGGTTGGAGCCGGTGTGACCAGCTGGCATCCCGGAGACCAAGTCCTCGCCCTGGTTCGGGGCGCTTACGCTGAATATTCGGCCGCGAATTCCGTACTTACCTTCCAACCTCCGGAGGGTATGTCGACTACAGACGCCACCTCCCTTCCATGCGTCTTCTTCACCGCATGGTATGCCTTTCAGATGGCAGGGCTAAAATCCGGCGAGACGGCGCTCATTCATTCCGCCGGGAGCGGGGTCGGCATGGCGGGAATCCAGATCGCCAATGCCCTGGGCGCCCGAGTCCTCACCAGCGCAGGCTCCGATGAGCGTTTAGAGCGTGGCCGCCTGTTGGGCGCCGAGGCGGGTGTGAACTACACCTCTCAGAACGTGACTGAAACGCTGCTCCGATTGACAGATGGGCGAGGCGTCGACATGGTGCTGGACACTGTGGGAGGCGCTATCTTCGATGCAACCCTGCGAGCATTGGCCCAAGGTGGCCGGGTCGTGACGGTGGGCGGCCATACTGGCCAGCGCTCCGAATATGAGGACCAAGAGCTTGCAAAGAAAGGGCAGTGGGTTCGGGCGATGGGAGTATTCAACGAAGCCCAAGACGACGTTGACCAGCGCGGCTGGACCCAGATGAAGTCCTGGTTCGAGTCAGGGATGTTGCGAACCGTGGTGCAGGAGGTGCTTCCTTGGACAGAAGCGAAGGGGGTTCAAGAGCTTCTTGCCAGCCGGGGAGTCTTTGGCAAGTTGGTGATGGAGGTACGTTGACGTTCTAACGGTTTTCGTATCCGGCGATCAGAAAGGCTAATGGTGTCTCGGTTTGAAACGACGCATCAGGTGCGCCGCCGCTGAGTCTTAACCGGTCGACTTCCCCATGGAAGAAGGATTGGATACCTCTTCTCCACCATCACAGGCAGCCCTGTCTGCGTGGCCAAGGCCTACCGCCACACAGTTCATAACGTGGCGCTGGGATTGGATATCGGCATTGAAGGCCACAACGCTATCCAATGCTCGTCCTGGTTCGACGGCTAATCCTCTTTGGCTCCCAGCTAACTGGGCATGCGGCCCCTGATGGAGCGGGTTCTATCCCGGCGGAAGATCTTAAAGGCGTAGGAAGAGAAAGGAATGCTCACAATGTCCGGGCAAGTGATGGGCGTCGGGTTCCCCAGCTTGCTGCCACCAACACCGCCGGTCCGTGTTTCAGGCATTGATCGACCCTCCTTTGTCGCCCCGTCCAAACGCTTAAAGGTACGATTTATTGAGGCCGGTCAACCCACCATTGGCAGGCGGACTTCCACCGTTTTACACGTCCCCCGTCTCTGCTACCAAACGTTATGTATTAGGCGGCTCTTGAAAAACGATTAATCCAAATGTTTATTAACAGCACTCTGATACCTGAAGTTAAATCGCTCGTCGGCGGCGTGCGCTTAACACGGTATAGGCGGTTTTGGTGGTTTGGGATGGAAATCAGCATCCAGGCGGTTCAACCCCTTGACCGGTTTAGACGTCGTTAAGCCGGAAGTGATCGACCCCAGCGACCACAGCTCAAGGTGAGTCTTTCGAAATACGGCCGTCATCGTGAACCACTCCCGAAATCATCCTGACCGGTGGAGGTCATTGCTGTGATACTGCTCATCGGCGGGATGGGTTTCATTGGGATGCATACGGCCCAAGAGTTGCTGGATGCCGGCGAGAAGGTGGTGGTCACCTGGTTCTCAACCCTGCGTTTGCCGGAACCTCTCCATGACCGGGTGGGCAAAGATTTGTTCATCGAGCGGATGGATGTGACCAAGACCTTCGAGGTGTTTGACGTGGTCCGCCGCCACCAAGTCGACAGCATAATCGACCTGATGGCGCCCCCGCCCCGGGGTACCTCGCCCCACTTCGACTACCACATGTATACCTCAGGGCTGCAGAATGTTTTGGAGGCAGCCCGTAGCTTCGGTGTAAAAAGGGTGTCCCTGGGTAGCTCGGGTTCGCTGTACGCCGGCCTGCCCGAAGGCCCTTACCGCGAAGACATGCCCCTGCCGGTGGAATCCCGCACCCAGGTCGAGGCATTCAAGAAGTCCATGGAGATCCAAGCCCACCGTTACGCCGATCGGGCCGGTCTGGACGTGGTATTCCTGCGTATCAGCAGCATCTACGGCCCCATGTATTACAGCATGTTCAACGCCGCCAGCCGCATGTGCCACGCTGCCGTGAAAGGTGAAGAGGCCGACTTCAGCGGCCGTCCCGGCGGGGTGATCTTCGAAGACGATGCCCAGTACTGGACCTTCGTCAAGGACGTGGCCCGGGGCATACACCTTCTGCACACCTCGGATAACCTGGACCACCGCATCTACAACGTCAGTGCCGGCCGGGCCACCACCAATAATGAGGCTCTGGAAACCGTACAGAACGCCCTGCCCGGTTTTGATTGCCGGGCCACCACACCCGGCAGCGCGCCGAACGCCTCCACCAACCCCGCGATGGACCTCTCCCGCATCAGTGCCGATGTAGGGTTCCTGCCCGAGTACAATATTCAGCGGGGCATAGCAGAATACATTGATTAGCTGAAACACAACCCGAGCCTGTCCGCAGGGCCTTGTCTGGCCTCCTGATCGGGGACGGTATTTGAGTTGCGTTTTCTCCCCCCGGACAGTATGGCTGATGTTGTATGGCCGCCATTGGGTTAACGTCTGTTGAAGGGACATGGGCGTTGAATTCATGTGACTGGGATATCGCGGCGAAACATCCCAGTCACATGAATTGATAAAGGTTGCTTCGGACGAATGGATACTGGAACGCTTCTAGGATTCCAACTATACTGACGGCATGCCAGAATTGCCTTCAAAGCCAAGGCAACGGTCGCCTTCCGCTAGACAATCCCACAACGTTTTCATCGGCCGTGACCGTGAGATGGCCGGCCTGACCACCGCCCTGGAAGACGCCCTGGCAGGCCATGGCCGGTTGGTGATGCTGGCAGGTGAGGCCGGGCATCGGCAAGACTAGGACGGCCCAGGAGTTGGCGTCATACGCCGAAGGGCAAGGCGCCCAGGTGCTATGGGGCTGGTGCTACGAGGGAGAAGGTGCTCCTTCTATTGGCCGTGGGTCCAATCAATTCGGTCATACGTCAGGCAGACGGAGCCCAAACGGCTCCGTTCTGAGATGGGACCGGGGTCCTCCGACGTCGCAGAAATCTTTCCTGAAAAACGGGAAGCGCTCCCCGGTTTGGAGGTTCCGCCAAACCTTGAGCCCGAGCAGGCCAGATTCAGGCTGTTCGACTCCATAACCACATTTCTGAAGAACGCCGCCAAAAACCAGCCGCTCGTGATAGTGTTGGACGACCTCCATTGGGCTGACAAACCATCCCTGCTGTTGCTGCAGTTCCTGGCACGGCAGGTAGCAGGCGACCGCCTCCTGGTGCTGGGATGCTATCGGGACGTGGATCTGTCCCGCCAACACCCCTTGTCAGAGACCCTGGCCCAGCTAACCCGTGAGCCGGCATTCCAGCGGCAGTTGTTGCGGCGTTTGAGCCGGGAGGACTCGCAGTACTTGATTCAGGCTGCCTCTGGTATGGAGCCTCCGCCAGGGCTGGTGGAGTCCATCTATACTCACACTGAAGGCAACGGCGACCTGGAACAGGCCGAGGCCTTCCTCGAGCGATATATAGACGCATTGAGCCTGAGTCCAACCACCATTCGCCGAAATTCCCCAACCTGACCATGTGGGTCTTTGCCTTTGATGCGACAGGGATAAGCCACGAATCGCGGTGACCGGTTTTGGTACTCAATGTAACCAACCTAACAAGTAAAGGAAATTGAAAGCACGACCAACTTAATGGCTCATTTCTGGGGAAATGTAGTGGTCCCATTAGCTACCACCCAGTACTTTACGCCGTGGTGAGGATCCAGGACGTTCATGGCAGAGCAACCGGATCATGAATTCTCGTATGTTCTACCGAAAGACGGCCGTCTCCGTTTTGACTGGAATCCATATCCGATAGATTGTTACAGGTTCAGTTCATACCGAGGGCAGAAAGCGATGGGTTTGGTTTCTGGGGATACCTGGAGGACAGCCTTCTTATAGGGCAATCGCGTCTTAATAAAGGTCTCAAAATTGTTTAAAATGGTTGCTATCTTGTTGGGATGTGGGAGTGGTAGTGATGGTTGAGGCAACAGGTGCACCCATAGTCGAATACTTTGCGGCGTTGGA
>DAOUHE010000200.1:0-18466 GCA_034428715.1 Dehalococcoidia bacterium | reverse complement strand
GTTACGACGGCGGCTCCAGCCCAGGCGTATCTATTCGGGGCGCTCCACGGGGTCGCTTCGGGCGGATCCAACACCTTGGCGCCCATCCTGTGGGCCAAATATTACGGGAGAGATGTCTTGGGCAGCCTGAGAGCTCAAGAACCCCGGTTCAAATACCGCTGCAGGATCAGCATCGCCGCGGTTTCGTCCACCTTTTCTTTCCAGCGCGAGGGCTGTCGTCCCGCCTCCCGGAGCAAACCCTCCGCCTCTACCGAGGTATAGCTTTCGTCGACCCCGTGCACCGGAAGGGAGGTCTCTTTCTGCAATGCGCGGATGAACCCCTGGGCTTGTTGGGCCTGGAGGCCACTCTTCCCAGCCACCGTGTAGGGAACCCCTACAATGATCGCTTCCACATCGCGCTCGGCAGCCAGGGAAAGCACCCGCTTAACGTCCTGGGCCAGTTTTGATCGAATCAGATGCCCGGAAGGCAAGACCAACCTCCCGGCCGGGTCACAAACCGCCAGGCCGATGCGGCGCTCTCCCAGGTCCAGAGCCAGCAGTTTCAGCTCGCCAACCCCTTTCGCACCAGGTCTGCGACGCCGCGCAGGGCTTCGTCTAGCTTCTCGGGTTGACGCCCTCCCGCTTGGGCCATGCCGGGACTACCGCCGCCGCCGCCGCCCATGACCTTGGCCGTGTCCCTGGCCAAGTTGCCGGCGTGCAAACCCTTTTCCACCAAGTCCGCCGATACCATGGCCACCAGAAGGGGATTTCCGTCCACCACCGCCGCCAGCACCACCGCCACGCTGGGCAGTTTTGCTTTCAAGAAATCGCCCATCTCGCGCATTCCCTCGGGGCTGGTGGCCGAGGTGCGGGCGGCCACCAGCTTTACGCCGTCAACGTCGTCCACCCGTTCCAACAACCGCTCCGCTTCGGAACGCAGGGTGGCCCGCTCCAGGGTTTCCAATCGATTCTTTAGATCTTCCGTGTCTTGCATGTAGCTGTCCAGGCGAGATTCCAAGTCGGCCACCGGGGTTTGCAGCTTTTGGGACAGCGCCGCCAACCGGTCCGACTGCTCCAGGAACAACTCCTCGGCCGCCCGGCCGCTGATGGCCTCGATCCTTCTCATGCCGCCGCCGATGCTGGACTCGCCCAGGACCAACAAAGTGCCCACCTGTCCGGTGGCGGCCACGTGAGTGCCGCCGCAGACCTCCATGCTAAAGGGCGTTTCTCCCGCGTCAGGGTCCGCCATCGAAACTACCCGGACCACGTCGCCGTACCGGTCGCCGAAGAAAGCCAGGGCCCCCTGCCGAACTGCTTCCGCGTAGCTGGTTTCTTGGGAAGACACCCGCAGGTTGCCGCGTATCTTTTCGTTGGCCATGCTCTGCACCGACCGTAGCTCTTGAAACGACAGGGCGCTGACGTGGCTAAAGTCGAACCGCAGCCGTTCGGGCGTAACCAGAGAGCCGGCTTGGCGCACGTGCAGACCCAACACCGACCGCAATGCCGCGTGAAGCAGGTGGGTTCCGCTGTGATTTCGGGAGGCGTCCGAACGGTTGGCCACGTCCACCTGGGCGGTTGCCGCCTCACCCAAAGAGATCTCCCCTTGGGTCACCGTGCCCCGGTGAATTATCAACCCCGCGATCGGGCTCTGGGTGTCGGTGATGTTGACGGTCCCGTTGGGGCCGGCGATCACCCCCTGGTCACCTTGCTGACCGCCGCCCTCGGCATAAAACGGCGTTTCCTGCAAAACCAACTCCACCCGCTGCCCTTGAGTGGCATGGTCCGATGGCGTCAAAGCTACAGACTCTGGCTCATCATCCCCCGTTCGTCCTGAGCCTGTCGAAGAACCGGCCAGAATGGCCGCCACCACCGTTTCTTGGTACAAGCCTTGATACCCGACGAAACTAGTCCCTTCAGCCCCCAAGCTTTCGTAGGCCGATTGAACTTCCATGCTGCCGCTGAAGGCGTGATCGGCTCGCGACCGCTCCTCATGGGCCTGCATCTCCCGTTGGAAGGACTCTATATCCACTTCCAAATCATGCTCGCGGGCCATCTCGCCGGTAAGCTCCGGGGGGAAGCCGTACGTGGCGTAGAGGACAAAGGTCTCCAAGCCCGTAATGTTTGTGGCCCAAGCATTCAGCGAAGTCTCTCTTTCCTTCCCACCGAAATCGGCAATGGCATGTCCGAAGGCGCTTACGGCCAAATCTACTCCAGCACCTTCTTCAGCAAAAATCGCCACATTGGATAGTCCAGCACTCAAATTCGCAGCCGCATCGGGCTGGTCTTGGAACTGTTCCAAAAGAGGAGTGGCATATTCTCTGACTTTTACCAATCCGCTAAAAATACCGATGCCCCGCTCGTAAGTCTCCCCAAACCGCTCTTCCTCCAGCCGCAGCACCCGAAGGATGAAGTCGCCACTCTCAACCAACTCTTTGTAGACGTGCCTGAAGCAAGCCAAGACCTGCTCGGCTACCGGGGTGAGGAATGCCTCGGTCAAACCCAGGCGGCGGCCATAACGGATGCCCCGGCGGATGATGCGGCGCAAAACGTAGCCCCGCCCCTCGTTGGCGGGCACCACGCCGTCGCCGATGAGGAAGCATGCTGCCCGGGTGTGCTCGGCCACCACACGCAGGGCAAAATCGTCAGTCGAGTCCTCCCCGTAGCGCTTGCCTGCCAGGACGGAGACTTTTTCGATGATCGGCAGGAAGAGGTCCGTCTCGTAGATGTTGGTCTTGTCCTGGAGAATGACGGCCGCCCGCTCCAAGCCCATGCCGGTGTCCACGCTGGGAGCGGGCAAAGGGGTCCGCTCGCCCTGGGTGTCCTGGTAGAACTGCATGAACACCAGGTTCCACAGCTCCACGAAACGCTCGCAGTCGCAGTTGGGATGGCATCCGGGGACCGTTTGGGGTCCGGCGCCGTCCTGCTCCTTCCTCTGCAATTCCGAAAGCACGTCCGGGTCGACCATGGGACCGCAGCCCCGGTCCGCCCCGCCGTCGTAGTGGATCTCCGAGCAGGGTCCGGTGGCCCCTTCATTGCCGGCCGGTCCCCACCAGTTGTCCTTGTCTCCGTAGCGGTAGATACGCTCCGGAGGCACGCCGATGTCGTTGTGCCAGATATCATAGGCCTCGTCGTCACCCAGGTGGACAGTGACGTAGAGACGCTCAGGGTCCAGCTTGAACAGCTGGGTGACCAACTCCCAGGCAAAGGGCACGGCGTCTTTCTTGAAATAATCGCCGATGCTGAAATTGCCCAGCATCTCGAAGAAAGTCAGGTGCTTGTGGTCGCCCACCTCGTCGATGTCGGCGGTGCGGAAGCTTTTCTGGCTGCTGGTCAGACGCTTGGCCGGCGGGTTTTGCTCGCCGGTGAAAAAGGGTTTGAAGGGCACCATGCCAGCGCTGGTAAACAGCAAGGTGGGGTCCCCCGCCGGTATCAACGATGCGCTGGGCATGTGGAGGTGACCCTTGCCCTCGAAAAACTTTATAAAGGAGTCCCGTATCTCGTCGCCGTTCATTATCTTCGGCTCGCTATCCCAAAATTACGCCCAAAATTACGGATTTCGGCTATTTGATTGGGATTGTATGCCACGGCCCCAGGAGCGTCAATTGAAACTGGCCCAGTCTGTACCGGCTTTTGCCGATGTGCAACCAGTATCACACGAGCCTGATGAGTTGCGGGAGAAAGTGTGGTGGAGCCGTTCTCTTCGTTTCAAAAACGCCGGAAATCCGTTTCTCCCGCGAGCCTATCCCACACCAACGGGAGCTTGACCCTGCATGGGCGCCAGCCTAAAATGAAGGGGTCGAAAATAATGATTCGATGAGGGCTCGGGAGGTGTAAATGGACTCCAGTATGATTGGCAAGATTGAAAAGGCAAAGCGCTACGCCCAGGAAAAAGACCGGGTGGATATCACAGGACTAACGGCGACCTTCAAGGGCGACCACGACACCTATCAAGTGGGCCTTAGTTTCGGTTCCTGGAATTGTCAGTGTCATTTCTTTTCTAGCCGCGGAGTCTGTAGCCACACCATGGCCATTCAACGAATCTTTGACCAACTGCTGGACCGGGAAGCGAATCCTGTCCAAGCGGTCTAATCCGTTTAGCCCGGCCGGCGGTCTGATCGGCCGGGTTCCCGATGGGCCGGGTTCCCATTATGCGGTGGCCCTCAGCGGCCATGGTCACAAACTTGACCGGTCCAACCGGCGCTATAAAGGTAGCTTCATCAAATTTGCAGCAAACGCCACCAATTGACACCCCCGTTGGCGAATCCGAAGGTCGCCGTTGGCCCAGCCTTCCCCCTGCCCTGCGCTATCCCGCTTACCGGAACTATTGGTTCGGGCTGCTGGCATCGGTCAGCGGCTACCAGATGTTCCGGACCGCCCAAGCCTGGTTCGTCTATGAATTAACCGGCTCTCCCCTTTTCCTGGGTTACGCGGCGGCCGCCAACGCCGCCCCCGGCATCGTCTTCAACCTTCTCGGCGGGGTATTCGCCGACAGGCTGAACAAGCGCCTGTTGGTGATGACCACCCAGGCCGCCAATGCGTGCCTGATCTTCCTTTTGGCCGTCCTAACCGTTTTGGACCTTGTGCAGGTTTGGCACATCCTGGTCATCGTGTTTTTGTCCGGGGCGGTGGAAGCATTCGACACCCCGGCCCGCCAGGCAATCTACCCCCACCTGATCGACCGCAAGGTAATGATGAGCGCCGTGGCATTGAACTCGGTGGTCTGGTCGGGCAACCGCATCGTGGCCCCGGCCTTCGCCGGTTTCCTCATCGCCGCGACCAACATGCAAACCGCATTCTTCGTGGCCGGGATCGGGTTCGCCGTCATGGCCGTGGTGATGCTGGTCCTTAAAGTACCTTCCATACCCAGGGGCGGCCGGGGCAACCCGCTGCAGGACATGTTGGAGGGTCTGAAGTTCATCCGGGCTAACACGATAATCTCCTTCCTCATCGGCATGACTTTTTTCAACAGCTTCTTCGGCATGGCCTACATCTTTATGATTCCCGTGTTTGCTCAAGACCATTTGGGATTGGGCGCCGGTGAATATGGGATGCTACTGGGGATAGGCGGCATCGGGTCTTTAGCAGTTAACTTCTGGCTGGGCTCCCGCAGCACTATCAACACCAAAGCCAGGTTCATCATCGGCGGGGCGGTGATGTTTGGTGTGTCACTCATCGCATTTGGACTGACCTCGGCTTTATTTGGGTCTTATAGTCTGGCGCTGGCGATCCTTTGCGTCATGGGGATGTTCACCTCCCTTTACATGATCTCGATCCAGAGCACCCTGCAGATGATGGTGCCCGACCGGGTAAGGGGACGGGTGATGGGGTTCTACGGCATGACCTGGAGCATCATGCCCATGGGCGGAATGCAGGCGGGGGCTCTGGCGAGTATAGGCGTCATCGGCGCTCCCGGGGCCGTGATCATCGGCGGGTTGGCGGTGGCGGCCTTTGCTCTTGGACCGGCTTTGTTCAACCGCAAGATTCGGAACCTGGACGCGGCGCTGGAACAGGATTCGCCGCAAACCGAAGCCGCTGACCCCTCTCAAGAAAAGACGCCGGCCCATGCCGACGATTAGCCGAGTGGGAATAGGGTTTACCGACTAGCCGTAATAGTCGCTCATTGACAGTATTTGTGGCCGTGATTACACTCGCATCTATATGCCCCGATAAGTCATGTGTTGGAGTTTTGTGAGAACATACCGGTGGCAAGCATCCACCGGCCTGGCATCAGCACAAGGGCGCCGGAGTGGAAACCGGAGTCTAAGAGGCACCATTGGAATTCATAGTCCTAGGCCTTAACCACCGTACCGCACCCCTGGCGATACGCGAGAGGTTATCGATAACCCGGGACCGCCTGCCCCAGGCTTTGAAAGCCATGGAAGGTTACGGTGTTCCAGGCGTGATCCTCTGCACGTGCAACCGGTCAGAGTTTTACGCTATTGAACCAGTTGGAGACTCCAACGGCCCCGGCGCAGCAGCGGACCCTGTGGGGGTGGGCGACCAGCGCATCAAGCAATTCCTGGTGGATTATTTCGGAATACCACTGGTCGACGTGGAGCGTCACCTGTATCTGCACCAGGGCTCGGATTGCGTCCGGCATCTCTTCCGGGTAGCCACTAGCCTGGATTCCATGATCCTGGGAGAGGAACAGATAATCGGCCAGGTGCGGGAGGCTTATCATGCCGCCGTCGAAGCCGAAACCGCCAGGCAGCCTCTGTCGTTTTTGTTCCAGCGAGCGCTTAGGGTTGGGCGGCAGGTAAGACGCGATACCGGCATCGGAACCAATCCCTTGTCGGTAAGCCGCGCCTGCGCCCAGATGGTTAAATCGGAGTTGGGCGGCCTGGATGGACTTCAGGTCCTGGTGGTGGGCGCCGGTGAGGCAGGCGAACTGGCGGCTCACGGCCTGAGCCACAGCGGAGCCAAAGAGATCGTGGTGGCCAACCGCACGCAACAACACGCCGAAGACCTGGCGGAGAAACTTTCAGGACGCGCGGTGCCATTCAGCGGACTCGGCCTGGCCATGAAAGACGCGGACATCGTGGTGACCTGCACCGGCTCCCCAGAGTACGTGGTACACGCCGGGATGGTGGCGGAAGCAATGGCCCATCGCCCTAACCGGAGCCTGTTCTTGATAGATATCGCCGTACCCAGGGACATCGAGCCGGCGGTTGGAGATATCCCAAACGTGGTCCTACATGACATCGACGACATGGATTCGTTTTCCCTGGCCAACCGGGAAGACAAGCGCCAACAGGCACGGCAAGCGGAAGAGGCGGTGGACTTGGCGGCAAATGGATTCCTGGAATGGCGACGAAGCCTAGAGGTCCTGCCCACGGTGGTCGCCCTTCGGGACAAGGCGGAAATGATCCGGGAATCCGAGTTCCAAAAGACGGTTAAAAAGCTGGAGGGAAAGCTGTCGGCCGAGGAATTGGCCTCGCTGGAAGCTATGACCAAGGCTATGATGAAAAAATTCCTTCATGACCCCACTGTTTTCTTAAAAGAACAGCGAACCGGCGGCCACCTTGACTCGGTCCGGCAGATATTTCGACTTTCCCAAGCGAGCGGCCCGCAGGCGGACTAAGCTTTGACTTTGGTGCAAAAATACGCCCTGTTGCCCGATGAGATCGACGAGAAAAGCCTCAAGATGGTGGAGGCCAGTCTGCCGGATTCTCTGGACCTGACCGCCGATGAGAGATTCGTGGTTTGCCGCATCGTCCGGGCCGAGGGCGACCCCGAAATCGCCGAATCCATTAGATTTAGCCCGGGAGCCGTCGGCCTGGGCATTGCCGCCCTCCGAAACGGCGCACCGGTATTGACCGACGTGCGGATGGTGGAAGTGGGAATCTCCAAGGCCCTGCTAGCCGGCCGGGGAGTAGTCACCCATTGCCGCATCGACACACCTGAAGTGGCCATAAGGGCCCAGCGGGAAAGCACGACCAGGTCGGTGGCGGCGATCCGCGAACTGGCCCCTCTGCTGGATGGCGCGGTATTGGCCATCGGTAACGCCCCCACGGCTCTGCTGGCTCTGTTGGATCTACTGGACGAAGGTGCCTCCAAGCCGGCGGTGGTGTTGGGAATGCCCGTTGGTTTTGTGGCCTGCGCCGAGTCCAAAGAGGAACTGGAACGAAGCGGCGTCCCGTTCATAACCATCCGCGGACGCCGGGGCGGAAGTTCGGCAGCAGCAGCGGCGGTCAACGCCATGCTGATTCTAGCGGGTAAACAGGCGGGGCAATGAGTACAACCGGATTCGTGCCGCCATCAGATCCGGACGCGGACCCAAACCAGGACACCCGGTGGGGCGTTGTCTTACTGGCCCACGGAAGCCAGAGGGGCACCACCCGGGCGGAATGTTCCTGCTTCTGGCAATCGGTAGATCCGCGTCCCCCCAGTTGGTGCCCAAATTGCCCCAGCACGCCTGAAGGGTTACAAGATGCCGCTCAACGGCTCCAGGAGACGCTGGGCGATAGCCAGGCCCAGGTGATCCTGTCTTGTTTGGAATTCATCGAGCCTCACCCCGACCGGGCGGTGCAAATGCTACGAGAGCAGGGATTGCGGCGCGTTGTGTTGGCGCCATTTCTTCTGGGCAATGGAAAACACGCCACCGAGGAATTACACGAGATACTAGACGACCTGCGGGCCCAAGAGCCCGGCCTGCGGCTACACCTCGCCGACGGTTTTGGCGCCGCGTTCGAAATGGCTGATTTGGTGGCCGAAAAGGTCAGGTCGCTGCCGGCAACCAACCCGATACGTTCCCGGGAAGCCGCCAAAACGGGCGTCATGATCGTAAAAGCGGGCACCAAGACCGAGTACGACGACTGCCTTTGGCTTGAGGAATTGGGTCAGATAGTAGAAGGAAACCTGGGCCCAGACTTTGCCGTGGCGGTAGCCCAGTCCCACTACGGCGACCCAACCATGGAAAGCGCCGCCAAACTGTTGGTCGAACAGCGCCTGGTGTCACGGATCATCACTATGCCATACATATTTTTCCCCGGTATGATCCTGAAGAGAAACGTGCTGGGCGAAATGGAACGGTTGCAAAAGACCTACCCCGAGCTGCCCATGGGGGTGACCCCGCCGCTGGGAATGGATGACCGCATAATCAAGGTGACCGCGCAACGGGTCCGGGACGTGTGGAAACAGGTAGCGATCTCTGAGAGATAGGGGCCGGTTACAACATTTCGGTTAGCTTCAATCCACCCACAACTCACATAACCCTTTTCGATTCCACTCGCTAGTAAGCCCACCCAACACCTATCCCTCCCTGGTTTAATTCACCCATATTGGAGGATGTTGTATGCCTGATGACCGCATAAAATTACAAATTCCCAAGAATCGAAATAAAGCCGTCGAGTTTCTCCAATACTTACGGGCGGAATTCAACAAATCCAAAGGATGGAGTTCGGAGGGGCAGCGCAATCAAGACGGAACGTTTATAGAAAGGGGTCAAATCACATTCAATCGAGATTCAGCGGAGCGTGTTTTAACTTATTGGGAATTTGAGTGGGACGCGAAAGGGTACCTGTCTTCAATCACCGTGGAGGCGCCTCCCGAAAGTCTCACATGGTGGAAGGATGTGGTCAATTCCGTGTACCAAAATGCGCTAGCGGCGGCGGTGAGCGCAGACAAGGAAGAATTCTTCCGTCGCGACCAATTTGCCTACATGGGTCCCAACCTAGATGGTGAGTATTGGATTGCCAGGTGGAGGATCGCACCAGCCATTCCCGACGACGAAGGCGAGTGGTTTACAGAGCGGATTGTTTTCTTTGACCATTGGGTGGAAGCGGTGGACCGAAACCAATCTATCGCCATGGGGCAAGTTGAAGCCGACAGGATGATGGTTTTGCTATCCCTTTTTATCAACATCGGACTCTACCGTATCCCCGTGGAAAACAAGTGGGTTTATACGGGGCCTGCGGAATCAAAAAGGTATCAGCTCGGCTACCACAGCGACACCCCATACCCGAAAACCATGCCTAAGAAAGGAGGAGAGTGTCGGTTGGGGAAATCGGTTCAAGTAGACCGCAGGGACTTTCGGGCGACTCTTCCACCTGGTCGTAACCTGCGCCTCCCGAGTGACGTGCGTGCGCTATTTCGGGCGTACCGGAAGTTGTCTCCAGCCGACCAAGAAGTGTATTTCGGCGCGGCCGCACTCTATCATATTGGTCTTACCACAGGCGGGAACCTACGAAGCGTTCGCCTGTCATATCAAATAGCGGCTGTAGAAGCACTGGCGGAACCCGATAAACAGCCTCTCCAGGGGTTTGTCGAGATGGTCAGCAAATACAATCCAAAGATACCTATCGAATTCACCAAAGGCATCTATGGAAGCATCAGATCTGCTCACTTCCATCATGGTCACTTCTCGTTTGGTGAATATGAACCTATGCTTGTCGGCCCCATATTTGACCCACGGATCTTGTCGCGGACTGACCTTCAGATAAGCGCGGACCAAATATTACAGCCGACGCTGATTGATTGGCTTCTTGACCGTTCCCAGCAGGGGCCTTCCTCTTTCAAATATCCAGACGCCTTGCTGAATTTGCCTGGCCTGGGGGCATGACATTATCATCGCCGTAGGCATAGGCCATTCAACTCGCAATGGTTGGTCTGGGCTGGTCCGGATGTTGAATAATCCGTGTTACACTGTCTCTTTGGACAGTGGCGAAATATTTGTAACAATAGGCACGACTCCTTGGCTAATAAAGAAAGCGATTACAGCCGAAAGACGGTGAAACGCGGGGCATTGCGAACCGGTTACACCACGGGTTCTTGCGCCGCGGCCGCGGCCAAAGCGGCGGTTCAGGCTCTGCTTAACGGGGAGCCTGTTTCGGAGATAACCATTCACCTGCCCGTGGGCAAGGACGTGGCATTTACCATCAACCGCTGCCAGTGGTTGGACGGCGGGGGCAGTGTCATCTGCTCGGTGACCAAAGACGGCGGTGACGATCCCGACGTGACCCACGGCGCTGAGATCTGCGTGACCGCTTCCCGTGAGATTGACGGAGCGATTGCCGAGGCAGAGCAAGTCCGGATCACCGGCGGCCACGGCGTCGGCACGGTCACGCGGCCCGGAACCGGCATAGATGTGGGCCAACCAGCGGTGACCAGGGTGCCCCGCCGTATGATCATCCAGTCGGTCCTTGAAGCCGCCCAGAGCCACGGTTTAGGCGAAGAGGCCCGTTTTACCGTAGAGATATCGGTCCCCGAAGGCGAAGAGATCGCCAAAAAAACCACCAACTCACGCCTGGGAGTCCTCGGTGGCATATCCATCTTGGGAAGCACCGGCGTGGTTCAGCCCTTTTCCACCGCCGCCTGGCGGGCCAGCGTGCACGTGGCCATCGACGTGGCCGCGGCCAATGACCTGCACCACCTAGTCCTGTCCACCGGCACCAATAGCGAAATATTCGCCAAACGCCACCTGGACCTGCCCGACATGGCATACATCGAAGCGGGCATCTTCAGCGGCCCGTCGCTAAAACGCTGCGTGATGAAGGGTCGAAACCGTGCCACCCACGTGGGAATGGTTGGGAAATTCTCCAAGATGGCCATGGGTTACTTTGTCACCCACGTCGCCGGAAACCGGGTGGACACTGAATTTCTAGCATCGCTGGCGGCCCAGTGCGGCGCCTCTCCCGAAATTCAAGCAGAGGTGCGCCAGGCCAGCAGCGCCAGGCACTTCCAGGAGATCGCCCAGGAGAACGGCCTGCTGTCGGTGTTCCCTCTCATGTGCCGCATGGTATGTGAAGAAAGCCATAAGCTTTTGGGTAATGACGCCGGGTCGCTGATCGTCGATGCCCTTTGTTTCGACTTTGAAGGCAACCTGCTGGGCCATGCATCCACGTCGCCCGAGGGCGTACCCCTGGTGGCGGGGCTCGGCGCCGCCTCCGGTGGTTAGGCAAACACGTGGTTAGGCAAGCCCGGATCGGATCCTTACCTTTGACTTCAGAACCATCAAAACGGTCCCTGGGGCTGCCCGACGACGCCTTTGAGCAGCGCACCCCGCACAAAGGCCAAATCACCAAACGCGAGGTCCGGGCCGTGGCCATATACTCCTTGGGCCTGCGCGTCGACAGCCTGGTTTGGGACATCGGCGCGGGCACCGGGTCGATCTCGGTGGAGGCCGGCCTCATCGCCGGGCAGGGAAGCGTATACGCCATTGAGCGAGACCTGGGGAGCCTGCCCCTTTTGGAGCAAAACATTGCGAGGTGGGGCGGTTCCAACGTTCAGATCGTTGCCGGCGAAGCCCCCCAGGTCCTGGCGGAGTTGCCCGACCCCGACTCGGTTTTCATCGGGGGCAGCGGCGGTAATCTGGACCTTATAATCGATGAGGCCGCCGGAAGATTAAAACCCGGCGGACACCTGGTCATCAACCTGGCGGTGCTGGAACGTACCCAATCGGCGTTCCATCGCCTTAAATCGCTGGGCCTGTCCGCCGAGATGGTGATGGTCCACGCCGCGCGAGGAAAAGAAATGCCCGACGACACCGTCAGGCTGGAATCGCTGAATCCGGTGTTTGTCTTGACGGGCAAGCGGAAAGACTGATCTTATGGCAACAACAGAATCCCAAACCCAAACTAACCCGGGCAATGCCGGTTGCCTTTTCGGCGTGGGCGTAGGCCCCGGCGACCCGGAACTGCTGACCCGCAAGGCTCTTCGCATACTTCAGCAGGTGTCAGTGATCTGCACGCCACAGTCGGAAACCAGTACCGATAGCTATGCCCTGGAAATAGTCAGCGAATTCTTGGACCGGTCAAAACAGGAGATATTACGGCTCACCTTTCCTACCGACGACGCCGAGGGGGCGGCCGGGGTGTGGCGAAGGGGAGCGGAGACCATCGCCCAGAGGCTGCTGGCCGGACAGGACGTTGCGTTCATCACCGAAGGCGACCCCATGCTGTACAGCACCTTCGCCTACGTTCTGGAAGGGATCCAATCGGCGCACCCGTCGATTCCCGTGGAGATAGTGCCCGGCGTATCTTCGGTGATGGCGGCAGCAGCCAGCGCGGCCATTCCCCTGGTGACCCATGGCCAAAGATTGGCCATCCTTCCCGCCGTCTACGGCATCGACGACCTGCGGGAAGCCATCGCGAACTACGACACCATCGTGTTGATGAAGGTCAACCGGACCCTGTTGCAAGCCTTGGCCAACTTGGAAACCCTGGGACTGGCCGGAAAGGGCATCTACGTCCGGCGGGCATCCACCACCAGGGAGCGGGTGGTCACCGACCTGAGACAGCTCACGGAAGAAGACCTGGACTATTTTTCACTGTTGATAATTCGCAAGTAGGGATATGGTAGAGACGATAAAAACCACTGGCAAGGCCACAGGAAAGGTTTACATCATTGGCGGAGGTCCCGGGGACCCGGAGTTGCTGACCATTAAGGCCAAGCGGATCATCGAGTCGGCCGACGTAATCATCTATGCCGACTCTCTGGTGCATCCATCCATCGTCGAATTCGCCAAGCCCGGGGCGGATGTCCACGGGAGCCGCGTTCTGAACCTAGAGGAGATCATGGCCCTGACCATGGACGCGGTCCGCCAGGGTAAGACGGTGGCCAGGATTCAAAGCGGCGATCCGGCGATATACGGCGCGACCTTCGAACAGATGCGCCTCCTAGAAAAGGAAGGCGTGGAGTACGAGGTCATCCCAGGGGTCAGTTCCGCCTTCGCTGCCGCCGCCTTGCTCAAAGTGGAGCTAACGGTTCCGGAGGTATCTCAAACCATCATCATGACCAGGGCCGAAGGCCGCGTCGCCATGCCGGACGGGGAAAAACTGGCCGATCTGGCGGCCCACGGCTGCACCCTGATAATCTTCCTGAGCGTGACCAGGATGACCAGGGTCGTACGAGAGTTGACCCAAGCGGGTTACGCCAAGACCACGCCGGTGGCGGTGGTCTACCGGGTGGGCTGGCCAGACGAGCAAGTGATACGGGGAACGCTGGCCAACATAGCGAAAAAGGTGAGGGAGGCCAAGATCACCCTTCAGGCGCTGATCATGGTGGGCAATGTGGTGGATCCGGACATCAACCGCCCCGGTGAAGGCGACGACGGCCAGGTGGCCACCTCACACCTATACTCCCAAGACTACACCCACCTTTACCGCAAGGGCCGGGTACCCAGACCCAGAAGCGCCCGCCCGGCCAAGCCCCCCGAACAGGATGTGGCGGCGGCCGCCCCTAAGGATTAACGGACCGCGATGGGCCCCGGCCAATGACATCAACAACCGCGGTAATCGCAATATCCCGTCATGGGTCGGATCTGGCACGCAGACTGTCGGGCTCCCTAGGAGACGATTCCACCCTGTTTTTGGACCACAGATTCGTAGGCACCGGCGATGATGCGGTGGCTTTCGATCTGCCGGTTCGCCCCGTCGTTGAAAAGGTGTTCGACGAATACCGGCGGCTGGTCCTCTTCATGCCCGTGGGCGCCGCGGTGCGTCTGCTGGCTTCCCGCCTATCTCACAAACACAGCGACCCAGCGGTGGTCTGTGTGGACGACGCCGGCCGGTTCGCTGTCAGCCTGCTTTCAGGACACTCCGGCGGCGCGGACCAGTTGGCCCGGGAGGTTGCTTCCATCCTGGGCAGTACGGCGGTCATCACCTCCGCATCCCACGTCATCGGCACGCTGGCGGTGGACTTGTTGGGCAAAGAGTTTGGCTGGCGGCTGGCCGCTTCACCCACGGTGGTCACTAGGGTTAGCGCGGCCGTGATCAACGGAGAGCCCACCGGCATCTTTCAATCGGCCGGAGAGACGACTTGGTGGCCCCACGGCCAGCCCTTGCCCCAGAACATCCAGGCGTTTCAATCACTGGAAGCCCTGGCGTCATCATCCTCCGCCGCGGCTTTGTTGATCACCGATGAAACGATCCCAGACAGCATCGCGGCTCTGGAGACCGGCGGCAAAAAGGTGGTTGTCTACCGGCCCCGGAGCCTGGTAGTGGGAATGGGATGCCGGAAAGGGGTGCCTGCCGAAGAGTTGGAGCAGCTTTTGGTCAGCACTTTCCAGCGCCACGGCCTGGCGTTGGAAAGCATAGGCTGCATCGCCACCGCCGAAATCAAACAGCACGAGCCGGGGATTTTGGAGTTGGCGGATAAATATGTCGTGGCGCTTCGGTGTTTCGGGGTTGACGAGCTGAACGGTATGTTTCAAGGGGAGGAGGGCAATCCCCCCAACCCCCCTTTGCGAAAGGGGGGCGAGGACGCTGTTCGGTTGGTGCCAGATCCGTCATCTGCGCCTTATCGCCTGTTGGGTGTCTGGGGCGTTTCCGAGCCGGCGGCGCTTTTGGCTTCTGGCGCGACGGAGTTACTGGTGGCGAAGGAAAGATCGGCTCGGGCGACCGTTGCCGTGGCCCGGATGGTTTTTGGGTGAAAGCAGTCCAGGTTAACCGCCGAGTTAATTAAGCACGGCATTAGATTCAGATCATTTGGCAGGCCTCCGGAGCTTGATGGCTCGGTAGCCACACAGGAAATATATGGCGCAACACGATTCTATAGGCATTATCTATCTGGTGGGCTTGGGTCCCGGAGACGCGGGATATTTAAATCCCAATGCGGCGGCTGCTCTGCGGGAATGCGATGTGGTGGTAGGTTTTCGCGGATACATTGAGATGGTTGGTGACCTGCTCCAAGGGAAAGAAGTCATTTCCATGGAATTGGGGCAGGAGTTGGAGCGGGCCGCCAGGGCGGTAGATCTGGCGTCTGCCGGTAGATCCGTGGCGGTGGTATCCTCGGGTGATCCAGGAATCTACGGTATGTCAGGCCCGGTGTTCCAAGTTCTGACGGACCGGGACTGGGATGGCCAAACCCCCCAGTTGGAATCGGTGCCGGGAATCACGGCTATGCAGGCGGCGGCCGCATTGTTGGGAGCCCCGTTGATGCAGGACTTTTGCGCCATTAGCCTCAGCGATCTGATGACTCCCTGGGAAACGATAAAGTTAAGGCTGGAATCGGCCGCCAAAGGCGACTTCGTGGTGGCGCTCTACAATCCCCGCAGCCAGAGACGCCAGTGGCAACTGCTGGAAGCTCGGCGAATTCTCATGGAGCACCGGTCTGGGGATACTCCCGTCGGGATAGTCGGCGACGCCTTCCGGCCCAACCAGCGCGTAACCATCACCGATCTGGACCACTTGGAAGAGGTCAGCCCGCAGATAGACATGGTGACCACCGTGGTGATTGGGAACAGCACCACCTATCTGCATCAAGGCCGGGTAATCACGCCCAGGGGCTACGAGAAAAAACAAGACAGACCCTCCTGATCCGGCCATTTATACCCCGACAGAAGTATGGGAATCAGGGGCGTTTCCCCATCGGAATAAAGCGGTGATTCCCGGTTTAGTTTACGGAAAGGGGCCCAAGGGCCATGGAAAAAGGCGAACGCCGGGACCAAAAACGGAGAAGAGCGGTGGCCAAGCAACGCCGTGCGTCAAACCGCAAGGCAATCCGGTTGCTGGAACTAAAGATTTTCGGCGGAAACCGGAAACGCGCCCCGGTGCCTCATATTCGCCGAATGGCACGGTCTTGACCAGCAGGGTGATTCGGCAGAACCCGGTTTAGACGCCGTGCGCTTTTTTGAACAAAGGCTTGGCGAAGCGGGTGGCGATACCGGATCAACGAGCAGCGTTGGACCCTAGAACCCGAAGCGGGACCCAACAGTGCCGAGAAAATCCCTCCGCAAAACCGGGCTTTCATCCAAAGACTGGCCAATCCGGTCTTAGGTTCGAACGGGGCGGCCCGCAGGAAGAATATCGGCTTTTTCGCCGTCCGGGCCTATGTCTCGCCGCTTGACCTTTCCTCGCCCTCGGGCTTAACGGCGTTCAAGCCCGGCCGCAACAGGCATTCAAAAAATCCCGCCCCTACCGGACAGCCCACCAACGGCCCAGCGATATTAACCCAAAATCCCGACGACGGACCCGGGATGGCCACGGTTCCCCATCCCGCCAGATATGCCACCAGCCTGGGCCCGAAATCCCTGGCTGGATTCCAACCGGCCTGGGTAAGAGGCGAGAATGCGCTGATTAGCACCGCCACGGTTAACCCGATGAAGAATGAAGCGAACCGCCTGGTGGTCAGGCTGGCGCTGCGGCGGTCGATGAGGGAGTGGCATAGACGGCCAAGGTGACCCCGAAACCCCACACCACCGCTACTTGCCAAAGACCCACCTGGGCTCCGGTCAGCACCGCCGCCCCTACCGAGCCGATGCCAAACAAAACTATCAGCAATGTACCCACCGCCTCGGCGATGCACGAATAAATTAAACGCAATTAACCGCTCATCTTGATTGAATTGGCAACTGCAACAACGAGGCACATCGTAGTCGGCGGTGGATCGGGATTCTCACCGAGTGTGCCGCCAGCGACAGGTCATCACCCAGCAATTCTACCCTACGAAAATGCCCACAACAGCATTGAATCTTCCTTGCGAGTCTTCCCCGCAGGACCAGGTTCGTGTTGTTCAATGAACACCAGGATCTAGCGGATTGCCGCAACAAATTTGCCGCAACAAACCTTGCCGCCACACCGGCCGCGAGAACCATCGGGGGGACAGTGGAAATGCACCGATTTTTGGCAAGAAATGATCCAAAGTGAAACGCTGCTGGAATCTCTACAAATTGGGAAACCATGCGTTATTGAAGTGAGCGATTCCGTCCGGTGGGTTGATTCCCGGGAGTGACTAGCCATGGCTTTTCACCACGAGATCATTAATCGGGTAGATTGATCGACTGATTCAGCCGGCGCTGATTTGCCGGCCTGCAGGTACTGACCCTGGGTACTGAAACTAGGTACTGGTCTTAGGTCCTGGTCTCCGTGGTAGTAGAAAGCTTTGATCACCTTTTGACATTGGCTAAGAGATTGGACGTGTTTACGACCGATTTAAAATAACTACTTGACTCGAATCTCTCTGATGGGCGTAAGCGTTGGACTCGTAGTGACACCCAGGCTGACCCTACAAGCCGGTGTTGGGCAATGGGTCAACAGGTTGATTGCCATTTGTGAGGGCGGCTATTATCTGATTGACGGCTTAGCCGCGCCATTGGGACCGGTCCTAGTCAAAACTTATGTCCTAGTCCCAGTGTACCCGCTTTGCTACGCTCCGTTGACAATGTACGGGAAACTAGATATGTTGAGCCGCCAGATGACGTCAATTTCCTAGCGCCTTAGGGAAGAAGGAACGGGTTCATTCACCCTCCGCGTTTAGGGAGTTTTACCCGTAACACAACAACAGCGCCGAACCGCCAAAAAGATCGGAGATAAGTTGACTAATAAATCATATTTCCCGCTATTTTTCTCGTTAATTCTCAGCCTGCTGCTGCTCCTGGCGCCACGGGACGGAGCCTCCGCAGCATTCGTCTGTAACAACTCGTGGCTGACCGACGACGATGGCGAATGGACCGATGCCACGAAATGGTCTAGCGGCGCGGCGCCGATCGTGACGGATGACGTTTGTATCGACGTTCCCGGAACCTATACAGTCACGTTAAACGGCGCCAGGTCGGTCAACAGCGTCACCCTTGGCAATGCCACTGGGGTGCAGACCCTGCTGATTCTGGGCCGCGACGCCGGCGGCGCCGGCTCGCTGTCCTCTGCCGCCGGGATTGACAACTCGGGCACGCTCACTCTGGACTCCATCAACGCCGCCCATAGCTCGGACCTGACCACTGGGACCCTGGCCAACCTGGCTGGCGGGGTCGTCAATATCAACCAGGGCGCCGGCGGCAACCGTATCCTCAGCTTCAGCCTGACCAACGACGGCACGGTGAACATCAATGCCGACACCACCTTCAGCGGCACCAGCACGACCTACACCAACAACTTCGCCTTCAATATCGCTACCGGCAAGACCTTGAGCTTCACAGGCAACTCCAACACCTTTACCCAGGCACTAGTAGTCAGTCATGTTTGGAATCGAAGGGATAGAGGCGGTGAAGTTTGCCCCTGGCGTCCTGGGTGTTGAACCGCCAGTTAATGGTGGCTCGGGCGGCATTTCGCTC
>DAOUHE010000199.1:0-3340 GCA_034428715.1 Dehalococcoidia bacterium | reverse complement strand
CCTGGCCAAAACGCCCGTTACGGGTCGATTCCCAGTAAACGCCGTGCGCCAGGAGCCCCGTAGAGCCCCTGAACTTGCCAGAGAGGCATCTCAGTACCTTTAGCCCGGAAACGACAGCAGGAGCCGCTGGGTCAAAACTCGAGCCCCACCTTTGTTGCGGGTAATCACTCCCGCGGCAGGGCCCAAGCGCACATAGATGGCCCCCACCACTACACCCTCTCGGGCTGGCGGCTCCGTTAGGAGCCTAAGGGAAACCAAGCCCCTCAATTCTAGGGGATACTGGCAGACCCCGGCAACACCCTAGAGGCACGAAAATTACCCGATGCTAAAATTAAAGGATGAGCCAGCCACCAGCCCTGCACCCCATTTCGCTGCAGTACCAAGTGCGTACCAGCAAGGCGGGATACCAGCTGGCCGGCCCCGGTGAACGGCCGTACTCGCAAGAGAACCAAGCAACGCGCCCGGGCCCTTCAGCGCCACTTGTTGCTGTTCACTAAACCGCGAACCTGGTTTCGCAATTCTCTAATCTTGACGAATACCCACCATTCTGGAAAACTAGAAATAACGTAGGCATAAAAGCCTATGGTAAACACCGAACGCACCAACAAGAGCAAACCCTCGCTTGACGGAATGGTCTTCTGCGCCAACTGCGGCGAGGAAATGGCCAACACCAAGGGGGGGCTAAACTGGCCCAATGCCCCTACTTGAACAATCCTACTAAACAAAAGGAGCACAACAAAAATGGCGACACCCAGCGACGTAGTCTCGGAACTGGTCAGGCTGACCGAGAGTGGCGAACTCGAATGGGAGCCTGATCGCTTCGACGATGCCGGATTGCCCACACACTGGAGCAACGCGAGGCACGGCGACTGTGTCTTCGATGCCTTTACAAACGGACCCGTAGTGAGGGTAGATTCAGGTAACGCTGGCTTCGTCCTGACAACCATCGCGCGGGGCAAAGACGCCCAGCCATTGCTAGACGCCCTCTCCCAGAAACAGGGACAAAAAGGCAAGACTCTGGACGAACTACTGGATTTTGCCTATGTGTGCCTCACAGAACCCGAATAGAGCCACCAAGGACGACGCACATCGCATTATAGGAACACGGCGAAGCCCCGGAATAACCGGGGCTTTCCGTTATCGCCGAGCGGTTGCTATTGCGGCCCCGGTCAACCGCCGTACCCGCAAGGGAACCAAGCAACGCAAAGGGGCCATTCAGCGGCCTTTGTTGCTGTTCACTAAAACACGAATTTAGTCTCGCAATTTGCTGGCATTTCTAAAAATTACTTGCAAGATGGGGAACCTACAGGTAACATTTGCTCATCATCCTTACGTAGGTCTAATCAGCCTACTGGAGTACGTAGATGCCTACCGACCGATCATCGGGTACCCCTCACGTTCAGAACCAGCAGCTGTACCTACCGTTGTTTGAGCCCCTGGTCAAGCATGGGCTGCAGCAGATCCATCATTGGCCGTGGGTCGGCGACGAGGAAAAGATTCGCCGCGGCCGGCGCCCAGCCCCAGAAGCCTGGGACAACTGGCCTTACGTCGAAAGCCACCCACCCCATGTCTATGCAGGGCTTTTCTTTGACATCGACAAGCCCGACCGCTGGGAGTACGAGGTCGACGGGCCCTGTCCCAACTGGCAGATCCGGAAGGAAGGGTTACAGACCACCTACCACGTCGCCTACACGCTCGAGATCCCCGTGGCCAGGCACAACGCCGCCCAAGAACGGATCGTCCATTACTACCGAGACATCTACGATGGCCTGAGCTGCCTCTTCGACGCCGACCCCCGTTTCGACGGCGTCATGGCCAAGAATCCTTTGCACCCGCCGGCAGGCTGCAGCGCCGAATGGATCCGGCGCGCACCCTACAGCCTGATGGAGCTACGGGAGTGGCTGCCAGCCAAGATTCCCAAGCCGATCCTGACCACCGGCGTCGGGCGAAACTGCGACCTATTCGCCCACTGCGTCAAATTAGCGCATCAACCCAAGTGGGCCAACATAATCAACGCAGAAGGCCACGCCGGCCTGTGGCTGGAATACGTACGCCGCCTGAATTACGCCGAGTACGCGGATGACCCCCTTCCGGACACGGAATGCCAGAGCATCGCCAAGTCGTGCGCCAAGTACTCCCTGGGGCAGTACAGCGAGTACACGTTCAGCAAAATCCAGACGGCACGAATAACCCGACGCTGGCACCCTGGCCAGAAGAGCTACTCGTATGCAGAACGGGCCAACACAGCATCGCTGATGGTGGACCTAGGCTACACGAAGCCAGAGATCGCCAGCATCTTCGGCGTGACCGTGCGCACCATCGAACGAGACTTGGCCAAGACCAAAGCGAACAACGACGAACAAAAGTTCTGCGACATACCATAACAGGATAAATCCGCGTTAGCGGCATCCAATAATGCGCCGAAGGCGCCACCTTTGGACCTGGACCCCAGGGGGTAGGGAGAGGTGCCGTGGGGTTCCAGCGTAGTTCTGTTGGTGCCACTACCTGCTATTGCTGATAAGGTCACAGGATGAGCCAGCAACTAGATCTGCATCCCATCTCGCTGCAGTACCAAGTGCGTATCAACAAGCAGGGACACCGGGAAGTCGAACGACTACTCCGACTCCTGGGGGAACTGCAGAACGCAGCGATTCAACACCGCCGGTTGCTGGGCAAAGCGGGTGTTCCCAACAAGGAAATACTGCGACTACAGAACGCCGGCATCACTGACCTTCGTGAGCACGACCTAGACTTCGCGAACAGTGCCAGAAAACTGCCCGAACGAGTCGTGAAACGGGTCAACCACGCTTATCACCGAGCCTTCACGGTACCCGGTGCCGGCTTCCCAAGAACCAAGTCCCCCTACGGTTTCAAGACGCTGGAAATCTCCGAGCCAGCAAACAAGCACGTGAAATTCCAGGAATCAGGAGTAGCAGAGATCCACATCAAGGGTTTGCCCATCCTGTGGTTCAAGACCGACCACCGCATCAACGTTCTGGAGCAGCCCAAGGCCATCAGGATTACCCAACACGGTAGAACCCTGACCGCCACACTGGTGTACGAGTTCCCCAACTACCCACCGACGCCGGTAACGTACCAGTCCTGCGGGATTGACCCAGGTGTGGTGCAGAGACTCACAGTCGTCAATGACCAAGGTAAGTACCAGCAGCTCCCTGGTATCGACGCTAGCCGGCACAGGAAGACGGTTCGTCGCCTGAAGTGTCAGATGCAGCGCTGCCGAGACGCTGCACTGCGTGACGACCGTGCGCGCTGGGTGAACGTCAAACGCCAAGATGGCAAAGCCAAGCGTCGTTTTCGCTGGAACCACAAGCCAAGCCGA
>DAOUHE010000198.1:0-4679 GCA_034428715.1 Dehalococcoidia bacterium | reverse complement strand
AGGGCCTCCTGGTCTGAATCGGCCACAACCAACCCCCGTTGCACCCAGGTCTGGTCCAAAGCCGACTCCACTGCCGATTCGGCAAACCCCGCGTCGTTCATGGTGTTTCTATACAGTTCCAGGCGGTGGCGCAGTGTGTCGACGGTTTGGACGCCGATGAGCACCGGACGGCCGATCTTGGCCATTTCCGCCCTACGACTCTTTCACCTACACTGTGATGGTGACGTTGGAATCCCTGGGTTTCTGCGGGCCCGGCGAGGCGCCCGATTTCGTAGCCAACCAGCGAACCGCTCCCGGCGGTGACTTCGCGCTCAATACCAGCGGTGGCGGTCTTTCTTATACCCATCCCGGGATGTACGGCAGCTTCCTGCTGGTCGAAGCGGTGCGCCAACTTAGGGGCGAGGGCGGGGCCCGGCAGGTGAAGCTGGACGGAGATCCTGGGCGCAATCCCAAGATATCGCTCGTCAACGGCACCGGCGGCTCGCTTTCGTCCACCGGAACCGTCGTGCTGGCAACGGGGTAAACCGGTGGGAGATGGAGCCGGACCGGTTGCTGAAGCGCCGCCGGGAAAGAGCCGCATGATTCGCGTCTGCCGCAGGTATCGAAGCTACCAAACAGAACCAACTGGATATATAATCTAAGCGATTACAGAACCCAATAGATTCGGCGGCTCCAACGCCACGATATCTGAAAAACATCGCTCGAAACGACATTCATCCACTCCGGTTAGGAGGAATCGTTATATGAAATCAGACCGCTTTGAAGTTGCCCACATCATGCGGAGGGCGGGGTTCGGCGCCACGCCGGATGAGTTGGACGCGCTCACCTGGGACAAAACCTACGAAGAGATCGTGGACGATCTGGTCAACCCGGAGCGCTTCCCTGAAGTCGATCCCCTTTTCATCGACAGGTATTACGGCGGCGAGCCGGTGGCGGTTTACGTTGGCAAATGGCTATATAGCATGATCAACACCCAGCGGCCGCTGGAAGAAAAGATGGCCATCTTCCTCCATCACATCTACCCGGTGGCCTGGGGCAAGAGCGAGCACGGCCCGTCGATCTTCACCCAGATAAACATGTTCCGCAAGGTTGGGCTCACCGGCTTCAAGACCATCCTGCTAGAGCTGTCCAAAGACCCGGCGATGATCTTCTGGCTAGACAACAATGAGAACCATAAGGATGAGATCAACGAGAACTACGGCCGGGAGCTATTGGAACTCTTTACCATGGGCATCGGCGCCTACACCGAGGACGACATCAAGAGCGCGTCTCGGGCCTTTACCGGTTGGACATTCCGCCAACCCCTGTCTCTATATCCCATGGGCCATCATCAAGCCGTCTTTGAATTTCTGCCCGAGGACCACGATGATGGTGAGAAGACGTTCCTGGGGCACACCGGAAATCTAAACGGCGAAGACATCATCGATATCATCGTGAAGCAGCCGGCAACGGCAAGGTTCATATCCAGGCACCTTTATAACTTCTTCGTAGAAGATGAGCCCCAGGTGCCATCATGGTCAATCGAACCGCCGCGAGACGAAGCCGCCATCCAACAGCTCTCCAAAGTTTTCCTCGATACCGGCGGCGACATGAGAGCGGTGCTCATGGAGATGTTCAACGCAGATTGGTTCAAGGCCTCAAAGAACAAGAAAAAGGTCAAGAGCCCAGCCGAGTTGGTGGCGGGGCTCTTGAAACAGACGGGGGAATTCCGAAATCCAAAACCGGGAATGCACGACTTCTCAGGGGCCGCCGCCGTAATGGGTCAAAGCCTGCTCAATCCGCCCACTGTCGAAGGCTGGCACACCGGGCATGAGTGGATAGATTCCGGCACCCTCAGCGAACGGATCAACTTCGCCGCCAAGCAGTTCAAAGACCCGTCGAAGCCCGGCATTCAGGATATACTTCAAAGAGCCGGCACCTTGGATGAGGACCCCGCGGGATTGGTCAGCCGCTGCTTGGACCTGATGGGCGGCATCAGAGTCAGCGTGGAAACCCATCGTTCATTGGTGGAGTACGCGAAAGAACTCAATACCATGGGCGCTGGCTCTAGCCGGGACTCCGAAAATGAGGGCGATCAGCAAGAGGTGGATGTGTTGAATCTCCTCCAGATGATCGTCTCCACGGTGGATTATCAGTTCGCCTAGGCCGGTTTGGCCCGCAACGTTTTTGACCACACACTTACTAATGGTTTTGGAGTCATAAAGATATGAGCACGAAGCAGGAAGACCGGGTATTGGTGGTAGTTCAGATGACCGGAGGAAACGACTTCATGAACACCATCGTCCCTTTTAACAGCGGCCACTACTACGACGCCCGCAAAAAGATCGTGATAAACCAGGACCAGGTGCTGCCCATCAACGATCAACTGGGCATAAACCACAACGCGGTGCCCTTCAAGCGGCTTTATGATGAAGGCAAGATGGCCATCATTCAGGGCATCGGCTACCCCGACTCAAACCGGTCCCACTTTCGAGGTATGGACATCTGGCATACCTGCGAGCCCGACCTGGTGGGCCTGGATGGTTGGCTTGGCCTCGCCGTAAGGGAACTCGACCCTAATTCGGAAAACGTATTGACCGGCGTTAACATCGGCAGGGGCCTACCCCGGGCCATGGCCGTTTCCGGCGTGCCGGTGACATCGATCGGTGACCTGGAAGGCTACGGCGTCATGACCGACATCGAACGCCAGTTGCTCCAAGACAAGTCCATTGAGACGTTCAAAAACATATACGGCCAGGCGATAGGCTCCGGCCCAGTTGCCGAATACATCGGTAAGACGGGCATGGACGTCTTGAAAGGGGCGGACCTGCTCAGCGACGTGGCGGCTCAGTACGAGTCACCAATCGAGTACGCCGATAACGCCATCGCCAAAAGCCTGCGAGACGTAGCTCGGATCCATCTTGCCGGGCTGGGCACCCGTATCTTTTATACCGCCCACGCCGGGTACGACACCCATGCCAACGAAATGACCGCCCACCCCAAGCTGATGACCGAGGTCTCTGGAGCGATATCTGATTTCCTAGACGATCTGGAACACCACGGCGCCGGGGACCAGGTTGCCGTCTTGGTGTTCACCGAGTTCGGCCGGAGGATGCGCGACAACGGCAGCGGCAGCGACCACGGCTCGGGCGGCGGCGCGTTCTTGTTCGGCAACAATGTCGAGGGTGGCCTGTACTCGGAATACCCGTCGCTCATCCCCACCGACTGGGAGCACGGCGAAGATCTGCAGCACACCATCGATTTCAGAGGCGTCTATGGGACGGTGTTGGAGCAGTGGATAGACGTGGAGGCCGGGCCCATCGTCAAAGGCAATTTCGAACAGATCCATCCATTTAAAAGCTAGCACTCCGGCAATATGTCACTGGTGGATAAGGGACGACCCCCATCCCAACCTTCCCCCTTCGCAAGGGGGAAGGTTGGGATGGGGGTCGTCCGCCAAGCCAATACATCAAACCCGTCTGGAACTAGCACCAGCCAGAATTTAGCGAATAGTAACTGTAACTAACCGGTCAACTGGGGGATTTTAGAATGGCACGACCTTACGGACTCCTGAGAGCCGGGTTTCCTTATTGGAGGACCCTGGGCATGCGCCGAATCACCAATTTCCCGGCGGACGTTGCCTTCGGCCCCGACGGCACCATATACGTCTTGCTTCGATCGGAGGGCGCGGCGCTGATCAGGGTGTGGTCGATCGACGACGCGGAACAACTATCCGGCGACTTGGTCCAGATCGGAGCTTACGGCACCGGTGACGGCCAGTTCCAATGGCCCGTGCAGATAGTTTGCGACGAAGCCGGAGACCTGTTTGTCAGCGACGAAGCAACCAACCGCATCTCGCGCTTCAAGGGAGACGGCGAATTCGTTGGGAAATGGGGTGTTGAGGGAACTGGCAGTGGAGAGTTGAAGGGCCCGGCAGGCATAGCCTTCGACAATCAAGGCAACCTGGTCGTGGTCGATTCCCAAAACCACCGGGTTCAGCGGTTCACTCCTGAGGGAGAATATCTGGGCGGATTCGGTTCCTACGGCTCCGAACCGGGGCAGTTCAACCTTCCCCTGGGAGTGCACGTCGACGAGCTTGGCTATGTGTACGTGGCTGACTGGGGGAACAACCGGGTTCAGAAACTCGACGCCGGCGGGAATCCAGTCTTGGTCATTGGCCAGGAAGGTTCCCGGGACGGGGAATTCAAGCGGCCAATGGGTGTGGCAGTTGACGCCGATGGTGACATCTACGTCGCCGACTGGGGGAACGACCGGATCCAATTGTTCAATCAAGAAGGCAATTACATCTGGAAGTTCTTGGGAGACGCCAGTCTTTCCCGGGTATCACGAACCTACATGATGACCAACGCCATGCCCAACCGGCTAAGAGAGATGGGAAAACTAGAGCAGGAAAAATACTTGCGGCGCCCCCGCTCGGTCCGGGTCGACAAAGAGTTCCGGCTCTTCATTCCTGACTATGAGTCCTACCGCATCCAAATCTACCAAAAGGACGCCATTCCGCTAGACGAAGAAACCATGGCCGCGCCCCCGCGAAATCCGACCCTGGCGACGACCTAGTAGTCAGTCATGTTTGGAATCGAAGGGATAGAGGCGGTGAAGTTTGCCCCTGGCGTCCTGGGTGTTGAACCGCCAGTTAATGGTGGCTCGGGCGGCATTTCGCTCCGTGACCAGGGCCTGGA
>DAOUHE010000197.1:0-2955 GCA_034428715.1 Dehalococcoidia bacterium | reverse complement strand
TATATAAAACTCGCCAAGCTATGGGGTAATTATAGCCATACCGACGGCCAACGTCTCACAAATGGACAATGGTTTAAAGAATGCCGACGATTTACTCAGAGGGATATTCAGCCATATGGGAAATGTGGGTCAAAAGAGGAGCCGAGGACATCAAAAGAGGGTTTAACGATCGATTTAGAAGGTAGTATTGGTACGAGTACATCTGACCAGCGCCTCTGGCGTCAGCCAACCTTGCGCTATCAGTTCCGACCATGGCGGGCGTGATTGCAGTGCCGCCCAGCCGCATAACCGTTATTCGGAGGACGTGCATACAGGTATATGGCTAGGCACGTTTGCGGCTTTTGGCGTGGGATGCTTTGTTATTGCATCTTTGGTCCAGCGGGTAGGGAAACGACCGAATCCTCCCTAAATCCAGGCGTGGCCATGCTATAATTGGCCCATGACCACCCCTAACTCGGCAGCCACCCCAGATGTCCTGCAGGGACTTAACCCGGCGCAGAAAGAGGCCGTCGAGACCATCGACGGCCCTTTGCTTATAATCGCCGGTCCCGGCAGCGGCAAGACCAGGGTCATCACCCACCGCATCGCCTACCTGGTCCGTGACTGCAACGTCAACCCCCGCCGGATCCTGGCTGTCACCTTCACCAACAAGGCCGCCCGGGAGATGCGGAATCGAATGGACCGCCTGATCGGTCCCCGCAGCGAGAGCCTGACCATGGGCACCTTCCACTCCTTTTGCGCCAGGATGCTGCGGGTGGATGGCGGCTACTTGGGCCTGCCCACCAACTACACCATCTACGACGGTGATGACCAGCTTTCCGCGATCAAGCAAGCGATGGAACTGGCCGAACTGGACCCCAAGCGCAACCCTCCCCAGGCCGTGCGAAGCGTCATTTCCAAGGCCAAGTGCCTGCTTCAGGACTACCAAGCGGTGTCCAAATTCGCCGCCACTTATTTCGAAGAGGTTTGCGGCCGGGTCTACCACCACTATGAGGAGATATTGGCCCGCAACCACTCGTTGGACTTTGACGACCTGTTGATGAAGGCGGTGCTGCTGCTGCGAGGCTGTGAAGAAGTCCGCGAGGACTACCAGCGGCGGTATCAGTACCTGATGGTGGACGAGTTCCAGGACACCAACGTAGCCCAGTACAAGCTCGCCCAACTTTTGACTGGAGAGCACCGCAACATCTGCGTCGTTGGCGACCCCGACCAGTCCATATACTCCTGGCGCAGCGCCGACATACGAAACATACTGAGCTTCCAAAAGGACTATCCCGGCGCCAAGACCGTTTCATTGGAGCAGAATTACAGATCCACAGGCGTCATCCTGGAAGCGGCTAAAAGCCTGATCTCGGCCAACGGGATGCGCCTGGACAAAGACCTTTTCACGGAAAACTCCCAGGGCGCTCCCTTGGTGGTCCACGAAGCATACGATGCCGAGGATGAGGCCGCTTTCGTGGTCAACGAGGTGGACCGGCTGGTGCGCCAGGAACGCTTCCAGCCCGGCGACTGCGCCATCATGTACCGGGTCAACGCCCAGTCCCGATCCCTGGAAGAAGCGTGCCTCCACCGGGGCATGAAGTACCGGTTGGTGGGCGGCGTCCGTTTCTACCAAAGGCGGGAAGTCAAAGACCTGATGGCCTACCTAAGGCTGTTGTACAACCCGATGGACGAGGTAAGCCTGGCCCGGGGCATCGGCGTGCCCCCCCGGGGCATCGGCGCCAAGTCCATGCAGGACCTGGTCACCTGGGCCCAACGGCAGGAAATCCCGCTGTTCACCGCCATGCAACGTATCGCCGCGGCTAAAAACGCCGCCTCCACAGAAGGGGCTGTGCCCTCCCCCTTGTCCGGCCGGGCGGCCACGGCGGTGGCCAAGTTCGCCGATATGATTGACAGGCTGATTAAGGAGTCGGAGCGCCTGCAGGTCGTCGATCTGATCAACCTGGCCCTGGAAGAGACGGGTTTCCGCAGGTACATACAGAACAGCGACGACCGGCCCGACGAACGCTGGGAGAACATCCTGGAGTTGCGCAACACCGCCCGCGAGTTCAACGCCGAGGACCCTCGGGACGGCCTGGCAAGCCTGCTGGAGCGGTTGGCGCTGGTGGCCGACGTGGACGGATATGAGGAGTCCGGCGACTCTATGACCCTGATCACGCTGCATCAGGCGAAGGGGCTGGAATTTCCGGTGGTGTTCATCGTGGGCATGGAGGAAGGTATCTTGCCCCACAGCCGGTCCATGGAGAGCGAGCAGGAGATCGAAGAGGAACGGCGGCTGTGTTATGTGGGGGTGACCCGGGCCCAAAAGCGGGTCTACCTGCTACGGGCGTTTCGCCGGGGCTTTTTCGGCGCGTCGGGCCCAACCAAGGCATCCCGCTTCCTCCAGGAGATCCCCTCACACCTCTTTGCCAAGCCCCTAACGGCCCAGGGACCCAATGGACCCGCCACGCACCGGCGTCCGTCCTACGACGACATGGAGACCCCAGCCCCCAGGATTCCCACCCCGGTGAAGAACCAACCACCCGCCGCCGCCCGGCCCACGCTAAAAACCGGCGATTCCGTCCGTCACACCACCTTCGGAGAAGGCGTGGTAATGGAATGCGTAGCCACCGGCGGCGACCACGAAGTAACCGTAGAGTTCGCAAACGGCATAGGCGTAAAAAAGCTGCTGCTAAGCTACGCGCCGTTGGAGAAGTTGGTGGGGTAGGGGAGAGCCGTACCTTAGAAAAAATTGACACGCCGGTTTCCCCAAGGCATGATAACCCACAATTCCCCGTTTTAGCGGCTTGAACATAGAAGTCGCCGTTCTTTATGACACAGGCCAAGTCACCCATATTCCGCAAGTAGTCCTCATGAACAAACCACTATCCCGTTCGTGGTTGCTCTGTCTCGACTCGCACCGCGCAAGGAGGTTGTTGCAAGCAAATTCCTATTTGACAGAAAAACTAGAACTAG
>DAOUHE010000196.1:0-3521 GCA_034428715.1 Dehalococcoidia bacterium | reverse complement strand
ACCCCGCACCGCCTTCATGCCTTCGGCGTCCATATCTCCACACAGGTAGAGTTCCTGAACCTGAGACATCCATCCCCATCTGAGACCTTTGGTGCCAACCAGCGCTGCCGACGTGGGGTAACCCGCCGCCAGCATGGCCAGGGCATCAAATGGCCCCTCCGTCAAGAATAGGGACGGCCCGGCCAGGGCGGCCGGGTGGAATAGTCCCCGCGTGCCCCATACATCGTGGCGGGGTTCCTTCGGGGCCTTCTCCTGGGGGTAGGCCGGGTCAAGGGCTCGGGAGTAGATACCCACCAGTTCTCCGGCCGGCATCTCCAGAGGAAAGGCAACGCGGCCCCACCGGGCAGTTAGTCGTTTCCGCTTTCCCTCCCACTTGCCGGGCGGGAAGTAACCAAGCCCATACTCCCGGGCCATCTCCATGGGGATATGACGCGCCTCCAGGTAGGCTAGGGCCTCCGGGTCCTCCAGGTGGGACCGGGCGGCCTCCATGTGCCGGGCCATCTTTTGGGCCTGGCCAGGCTGGCCTGAAGGAGAAACGGGGGCCTGGAGTACGGCCGTGGGACGTTCAGGGGCTGTACGGGCTTCCGGTGGCCTCCGAAAACCGTTATAGGCGCCAGGACGTGGGCTTGCCTTATCTGCACGGCCAGGTTCCCGCCGGTCTCTTCCCGGTCTATTTCCCCCTGGGTGGTCGCTCAAATATCCCCAGGCCCCACAGTTATGACAACTAAACCGGCCCGTCTCCAGGTCCACCTCCAGGGATCGCTGGTGGTCACTCCCATGGAAGGGGCAGCCCATCCGGCGCCGGCGTCCACCATTGGTAGACACCGGGGGAATAGTGGCCACCGCCTCCAGCTCCGCCAGGGTATACCGATGGTTGTCGACACCGGCGGTCATTCCCTAGCCTCCTCTTTGAACCGGCCCCGATCAGGCCTGAAGATAAGAGGTATCTGGCCAATATCCCCATAGCGGTTTTTGCCGATCACCAAATCCACGGAGCGATGCGGTGGCGTCATCACCCGTCCGGAGTCCACCAAGAAGAGGGCAGAGTCCGCAGAGTATTCAAGGTCGCCAGATTCTTTAAGACTAGTCAACAGGGCACTCCCCTGGCCAGTTCGGTTCTGACTGCTTATGGCCAGCACCGGGCTATCCAGCCGCATTGACAGCTCCCGCAGGTCACTTACCAGACCAGAAACAACATGGCGGAATTCGCTAAACTCACGCCGCCCTGATGCCCACCGCTGGATATAATCCACAATGATCAGGCACCTGCCAGCCCTCCATCGGGACATCACCTGCAAAGCTCTAGCTTTAACTTGGGCAATAGTCAACTTGCCGGTCCCTTCCATCAGGTATAGGCCAGCCAGCTTCGACCCATACTCACCGACTGCTCGTTTCAACTCGGCAGGATCGCCATAGCCGTCGGTGAACTGTTTCATGTCCAAGTTGGCCTGTTGGCAAACCACCTTGAGGGCCAATTTGGCTGGAGTTTCCTCAAAGCTAACCAGGAATACAGGATGCCCTGCTCCAGCAATACTCGCAGCAATCTCCAGGGCCAGGGTAGTCTTCCCCATGCCTGGCTCTGCTGCCATGAGATGCAGGCCCGGCTGGAGACCGCCCAGGAATTTGTCCAACCGCTTGATGCCGGTAGGCAGGCCAACGGCGACAGAGCCCGTCTCCTCCATCGCCAGTCGCCGAGCTACTATGTCTTCCAAGACTGTCGGTAGCAGGTCCGGCACAGCCAACACACGACCAATGCTGACCTCTTTTACAGCCTGCCGAACCGAAGCTAGGCTTTCCTCAGACCGGGTGAGCAAATCATCAACCGGTTCTCCATCCCGCAGGGCCTTGAGGCTTTCCTGAAAGTGCTGGGCTAGCATCCGACGCTGGTACAGCTCGCCCAATTGGCGGGCGGCGCCCAGCGGGTCGGCAGCTGGCGGGGATTGACCGTCCACGTTGGGGATCGGTGCGTCGGCCTCGATAGCAGTGGCCAAGGCATACCACTTCTCCCAGAGGGTGGGAAAAGCATCAACAGATTCAGCGGGAAGATAGTCTAGAACTTCCCAGAAAATTTCGGGATTGACGAAGACAGCCGCAATTAGCTCAGCTTCCAGGTTATGGTTGGTGTATTCGGTAGCTTCGACATGTTGCTGGATGATGGTCCTCACAATGTAGATTGGGGCCATCATACCGAAGGGGCGGATGGCTCAAAGCCAGTCCGCCCCCAGTAGGTTTAATAGAACCTTTTAGACAATGGTTTTAGCTATGGATGTGTGAGGTATAAGGTAGCGGTGTGTGAGGTATAAGGTAGCGGTGTGTGAGAGGTTAATTTCCCTTGCCTTTGTCCCTTCTTTGGGGTATTTCCTTGGGCCATCATACCGAAGGGGCGGATGGTTCAAAGCCAATCCGCCCCCAGTAGGTTTAATAGAACCTTTTAGCCAGCGGTTTTAGCTACGGATATGTGAGGTATAAGGTAGCGGTCCGTTTAATTCCCTTGCCTTCGTCCATTCTGCGGGGTGGTGACCCGTGTTTTGGAGGAAACCTCGCTAATGCGTGCGTAGTGGTGAATTACCTCAAAAGGGGGCGTTACTTTGACGGTCCAGGAAAGCCAGGTAGTCAGCCAGCCCTTTGTTGGTAGTGCTCCTTCCTCTCCTTTTCTGTACTCCCAATCGGCGATGACCTTGTCCTTTTGGAGGCGGTCCAGTGCCTTTTCCAGACGTTCACGCGTCTTTTGAGGATACCGGGCGTTGGGCTCCATGGCAATGGCCTTCAACAATGTGGTCACCCGGTAGGGCTGTGAATAGTTGCCCTGATGGGCTTGGATACGCCAGTGAAAGGCAAAGTAGCGCGACAGGCGCTTCTCCCAAGTTTCACGGTAAGGATCGTATTGGAGCGACTTTTGTGCGAGCAGGGCGGTCTGCCGGAACCCCTCCTGGAGGAAGGGTTTGGCCCAATTGCCGGGTCGGTAGCACCAGGCGATGGGAAGGTGCCCCCCGCTAAGCCCTCCTTGGGAAATGCGGTCGCTGATTGAGATGGCCTTGCTCTCCAGATGTAACTTCGTAGGTTTGCGCCTCGTGCCCTCGAGTTCGATAACCTCCACACCATCAATGTTTAGCCAGAGGTGGTCCAACTGCTCGAAAGCCCGAGCTATGACTGCTTTGTGCTCCAAGTGGTGGCCAGCCCGACGCCGGGAATCACCTTCCTTTTTTGTAATGGGCTTTATGCCCCGGTAGTCCAGGATGGCGTCAGCGGTTATCCAGGTACTTCCCTCTTCCCGGTGGGTCAGCCACTGGGTGAATGCCGCTAGGAGGACGTCTCCTGTCAGGTCGTCGAGTTCGCAGACCTGGCCCCACAGGATGGAGAGCATAGTATGCCTGGCCCGGGCATCCCCGTCCTGTAGTCGGACAGAGAGGTCAATAACCCCATCCTTCCCTCCCCGCCCCATAAGACGGCGGTAGGTGGGCACAGTCGTGGTCTCGAAGTCGGCCCAGCTGTGGGCTCCTTCGGCCGCATCCTGAATGCCT
>DAOUHE010000195.1:0-6742 GCA_034428715.1 Dehalococcoidia bacterium | reverse complement strand
CTACCGGGCTAGGGAGTCGGCCCAGGTGGAGCAGCAGGAACTGGCGGAGCGGGTGGTGGAGTGGGCGGAGCGGATGGGCGACGGGCTGGACGACCTGCCCGACGCGGAGCGCCGCGAGGTCTTGCAGTTATTTCTCGACGGAGTGACCATAGACCGTGAGAACAACGTCAATCTCACGCTGGCAATCCCAACGGAAGATTTGGCGTCAATTGAAACACCGGTATCAAAGTGCCGGTGTAGGCTTCGTTTCTGAGGATGATGTGGACGCCGTTCTTGGACCAGAGCCTGCCGGTGGGGTTGGCGATGCCCTCGCCGTTCAGGGTGCGGGTGATGTCCAGGATGCCCTTGCCGGATTCGGCCAAGCAGAAGATGCGCTTGACGACGGGAGACGTATCCGGGTCGGGTTCCAGGGTGGGCCGCTTCTTGGCTCCGTCCTGGACCATGAGCTTGCGGTAGCCGTAGGGAACGCGACTGGCCACCCAGAAGCCCCGGGAGGCGGCTTCACGCATACCCCGGTAGACCTCTTCGGCGAGATTTTCTGAGTAGAACTCGTCCATGCTTTCGATGATGGCCTCCATGAGCTTGCCGGTAGGGGAGTCGTCGGCGTGCTCGGTGATGGAGACGACGCGGATGCCCTTGCGCCGCAGCATGGACTTGAAGGCGACGGCGTGCTCACGCTTCCGGGTGAACCTGCTGAATTTCCAGACCAAAATCTCCTGGAAGGGGGCATTAGGCTTGCTGGCCTCGTCCAGCATCTTCCTGAATTGGGGCCGGTCGGCAATCCTGCCGCTTTCGGCCTCGTCCACGTACTCCCGGGCGATGGAGTAGCCGTTCTTCTCGGCGTAGTCGCGCAATGCACGCATCTGGGCGGCGACCGACAGGTCCACGTCCTGGCGGTCGCTGGAGACCCGGGCGTAGAGGGCCGCCGGGGTCAGGGGTTGGAACTGCTGTTTTTTCATGTTGTCCTCCTTTGCCGATAGTACGCGGAAACATGGCTGGGGCTGGGGCTGGGCCACTGTCACTCGTTCACAAGTACGTCGATGGTTGTGCCAAGGGCGTTGGCTATACGCGACAAAGCCGCAGCCGACCCCGCCTTCCGTCCGCGCTCGATCTCGGATAGATAGCTTACGGCCAGTCCCGTTTTCTCCGACAACTCCTGCAACCTGACGCCCTGGTGTTTCCTGTAGGCGGCCATGGGCCTCTCTCCGTTGATGATGGCCAGAGCGACCTGATGGGGCACCCGGACGCCGTCGTCGGCAACCAGGGCAGCCACGGCGTCCTCCAGTTCGCTGTTGCGCTCCAGCAGAGCGTCGTATTCCTGGCGCGTGATGGTCACGGTCTCATGGCTAGTCATAGGCTTCCCTCCTGTGTCGAACTCTCAGGACCACCATCGCAGGGGCTTCGCCGCGCTCCATGTCGAAGATCACCCGGTGGTCGCCAACCCGCAATCGGCGATACCTGCTGGTGGCAAGCATGATCACCTGGTTGGCCAACGACGTGGGGTCTGCGGCGTACTGCTCAATCCTGGCGATAATCCGCTGCCGGTCCGGAGGCGCGATGCGGCGCATGTCCCGGATGGCCCTTGGCGACCAATGGATTGTCAGGCCCTGTTTCACAAAGCGATTTTCACAAATAGCGAAACAAACGTCAAGGAGTCGGCGGGCTCTGGGCCAGCGGGGTGAGTCGGCTACGTTAGCAGCCACCAAGCCACGAGGATGACGATGGCTACGAGCGCCAGGAGGCCGGCGGCGGTGATGCCGAGTATCCTGGCCAGCCGTCTGGTCCTCTGGTGGGCGCTCTGCTCCCGGAGCAGTTCTGCTTCCAGTTTGCGGTACTCACCTACGGCGGTCTCCGTCTCGGCCCGGGCCTGGTCCCTTTCCTGTTCCAGCTGGTCCGCTTTATCGGCCAGTTCCCCCACCGTACGCTCCAGTCGTTCAATTTTGGTCATGGCCTGGCGCAGCAGTTCATGGTCGCTGGGGTAACGGAGGCCCAGCATCATCACGTAGACCCGACGGCCCTCCCTCGCCACGTCCAGCTCCCCGTTGCGGATCATCCGGTCCAGGGTCGATAGCGAAACCTCCAACTCCCGCGCCGCATCCCCCTTGGGCACCCAGTGGACGTCATCTTCCATGTCTCTCACCTCGTCATGGGCTGACCCGTCAACGGTGGTAGTGGCGATTGCATTTTTGCAAATGGGCATCCCCCTGATTTAGCGTGGTCTCTCACACTTGCAAAAATGCAATTCCTGACCGGTCAGGGGGAATTACAGCCCATTTCCTACCTGAAATCGGGGCAAATGATGCGTCGCGGTGTCCCGGCAAATCGCCGAAATCGCTCCCGGAGCGGCCATTTGCGCCCCCGGACAGGATAGTGGGGCGGTGATTGCGGTCAGCGACGGAGCAGGTTCGGCTAGGCATTCGCAACACGGTTCCAGGGCTGCCTGTACCGCAGCAGTCGAGAGCCTGAACCGTCAACTCAACCGCAACCCCTGCATAGCGGTCAAACAGCACCTATTGCGGAGTGCGCTGCAGCGGGCCGTGTGCAACGCAAGGCAGAAAGTGATACATACAGCCCGGCGTAACAGCCCTACACACCCGACAACCGCTATAAGAGAGTACGCTTGCACCATCATGCTGGCGGTTGTATCGCGGGAGTTTATTGGAATAGCTCACGTTGGAGACGGTTGCGTTGTGGCCGGAGACGGCCGGGAATGGAAGTTGCTCAGCGCACCGGACAATGGCGAGTTTGCTAATGAGACCTCCTTCTTGACCGATCCCCGGAACCTGCCACGGGTCCAGGTAATGTCCCATTCGGGCATCACTTGCCTCGCGGTGATTACCGACGGATTGCAGGATGTGGCGTTGTCCTTGGGCGAAACTCCCTTCGACAGGTTCTGGACGCCGTTGTACAACGCCCTGAACAAGAATGTTAAAGCTCCAGCGGACGCCCTATTGGAATCCCTGTTGAGGAAGGTGGGACAATCGGGCAAGGCCACCGACGACTGCACCATCGCGGTCTGCATCAGGCAGCGGTGAAGAGGTGAACTTCTATGGCCGGATTCATCAATAGGTTTCGGGGGTCGGGGAAACCCGCCGCCCGAGTTGACCAACATGGGAGCGCCCCGTATGGGCCAGCACCCATGTTGACGGGAGCGTTGATTGGCGCCGGCGGAGAAGGTGCAGTTTATGATGACCGCGAAGATCCCGCAATGGTCATCAAGGTGCTGCATCCCCAGCACGCAACGGCGGAAAGAGCATCTAAATTGCAGGCCATGTGCGACAACCCGCCGCCAAACTGGCAGGCCTTGGGTTGGCCCAATGCCGTTGAAGCCAATAGTAATGGTCTCCGATACCGGATGCCCAAAGTCCCCAAGGACGCCGGAACAGCGTACCGGTTCATTAGCGCCAATGAGCGACGGCAGTTGCCGAAGTTCTGCCAAAGCTACGAGTACCGGTCTCGCATCGGTGTGAATATTGCGGAAGCCCTGCGGGGCCTGCACGCTACCCATGTCCGGATCGGAGACGTGAACCCGTCCAACATCCTGGTGGACGACGATGGAGCGGTAACCCTGATTGACTGCGACAGCTTCCAGATTCCCGGCCCCCCAGGGCACCAGCCGTATCCCTGCACGGTAGGGAGTCCCGAGTACACCGCGCCCGAAATCGACGATTTCAGGAGGCAGTTCCGGTCCCAGGACAGCGACAACTTCGCGCTGGCGGTGCTCCTGTACCAACTTCTGGGCAACGGCATCCATCCGTATCAGGGTATCGAAGCCTCAGCGGGAGACTCAATATCAAACATCAGAGAACGAATTAAGGAACATCGCTTCGCCCATCAGCCCAGGGATGGGCGCTGGAAGCCAACTCAGGGTCAATCCCGCAGTTGGCGGGCTATGCCCGAACCGGTCAGGAACGCTTTCCGGCAGGCGTTTTCGCCGGGAGCGGCCCATATCGGGCGGCCCTCCGCAGATGCTTGGTCTACTATTCTCTTCCACAACCCGGACACTGCTCCAACTGTCGCTGTCCGGTCGCCCATGTCTACAGGGGCCGCTTCGAAAGCACCGCCCATTTGGCAGGTTGGTGGGCCCGAGACGGGAACTCCGCCAAGCCCAGCGCAGGTTCAAACCCCTCAACACGCGACGCCCACTCCTGCAAACAAGCCAACGCCGTCCACAAGCAAGTCGGCTGCCCCGGCGATGGAGAGACAGTGCCCGAATTGCAAGAGCCAAAACGCCAGAACACGTCGGGATTGGTACAAGCGTGCGAATGCGTTGCGGTGCCTGAGCTGCAACGCGGTGTTCGGGAAGACGAGCATCAAGAGATGTCCTGGCTGCGGTAGTCAGGAGGCCAGGCTGCGGCAAGACTGGTACAAGCGAGGCCGACCTTTCCGGTGCAGGAAGTGCAACACGGTGTTCGGCGGAACGGACCAAACCCCGCCGAAACAGCCAGCGGTCGGCAGGATTCCAAACCTGGCAAGTTATCTGGCCGAGGCAACGGAGACCAGGTCTAGCGTGGACGATCTCATGGACCGCGGAAGGGGGGCGATGTTGGGGGTGGCGGTCGGCAACCTGTTGGGTCTGCCGGTGGAGGGACGGTCCAGGCGGCGAATCCAGGAGCTGTATCCGAACGGCGTGAGGGACATTAATCCAGCGGAAGCATCCCGGCCGATGGATGATGACCCGGCTCAGGCTGTGGAGTTGGCGGAAGCCTTGCTGGAATCCGGGAATCTGTCGGCCGGGTTCGCAGCACGGCTGGTTACTTGGCGCAGCGTCAACGGGCGCGGCATGGGCCGACTCACCAGGCAATCCATTGCACAATTGGCGGACGGCGTGCCGTCTCCAGTCGCAGCCTACGCGGTTTATCGAGCGAGGGGTGGGACTGCATCAAATGGCGGTATCATGAGGTGTGCGCCAGTTGCCATTGCCCAGAGGCGGCGACCGGACCGCCTCGTCCGAGATACGGCTGATACGTGCGCGGTTACCCACTACGCACCGGCCTGTCAGTGGTCCTGTGTCATCGTCAACTCGGTGGTCGCCGTGTTGCTCAGCGGGAACGTCCCGGATTTGGTGAGGCTGCTGGGGGCCGCGAAGGCCGATGGTTGTCCAGACCTGCTGGCCATAGGGCAGGCTAGCGGAATACCGACCAGTCTGTTATCCGGAGCTATCGCGGGCAAACCTTCTCCAGACGACACGCATTGGATGCGCGGTAATAGGGGACCAGGTGGGCATACCGTACTGACGATGCAGGCAGGGTTGTGGGCGGCGACCACGCCGCTGGGCTTTGAGGAAGCCCTGGTAGCCCTGGTGAACGCAGGGGGAGATGCGGACACCAACGGCGCGTTGGCCGGCGCAGTGCTGGGGGCACGTTACGGCGCTTCCGCGATACCGTTGCGTTGGACGGCGTACATCCCGCAAAAGGAAAGACTGGCTAACCTGGCCGACCGCTTGGTCCGCCTTTAATTGGGAGGGGCACTATGAGCTGCAAGGTGGCTTTCTGCCTAGTGGAGAATGACCGGGGAGAAATCCTGTTTGTACAGCGGGCGTATGGGGAAAGAAAAGGCAAATGGTCTTTGCCGGGTGGTCTAGTTGACCGCGGAGAAGGCAGCCGCCATGCCGCCTATCGGGAAACCAGGGAGGAAACCGGTATTGTAGTCAAGGTCACCCATCGGTTGTTCACCGGGAACACGAACCCGGTCAAGGTTTATGTTGGCCGACCAGTAGGGGGCAAGCTGCGCTACCAACGCAGGGAATGTCTGGACGTCCGATGGCGGGACCCCGGTAAGGTGAAGCCGGAAGAACTGGCATTTGGCGGGGACAGGAAGGCCCTGCGGCTTTGGGCGGATATCAAGAGCGGGAAAGCTCAACCAGAGAGAGACTACACCTCGCAAGGTAGCCGAAGCCCTTCAGGAGATCAACAATCGCCGGAGAAGGGTCAGCGTGCCACTGCTCTGGTGATCAGAGACGGGAAGTATCTGTTGGTGAAGGAAAGGGGCCGCAACGCCTATTCCCTGCCTGGTGGAGGCATGGACCGGGGAGAGGCGGCTCTCACCGCCGTCTGTCGGGAAATAGGTGAAGAACTAGGCCTGAAAGCCTACAAGGCCGAGCGTATCTTCGATTACGAGAACGCGGAGAGTTTCAACCACCACAAAGTGGTGCTGGTATTAGCTGGAGGAGAACCGAGGATCAACGGCCGAGAGTTAGAATCCTTCCTGTGGTGGGATGGCAGGGAAGCCGTTAGGGCGTATCCTCATGTCACCAGATGTCACCAGCATAATCGCTCGGTACGAGACGGAAGCGCCTATAAGCGCGTAGATGCCAGATGCTCCTGGTCCAGGCCTGCTTGGGTCGGTTGCTCGGCATTGTTGGATTAGTGCCTGTGGGCATTCCATTCAATTGTCGCCGAAACTTCACTGACATTTCCCTTCTATGAAATCAAGCTGAAGATAATTGCCAACAAATGAATCGGCGACATTGAATGCCGTCGCCCATTGCACTTCGGCCTTGCCACAGAGGTTTGCGGAGAAGCGAAACTCCCGAATCGGGAAATGGAGGTATGCTTGGGCGTGTAATGAAACTCCAGCCGCCTGGCAATCCTCCGGGCTTCCTCAGCCGGGAAAGTCTCGTACAGCGATGCCCGGCGATGGGTATTCAGATTGTCCAAGACAACCCTTACCACCTCGGCTTCCGGGTAGGCTTCATCCGCCAGCCAGCGCATCCGGCGGGCGAAGTCTTGCATCGTGCGCC
>DAOUHE010000194.1:0-1844 GCA_034428715.1 Dehalococcoidia bacterium | reverse complement strand
TGCAAGGGCTGGGCGTCGTGGCGTAAGCGGGCGTTGGCGTCATGGCTCACAAAGGCCGGTCTCATTAGGTTTTTGCTCGAGGAATCGTTGCCGACCATAGCGGCAGGTATCCGGGCGGACATGTCTTTGCAGAGCATGGCGTAGGCGGCATGGCTGGTGGCTTGGTCGGTCGGCGCGGGGTCCACCCAGGCGGCTATATGCAGCCCGTCTCCGCCGGCAGAGAGCCAGTAGGCGGCGGCCCAGGGAACTGCGCCGTTGTCTAGGTCGGCGCGCACGGCGTCGATGGAGTGTCCGGGCGGAGGGTCTAGGTCGATGAGGCGCAGGCCGGACGGGGTGATTAGCCCGTTGACGGAGCAAGGTTGCTTGGCGTGCGTTGCCCCGTCGGCGTGTCGGTGCGCCGGGTCCCATGTCCCGGACATAACGACGTAGGGCAGCTGGTCTTTGCGGCTGGTGTACTCGGCAGCCAACTCCCCTTTCTGTTTGGGATTGTCGGGGTTTCGGTCCCAGCGGTGTGGGGCGATTTCGCGCACGTGGGCGACTTGTTGTGCCCACGTGCCGCGCTGGATCCCGGCGCACAGGTCGGCGAGAGTGACAGTTTTGGCCGTGTGTGGGGGTGCTGCCGCGATGTACGACGAGAAGTACGAGAACGCGATATGGGCGGGCGTAGGCGGCGTGAAGGTGTCGAAGGGGTCTGGCGTATCGGTAAGCATAGACTAAGCTCCTGGTTGTACTAAGCCTGGCTATCCCTAGCCGGACCTGCGCGGCTAACCTAGCACATCAACCGGGCATGGCACAAGAAAACCCGCCGGTCTATGACGGCGGGTCGCTTGGGGCGTCGGCGTTACGGGGGCCGGTGGATAGTCGGCGGCGTCTGCCCTGTACAATCAGGTGCTTCTAGGTTATCACCCCTGGACAAGTCACGGGGGGATGCTACGCCGGGGTTAAGACGGCGTTGCTGATCTCCTATCGGCGGTCTGTACTGTAATGTAAGGCGCGACTTTTGTCCAGACGAACACGTCGCCCCAGAGGAAATTTCGTTACTCGCTCTTATCGGGTGAGGGGCTTGGTGTGGCGGGAATGTAGGATCATTACGATTTCCGTTAACTCGTCTGCGGCGGGTCACGCCCGCCTTTTTGGAGGCTTGACGGGGTCGTTTCTCGGTTGGTTGTGAATGGCGAAAACGTGCTCTCAGGATGGGTTTTGTGTTCGGATGACTTCTGAGTCCTCCGAGGGTTGAAATCGCGAGCACAGCTCGTATTTGTGGCCTCTATGGCGATTTCTCAGGACGAGCGGATGGCTGGTTTTGGTGCTTCGGATCGTAGGTCGGTGGGCATGGGATATTGGATCCCATTGAGGGAAGTTCAAGGCCTCTACTCTTTGACGATTCCCATCGCGTCGCTGAAGATCGCCGAGCAGCGAAATCGCGTGGTAGTCATTACAGCCCACCATGATCATTAACGATTTGCGGGGGCGCGTTACGCGCCCCCGGGGTAATTGTAATCGGGAACTGTACTTCCCAGTAATGGGCAGTTATCCGATGGATAATTGTACGTACGATGCTAACAAGCACACCAACCTGTGTCAATTTTTGCCGCGGAGTTCGGACTGCGCAGGATGTCCAAGTTACCCACTACCCAGATGGTTCAGCCAAGTGGTGCGCTGAGCCGTCGGTGCAGGGGGGCAAAAAGCGGCCGCAGAACACAGGGTTGATCATCTAGAGAGAGCCGTTTCGTGACTCCAACAAGGCGACGCCAGCGGAACCGTAAGCTGCGCGATAACTCATCCTGCCGTTAAAAATGCCGCCATGCCCAGGCTGATTCCAAGGCCGACATTATTGGTGGTTG
>DAOUHE010000193.1:0-2005 GCA_034428715.1 Dehalococcoidia bacterium | reverse complement strand
CGGTAGCAGAAACGCCCGTTTCTGTTCCCGCGGTGCTACGAAAACCGGGAGTATATCATGTCCAATACCCGCCTTACCCAGCGTCAGATCGACGCCCTCAAACCCCGCAAGAAAACCTTCGATGTCCGCGACACGGAACTCAAGGGTTTCGGCGTCCGCGTGCGCAGCTCCGGAATCAAACGCTATTTCGTGCAAAGCCAGCAACAGGGGACCCGTACCTGGCGCATCATCGGCAATGCCGCCGGAATGACCCTTGAGGAAGCGCGCTGCCGCGCACGTTCGGCCCTCGCCTCCCTCCACAACGGCGAGGAGATTATTGCCGTAACGAATGAAGAGACGCGGTTCGAGGTAATCGCGGAGAAACTGTTCGAGGCCTGCGAGAGGCACTGGAAAGCCGGCACCAGAAAGGTCAATCGTTACTATCTCAAGAACCAGATACTGCCCTGGTTCCGGAACATGCAGATCGCCGGGATCACCGAGCGGGACGTCAAGCAATGGCACGCCTCGCTCCATGCGACTCCCTTCGCCGCCGATCGCTCTGCGCCCGTGCTCAGCGTTATCCTCAGGCAGGCTGAGGTTTATGGCTATCGCCCGGAGGGTTCCAACCCCTGTGTCGGTATCAAGCGATACAGGCGGCGTGGCCGGGAGCGCTTTCTCTCGCCGGAAGAAATGCAAAGGCTCGGCGCCGTGCTGGACCGGCATGAACCGGATCATCCGCTTGAGGCCGCAACGATCCGGCTGCTGCTTCTGACCGGGTGCCGTTGCAACGAAATCCTCTCCCTCAAATGGTCCGATTATCGCGAGGGGCATCTGTATCTGCGCGACTCCAAGCCCGGGCCGCGGACGGTCTGGCTGTCGTCTCCGGCTCGCGGAATACTGGATGGGCTTCCCCGGCGTGGCGCGTGGATATTCCCTGCACGGAGAAAGAGAAGTCACTTTGGCCCGGCCATGCTCGACCCGTTCTGGCGGAAGGTGCGGGACGAGGCCGGGCTTAGCGATGTCCGGTTGCATGACCTCCGGCACAACTACGCCTCGGTGGCCATCCTGAATGGCGCGACGGTCCCCACGATTGCCAGGCTCCTCGGCCACAACGATACGGCCACGACGCTGAAATACACGCATCTCAACCATACTGCGGTCCGCGCGGCGGTCGAGGCAGTTACTCCGATCCTCGCCGGGGAGGCGTGAACGATGCCAGAAAATACAGCGAAAAGAACGACGGGAAGAATACGACTGACCGACGCCAATGCGGGCAGGTTCAGACCGGGCGAGTCCGAGTACACGGTCCGGGACACGAAGACACCCGGCCTCGGTGTCCGGATCAAGCCATCAGGTTATCGGACCTGGGTGTAACTGCTTTTTTCTCTCGAATATCGACCATACCAAGTTTTTGAGTACAATGCAATGGTTTATTTTATTTCGTAATTTCAGTATGTTACATAGGTTACAGCTAACTGTTCCAGTGATAAAAAACAACATATATATCATACGTATGTTTCTAAAACGTAGCATTCCGGGAAATAAACAGAATCAAGGATTTCCGAGAGACTTCGTAATTTATTCTGATCTAATGTATTGGTTTTCGTAGTATTCTAAAGATCATATATACAACATGCAAATTTGAATAGAAATGTAATATAAGGAAATACGTAGGAATTATTTTCTTTTTATTACCATTGTCAGGGCCCGTATGTTGCGCCGTGACCTCCTTCTTTCCAAGAGATTTAGACCTGAGCAACACCTGGAGACAGCGTGCGGTCATGGCACCTGACAGAGACTGGGAAAGGATTAGCCATGCGGCGCAGGCAGTAGGAATAGAGATTTCCCGCTTCATGGTACAGCGCGCCCTGATGCCTGACAGCCTGCCGCCGGTGCAGGGCTCCATGTCTTGAGTCAGTCCCCCACCTGCACGTACATGAGAAGAACTATAATATTGCAAAGTTCCGAGGAGATTTTCACGACAGAAGGATAAGGAGCTTTTTTACTTTATCACTTGTTTGAAAAT
>DAOUHE010000192.1:0-31610 GCA_034428715.1 Dehalococcoidia bacterium | reverse complement strand
CGAACTGGATCAGAATACCATCGGGGTCGTAGACATAGAAGCTGCCCAGGTTGCCTCGGGCATCGGTACGCGCTTCCAAAGGCCCCGCCAGCTGAACCCCTTTGGAGGTCAGTTCCTCGGCAAGCGCCTTAACGTCGGGCACCGAAAAGGAAAGGTGGCTGATGCCAACTTGGTCAAGCTTGATCGGGTTCCCATCCGGCTCCTCGCCAGGATGGCTGGTCATGGTGAGGGTCGGAGACGTATCCCCTTGACCATACATCAGGCGTACTTGCCTCCGGGTTTTGCGGCTATGTTTATAAACGTGGGGGAGGCCCCCGGTAGTCGTATCCTGGATTCTATCCGCCGCTACCCTCATACCCAGGATGTCCCGGTAGAAAGCCAGAGACTTATCGAGATCGCGCACGCAAATAGCGATGTGGGAAATACCAGTGGCATCCATGGTTTTACCTACGTAGTTTAGGTGGACCCGTTAGTTGGATGTAATCGGAATCATATTAAGCCAGGGCCTTGCTTCTCTAGCTTTTGTGTTCTTGTTACTAGAGTTAGTCCTTATTGGGTTGGAGCGACAGTTGTGTTGTGAAATCCAGCAATTTGCCACTTTCCGTCCGTTTGCACCAGCACCAACGTTGCCATTGCGCTATGCTCTCCAGTAAGCGGGCCCGATGGCGCACTCAAATCATTTCTTACAATGGCGAGAATAACGTTATCCGCTAAGGCTCGTGCCTGAAGCAATACATACGTTATCCGACTATCTTTATAGATGGTGTTAAAGATACCCTGATGCCCACCCGCTATGGCTTCCCGGGTTTTATGGTAATCCCCGCGAATGGCAACAAAATCCGCGTCCTTCGTGAAAGGTTCTCCAAAGGCTTGATCATCCGCCGCATTCCAGGCGTCTTCCAGCTGTTTGATAAGATCGCCCGCGATCTTCTCCAATTGATCACTCACGACTTTCTCCTCTGCATTTGGATGTGAAGTCTAGGGGTAAAATGAACGAGGGTAACAGTGCTCCCGCGTAGTCCAGCAACATTCTGCCGGGTGAGCCCCCCGTCACCAGTCTCCCCCTCGGCATCAACCGCTGCAGTCGTTTTGGGAGCAATACTCTCGCTTAAGTAGTTGTCCGAAAATCAAGGTCCCTCTCAAATAACCCATCAGGTAACCCATCAGGTAACCCATCAGGATTTTCTCCGGGAATTTCACTGCGATGATAAGGGCGGCTGGAAACAGACATCTGGTCTAATCTCAGCCGGGTACCACTATACCGGCTATCTTTAACTGGATACGGTACAAGGCATCAAAGGTGGTGATGAAAAGGGTCTTCCCATCTTCGCCTCCCCAGCCGACGTTGGTCGTCTGCACTCCAGTTAGAATCGTACCCAGATGCTTGCCTGTTGGGTCTATTACCCAAACACCTCCAGGTCCCCTACAATACACGTTCCCTTCGACGTCCACCTTCATACCGTCCGGCCCTTCTGGGCCAATCGGCCTTGGCTCCCTCAGCTGGCAAAAGACCCGGCCGCTGTCCAGGTTAAGCGTTCCATTGGGTTGCACGTCGAACGCCCTTATGTGCCCTCCACGGTAATCGTCGATGTACAAGATGCTCTCATCTGGTGAGAATGCCAGGCCGTTAGGGAAGGCAAGGTCACGAACCAGCAGAGTGATAGTACCCAAGTCCGGAGAAACCCGGTACACACCCGCGAAATCCAGGACGAGCTCCGGGTCGGGCGCACCGGGGTCAGTGAAATATATGCTTCCATCGGACTTGACCACCACATCGTTGGGGCGGTTCAACCGCTTTCCCTGGTAGCTGTTGGCAACAACGGTAATACTTCCATCGGGTTCCACTCGTGTTACCCGGTTGGCGCCACCTTCGCACAATAGTAGCCGTCCCTGGGGGTCCCGGGTCAGTCCGTTGGCATTATTGCTGGGCTCCTGAAGCAGAGTGACCCCATCGCCAGGCGACCACTTCCTCCTGCGATTACCGCGAACCTCATTGAAAAGGAGATACCCCCCTTCTCTCCACCACAGAGGCCCTTCGGCGACGAGGTAACCATTGCCCAATTCCTCTATCTCCTGGTTCTGTGACACGATACGTTCCAACTCTGGAGAGACCATCTCTATGGGCACGATAACCTCCTTCGTATTTGGTAGCGTTACGATCCGAGCTCCGCGAATCTACTGCGCAGTGAGCCCGCCATCGATGACCAGCTCACTGCCGGTGACAAATGAAGACTCATCTGAGGCCAGGTATAGTACGCCATAGGCGACGTCCTCGGGAATGCCGATCCTTCCGATAGGGTGTCGAGCGAGGTTGGCTTGCCTGCCCGCCTCATCGGCGAGCATATCTACCGTCATGTCGGTCTCGATTACCCCGGGATGGACGGAGTTGGCTCGGATGCCTTCATTTGCGTATTGGATCGCGGTGGCTTTGGTGAATATGCGTACTGCTCCCTTGGATGCTCCATAAGCTGTAGTCGTACCACCTACAATCCCCGCTATCGACGATATGTTAATGATCGAGCCTCCACCAGCCTTGCGCATCTCCGGAATGGCGTATTTGGTGCCCAGGAATACCCCCTTGGCATTAACGTCCATCACCCGGTCCCACTGCGCTTCGGTAAGGCTCTCGATGGAGACTCGCTGGCCATCAGGACTCCGTGGACTGCCGATGCCTGCATTGTTTACCAGCACGTCCAGCTTGCCAAACCGGGCCACGGTGGATTTAACTGCCCGCCGCCAGTCCTCTTCGCTGGTGACATCCAACCGGACGAAAAGGCACTGGCCACCGCTTTCATTGATCTCAGCCTCCACTTGGAGGCCCTCCGACTCCAGGATGTCCCCAATGGCCACCTTCGCTCCTTCCCGGACAAAAAAGCTGGCCTCCAAGGCGCCCTGCCCTCTGGCGCCACCGCTGATAAGAGCTACTTTTCCATCAAGTCTCGCCATCTTTAACCCCTACATATGTTAGGTTGATTCTTGGTGTCAAAATGGGCCTCTCATCGCACTATGCTGAACAGCGCCGCTGAACCAGCCTCCCCGTCAGGCCTTGTCCCGATCATGGACCGGGCGAATAATCCCACGAGTGGAGGCGCTCTGGAACGATTTTGATATAAACCGCGTCGTTCCGGGGCTCCGTGGGAAGCTCAGACTCGGGGACGCCTCGCCACTTCGCCGCCTCTCGGGCGTAATGCAGCGTCTCCTTTGGATCGGTGTGTAAAGTGGCAGTACCCTGAATCATCAATCCTTTTATGTCCTTCCTCGTGCGGCCGCTCTCAAGCAGGAGGCTAACCTTTGGATTCGCCCGAATGTTGCTCAACTTTTTGGTTTTCGAACGGACACCCATCAGTATTTCATCGCCGAGCCGAAAATACCCCAACGGCACGGAGTGAGGAAAGCCATCTGGTCCAATGGTGCTCAACAATATCCAGCCGGGTTTGCTGTCAAGGAATTCGTGGGCCTCTTGCCGGGTGAGTTTTCGAGGCATTAGAACTACTCCCGATCTAAAGTTAGACGAAGGGATGGAGTACGAGACTTCGTCGCCATCTGACCTGGATACTTGGACGGATCGACCGAGGCCGGACTAGCCCACCCTGGGAGCGCCGGCATTGGTGAGGGTTACTGGACTGACTAGGTCAACTTTGGCTAGCAGACGGCTACCCTGTGAAAGTCGGGCCTCTAGCGAATCGGACCCCGGTTGACGCGCTCAGGATACCATTTTATAGTTCCCGGCATCCAATGGGAGACATGTTCGGAGTATCAAACAGCTTTGAAGAATCCCCATTGGCTAAATTTGTTGCTGCCAAGACGTAACGGGGATACCTTACATGATAGAAAGGAGGAAACCTCCGCAATGTTGAAAAGAATACTAATTTTCAGCGCGATCGTCCTATTTAGTTTTGGTGTGTTGGTTGTTGGGACCCAACCCACTCAAATGTCTGCCATTGGGTCTGGAGGTTCCGGTCTGTATCCTCGGATGACCCACGGCGGGATTGACGACCCCATACCCGGTCCTATTGATCCTAGTCCCATCCAGATTTCGCTGGAAACCGTGGCCACCGGCCTTACCGCGCCCAACATGGCAACCTTTGCGCCTGGCTATCCGGACCGGCTGTTTGTCTCAGATCAGGACGGAAAGCTTTGGGGTATAGACTTGCTTACCGGGCAAAAGGGTGTCTTCCTCGACTTGAGCCAGCAAGTGATATCCTTCGGGGAGCAGGGCCTCCTGGGGGTGGCGTTTCACCGTGATTATTTTTCTAACGGCCTTCTGTACACCTATACTTCCTTACCAGTGAATGGCCCCGCCGATTTCTCTACCATGCCCGAAGGGGTGACGGCTGACCATCAGAGCGTCGTGGCCGAGTGGCAGGTACCCGATCCCAGCAACCCTTCCTCTCGGGCGGACCCCACCAGCCCCCGAGAGCTTTTGCGCATCGATGAACCCCAATCCAATCACAACGGCGGGGGTTTGAGCTTCGGGCATGATGGGATGCTTTACATTGCCCTCGGGGACGGGGGTGGAGCAGACGACCAGGGCACCGGGCATGGCCCGCTAGGCAACGGACAGGACCCAAGCAACGTTCTTGGCACTATCCTGCGTATTGACCCTTCGGGTTCCAACTCGGCCAACGGGCAGTACGGCATTCCCGCAGATAATCCCTTCGTTGGCACCCCTGGATTTGTTGACGAGATAGCTGCCTACGGTCTCCGCAATCCCTTCAGGTTTTCCTTTGACATGGAAACAGGTGCTGCATTTATCGCCGATGTGGGACAGAACGATATAGAGGAGATAGATGTAGGAGTCCTTGGGGGTAACTACGGCTGGAACCTGAAAGAGGGCAGTTTCTGCTTCGATCCCAACGGAGGAGGCCCTGGATTCGTCGTCGAGTGCACTCCCGGAGACCTGCCCCCAGACTTAATCGATCCTGTGGCCCAATACGACCATGATGAAGGGATTGCCATCATCGGAGGATTCGTGTATCGTGGCGCCGCTATCCCACAACTGCAGGGGAGGTATGTTTTCGGCGACTTCGGCCCCAGCGGACGCCTGTTCCACCTGGCGCGGAAGAACTGGCTAGGAGAGAACGTGATCGTTGAGCTTCAGCCGGTGGGCGGTGGACTGGGTCTGGCCTTACTGGGCTTTGGCCAGGATTCCCAAGGTGAGCTATATGTGCTCGCTAATAATTTCGGAGTACCCTTCGGCGACTCAGGCGTTGTCCTAAGAATTGAACCTGCACCTTGACGGGTTCAAGGTCATTCAAGTATCCCCTCGGGGTAGTGTGATGCCAGGTAATTGAGGGTAATCGGCTAGAAAGTGGGGAACCCGCACTCCGTCTAGGGACTAGCGGCGGTCACCGCTCTGGGAAGTGCTCGCCGCCGAAGTAATATCCGCCAAGGAGAGAACCATGGCTAACATAGACATCGACCGCACGAAACGGCTCAAGGATGAGCCTAACACCGGCCATAACCGGTGGCACCCCAACATTACCCCGGTGCTAGAGGTGGATGAGGGCGAGGAGGTGGTGTTCCAAACCAGGGATGCCCTGGACGGCCAGTTCAACCCCAACACCATTGCCTCTGATCTAGCGCAGGTGGAGGCGGGGCCCATTCACCCTTTGACGGGCCCGGTGTACATCAAAGGGGCTCAACCGGGAGACCTTCTGGAGACGGAATTCTTAGACATCGCGGCCGAGCCATGGGCATTCAGCGCCATCATTCCCGGACTGGGCTTCCTGCGCGACGTCATCACCGGTCCCTTTATCGTCCATTGGGACATAGTCGATGGATGGGCTACTTCACGGCAGATCCCGGGGGTGAGGATTCCGGGAGCTCCCTTCATGGGTGTTTCCGGGGTGGCGCCTTCTGGTGCCCAACTCCGGGAGTGGACCGCGCGGGAAAATAACGCGATCGCCCAGGGAGGAATGGCGTTCCCGCCGGACCAATCGGGAGCGGTGCCGACAACTGGTCCGGCGGCGGCCGAAGGACTGCGCACGTTGCCCCCCAGGGAGAACGGCGGCAACTTCGATGTCAAACAGCTAAGCAAAGGGTCCAAGTTGCTGTTGCCCGTGTCGGTGGATGGAGCGCTGTTTTCCACGGGCGATGCCCATTTCGCCCAGGGCGACGGAGAGGTTTGCGTCACCGCCGTAGAGATGAGCGCGACGGTCAGCGTACGCTTTCGGCTACTCAAAGGCGAAGCAACCCGTCGTAATATTCGCGGCCCCCGGTTCAGCCGCGAGGACTACTTCATCGAACCCCAATGGGCTGCCCCCCGGCGTTTCGCCGCTACCATGGGCATGCCTATCCGGGAGGACGGCGTCAATGAGGCGGAGAACCTGACGCTAGCCTGCCGCAACGCCGTAATAAACATGATCGACCTGTTGGAGGAGCGGGGTTACACCCGGGAACAAGCCTATGTTTTGTGCAGCGTGGCCGTGGACCTGAAGATAAGCAACGTGGTTGACGTGCCCAACTTCGTCGTCTCAGCCTTTCTTCCCGAAGATATATTCACGGGATAGGATACTGGAGAGGGCCCTTGAGCCTTCTAGCCTTATGATTCGGTTTAGATAAGGACGCACCATGAATGGTCTTAACCTTCTTGAAGCCACTATCAGTGAGCTAAGTCCTCTGATCCGGGACGGTAAGCTTTCGCCGGTGGAGCTGACCAAAGCCTGTATCGGCCAGTGCGAGCGCCTGGACCCCAAGCTCCAGGCCTTCATCACCATGACTCCCGAATATGCCCTGCAGCGAGCGCGGGAAGCGGAGAAGCAGATTGGCGGCGGCCGTTACCGGGGGCCATTGCATGGCATCCCGTATACCCTTAAAGACGTCATAGCGACTCGCGGCATTCGAACTACCTTTGGCAACCCCCGGCTGACCGACTTCAAGCCCGCGGAACACGCCACAGTCCATACGCTATTGGAGGATGCGGGCGCGGTCCTGTTGGGGAAGGTCTATTCCCAAATTGGCAGGGGCGATAACCCGGTGATATGCCACAGCCCCTGGGATCCCACCACCAGTCCAGGAACCACTAGCAGCGGCTCCGGAGCCGCGGTCGCTACCGGCATGGGTTTTCTTTCTATAGGAACCGATACCGGTGGTTCGGTCCGCCACCCCGCCAGCAACTGCGGGCTGGTGGGCTTCAAGGCTACCTTTGGCCGCATCAGCCGGTACGGAGTCTGGGCTACTTCGTGGACCACCGACCAGGCTGGCCCAATGACCAAAACCGTGGAAGACAATGCCATCGCCATGGAAGCCCTGGCCGTATTCGACCCCAAAGACCCGGTGAGCCTCAACCTAGAACGCTCCGAATACCGGTCTGGCATTGGAGACGGAATAAGGGGGCTGAAAGTCGGTCTACCCGTGGACCCTTGGATTTGGAAAGAATGGATCGATCAAGACGAGGAGGACGCCGTTCGCAAGGCGGTGGGCGTACTTGAAGAACTGGGCGCTGAAATAGTGGAGGTTGAGATCCCCCTGGCCTACGAAGCTCGAAATAATTCCCTGGCAGCCGAAAGCGTGGTCTGGCTCCAGGATAATTTCTCGCAAGACGTGCTGAAGGAGTGGGAAGAGTTACACCCACAGATCGAGCGGGCGGAACATCAAACCTTTGCCGAATACCTGCATAGCCAACATAAACGCATGGCTATCCGGCAAGAGGCTATCGCTGTACTCAAGCAAGTCGATGTCATTGCCATGCCCACCGGCAGCACCATTGGGGATAAGTGGGATGCCACAACCGCCACCATCCGCGAAAAGACCGTGCCGGCCCGGTCCCGCGCCGTATACCTCAACGGAATGGCAAGTCAGACTGGTCTGCCGGCCATCTCCATCCCATGCGGGTTCGCCAAGCAGGAACGGTTCCCGGTGGGCCTTCAGCTCGTTGGCCGCGATCTGGACGAAGCCTTGCTCCTAAGAGTAGCCTACACATACGAGCAGGCTGCCAATTGGCACACCAAACACCCGCCGGTGTAGCCAGGAAATGCCTGTAAAAATGTCATGCTGAGCCATCCGCAGCGGCGAAGCATCTGAGGTGGGGCAACCACCACGCCCCAGACCCTTCGCAGAGTTTATCCTGAGCATCGCCGAAGGACTTAGGGTGACATCGAGTTATCTTAACGAAGGGAATGGAACATCATGACCGAAAATGTAAACCGCCAGATCACTCTCGCCTCCCGGCCGGTTGATTACCCTCTAGAATCGGATTTCAACCTGGTCGAATCACCAATCCCGGAACCAAGAGAGGGAGAGGTGCTGGTGCAGGCGATCTGGCTATCCCTAGACCCGTACATGCGGGGACGCATGCGGGACGTACAGTCCTATGCGACACCAGTAGAGCTGGGCCAGGTAATCGTGGGGGGCGTTGCCGGACGGGTAATAAAGTCCAGGACGCCGGCCTTGGCCACGGGCGATATTGTCGAAGGGTCGCTGGGGTGGCAAGAATACGCCATCTCCGATGAAAGTAGATTGCGCAAGGTTGACCAGGGCCTTGGCCCGCTATCTACGGCCCTCGGTGTGCTTGGAATGCCGGGCATGACGGCCTACTTCGGATTCCTTCATGTCGGCCAGCCAAAGCCCGGAGACACGGTGGTCATCTCAGCGGCTTCCGGCGCGGTGGGCCAGATCGTAGGGCAGATCTCCAAGATCATGGGCTGCCGCACCGTGGGAATCGCGGGAACTCCCGAAAAGATCGATTACATCGTGAACGAATTGGGGTTCGACGCCGGAATCAACTACAAAACAGAGAACCTGGATTCCGCGCTGATGGCGGCATGTCCCCTTGGAGTGGACGTTTACTTCGACAATGTCGGTGGGGTGATATCCGACGCTGTGTTTGAGCAACTCAATGTCTTCGGCAGGATCTCGATCTGTGGCCAGATCTCCCAATACAACGCGGAAGAGCCGGAACCGGGGCCGCGCAATCTGAGTTTGCTGGTAAGACGCCAAGCCCGGGCCGAGGGGTTCCTGGTTGGTCAGTTTGCCAACCGGTTTGAGGTAGGGCGGCAGCGCATCGCCGGCTGGATGAAGGAAGGCCGAATCAAATACAAAGAGGATGTGACCGTAGGTTTGGAGAACGCCCCGAGGGCCTTCATCGGCCTGATGCAGGGCGAAAACTTCGGCAAACTCTTGGTCAAGGTATCGGAAGAATAGACGGCGATGGCGGCGGCGCTACCCGATTTCATCGGCCCTCTCCAGAAAATCGCGGACGCTGATGTAGCGTTCAGTTTCCTCCCAGTGAGGCATGTGCGCGCTGTTCTCATACACGACGAATTCAGATCTTGGCGTAAGGCTGGCGTACCACTCGACTGTGTCAGGAGCCGCCTCGTCGGCCCGGCCACAGGAATAGAGCGTAGGAACAGTTATTCGGTGCAGATCGACCGACCTATCGTACCCTTTTAGGTTGCCAGTCATGAAAAATTCGCTGGGCCCCCACATCGTCTCGTAGACCACGGTCCCACGTTCCCGGCGGCCTCGAGCCATAGCTTCTGGAACGGGATCCAAACGCATGACATGCCGTTTGTTGAACTCTTTCACCGCGCCGTCGTATTCCTCGGAGTCCGTTGTCCCCGCGGCCTCATGTTTGGACATGACCGCCTGAACCTCCGGAGGCAGCTGGTTCCGGTACCTGTCGCAGTCTTCAAGCCATCGAGCAATGCTGATGCACGGACTGGAAAGCACCAGGCTGGCGACACCCTGGGGGTGGGCAAAATAATAGTCCGCTCCCAACATGGTGCCCCAGGAGTGGCCCAAGATATGAAACCTTTCAAAACCCAAGGCGTCGATCAAAATGCGGAGCTCCTCCACAAAACGCTCCACCCGCCAAAGGCTGCGGTCTTCGGGACTATCGGAATTTCCGCAACCCAATTGGTCGTAAAAGACCACGGGCCTGTCTTCAGCCAGCGCACGCAAAGGCTCAAAGCCAAAGTGGGTCGAGCCGGGACCTCCATGCAGCGTGATCAGGGGCAGACCACCGCCCTCACCCAGCACCTCATACCAAATCTTGCCGCCGGGTACGTCCACGTAACCTTCTTTTGCCTGTACTGCCATCTGTCGATCCTTACCGGAATTGGGCTAGATGCCCTCTAATGCCCCGTTGAACGCGTCGAAGATCGCGTCATTCGATTGCCGGAGAATGGTCGTATTCACCGTTAGCCTGGAATAATTATCCGTTCCTTCATCTGGATACAGGCATACGCCGGAGAGTCGGAGTCCTGCAACCACACTTTCGATATCAACGCCGGGGGCGAATGTAAGCGGAAATATATTTGAGCCATGTTCAAACTCTTTTACTTCGATGCCCGGCAGACGGTTCAGCATTTTGAATAGGTCTCTGCCCTTGTTCAGTGCCGCGTGGAAACGTTCTTCGAACCCTTCGAGACCCCGCAGTGCCAGGGCGGCCACGAAATAGGCCGACGCAAGCCCGCCGCCGAACATCCTTCTGGTGTGGAACATACCTTCTATAAACCGGGAATCCCCAGCAAGAACGGCGCCAAAGGGCGCCCCAAAGTACTTATATAGCGAAACATAGGCGGTATCGAACAACGCGCAGTATTCCTTGAGGCCGATGCCCGTTGCCGCCGACATCATGTAGAGCCGCGCTCCGTCGAGGTGCGTGCCGATTCCTTGCGCTCCGCAGAAATCCGTGATGGCCTTCATTTCCTCAATTGGAACGACCTGGCCCATCTGCCGGCGCACGGGACTTTCTATCATCACTGCGCCGATCGGGTTGGCTACCCTTCCGGAATTGGACCGTGCGACTGCCGCCTTCACCTCCTCCAGGGTAAAGTAAGCACGGTCTTTGGCCAGCGGAACCAGGTTGATCCCGCTGAGCCGGGTTACGCAGTCGCCGGTATCTTTGTATAGGTGGCTCTGCTCCTGCACGATCGCCCTGGGTTTGGCGCCGCATAATTCCCTGATCGCCAGGTGATTGGCCAGCGTCCCGGTGGGCATGAAGATGGCAGCTTCTTTTCCCAGGGCTGAAGCGAAACGCTTTTCAAGCTCCTCCACGCTGCCACCCAAAGAGTAAGAATCGGTTTCCATCCCGATGTCCGATTCTATCGACGCCAGCTGACGCACCAACAAACGCGGAGATACTGGTTCTCCATCGCCTCTAAAGACGACCGTGTTATCTGATTCCCGAACATCACTTGGATCAATATCGGCTACCGGATGTTCAAGATCTGTCTTTGTGGGTATAGCCGCCATTGCCACCTCTCATCGTAATGGTTCTCCGGGTCGAAGCTAATATGCTTCTTTTCCATCGCGGCGGAAACGCGGGTACCACCTATTCCGGCGTGACCAACGACTCGGGTTGGTCTCCGGCCAGGGCGCGCATTATGTTGGCGTAGGCGAAGCTGGCGGCGCGCAGGTTGGTCTCTTGGCTTTGCCCGGCCATGTGCGGCGTTATCACCACATTGTCCAGGTCAAAAAGCGGATTCTCCTCGGGAGTTGGCTCGGCCTCAAGCACATCCAACCCAGCGGCGGCTATCTGCCCATCTTGCAACGCCCGGTATAGGGCTTTCTCATCCACCACCGGCCCGCGGCAGGCGTTGATCAGGATTGCCGTGTCTTTCATCAGCCCGAACTCCCGGTCCGACATCATGCCCCGGGTCCGGCGGGTCAACGGCACATGCATGCTGACGATGTCAGCTTCACGCAGGAGGTCATCAAAGGGCACAGGATCGGCTTTTAGCTCCTTCTGGACATCCTGGGGTATCTCTTCTATATCGTAGTAGATTGTGTGGGTATCGAATCCAGTGAGGCGTTTGGCCAGGTGTTTTCCGATACGGCCAAGTCCAACTATGCCCACAGTCTTGTCGGTAAGCTCTGAAAGGTCCATAAGGTAAAGGTCCGCCCGCCATTTGCGTTGTTTGGTGGTGCTGTTCCATTGGAGCATGAGCCGTTTGCCGACATTGATCATCAGGGCGATGGAATGCTCGGCGACGGCGATGGCGTTAGCACCTCCGTTGTTGGCCACGGGAATGCCCATCTCTAGGATGGCCTCCAAGTCCAGCCGGTCATAGCCGGCGCTCAGGGTCTGGATCAGTTTTACATTGGGGCATTGCCGTAGCACGGCGGTGGAGATATCGCTGGAGATTATGGCGTCCGCGTCTTTACATAGCTGGGCTTTCTCCTCATCGGAGAGGCTCGGGTCCACCACCGTAACGTCCAACTCCGCTGGCGCCTGCCCAACCATGAACTCGGACCTTCCGCCCAATCCGCTGAAGTAGGCGACTTTCGGCATTTCGGCCTCCTCATCTATGCGTGGCTGACCTTCGGTGCAATTATAGCCGTGGCTCCAAGGTTGTCAAAACGAGGTTCGCCTGAGAGCCGGGGGCAATCTCTATACGGCTAATTGCATGGTCTCATCGCGCCAAGTAAACTAGTCCAGTCGTGACGGGTAGGGATTCCTACTGCCGCGAGGCTGCCTATGGTCAAGTTCAGTAGCCTTGCAAGGCTCAGTAGTTCCGGTCGAACTATGTGAGATCACGCCCAAAATAGAACGGGCCGATGGTAGGAGGACTTGTATGGAGGTCTCAACCGGTTTCATTCACGGCTACGCGGTGGCCGACTGGGACGACCTCACCACTTTCGCGGTGGAGGCGGAGCGGATGGGCGTTGACAGTATTTGGTCGCCCGAGGCCTGGGGCTTCGACGGAGCGACTCCCCTGGCTTACCTGGCGGCCAAAACCTCGCGCATCAAGCTGGGAACCGGTGTGCTCCAGGTCGGGACCCGCACTCCCACCAACATGGCCATGACCGCCATGTCCCTTTACTCTATGTCTGGCGGCCGGTTCCTCCTGGGCATCGGAACCAGTGGACCCCAGGTGATCGAGGGGTTTCATGGCGTTATCTTCGACAATCCGATACGTCGGACGCGGGAAACCATTGAGATCATGAAGCAGGTTTTCAACGGGGAGCGGGTAGCCTACCAGGGGCGCGACCATCGGCTACCAGTGCGCGAGGGCCAAGGCAAGTCGATTCGATCCGAGGCGCCCCCAATGCCTCAGATACCGATCTACATCGCTTCCCTGGGCCCGCGAAATCTGCGCCTCACCGGTGAGCTGGCCGACGGCTGGAAGGGCACGTCCTTCATGCCTGAACATGCCGATGTCTTCTTCGACCACATCCAACAAGGGGCAAAGAAGGCCGGCAGGTCCATGAGCGACTTGGATCTTCAGGCCGGAGGCACGGTACTTTTCACCGATGCCGTCGACGAAGCGGTGGAGGCGCTGAAGCCGGGGTTGGCGTTCAGCCTGGGCGCCATGGGTTCCAGGGAGTTCAATTTTTACAATGCCGCCTATAGCCGCGCCGGTTATGCCGACGAAGCCAAGGCGGTCCAGCAACTCTGGATAGATGGGCGGCGTGATGAGGCGCGCAAACTGGTGCCGTCGGAAATGGTTCTCAAGTCCAACCTTTTGGGCACCGATGAAATGGTCAAAGAGCGGATCCGGGCCTATAGGGATGCCGGGGTGACCTCCTTGACCGCATCGCTTCGGTATCGGTCCATGGGCCGCGGCGGGCTAGCGGCGCCCAACCTGCATGAGCGCATAGAAGCCCTAGGCCACTTGATAGACCTGGTCAATGAGATCAACGAGGAGCCCTTCAGCGAACCATGGTAATGCGGGAATTCCAATGCGAATTCCACATTGAAACTCCCCCATGAGATAGGCTCCCTCGCCTAAGTGACCCTTAACGCTGACGAGTGTACTTATCGACGCTGGTTGGCGTGGCCACGTAGATATCGCCATGAGAATCGACCCAACTGCCATGGCCTCCGCGGCAGTTGAAACGCCCCAGAACATTTCCCTGCTTGTCCAGGACGCTGAAGCGTGAGGGTGAATCATCCCTGCTTCCTTCGCTGACGTAAAGTATCCCATCACTGTCTTGTGAGATGTCCATGGGCCGCTGAATGTCTGTCCAGATGGCCTGAAACTCGCCGTCGCCGTCAAAGACCTGGATGCGGTGGTTCTCCCGGTCGCACACAAACACCGTGCCGTCATCATCAACCAGCAGGCTGTGGGGCAGGTGGAAATGGCCGGGCTCGGTTTTGCCGGGTTGACCCCAGGATGCTTTCAACTGGCCGTCCGGGGAAAACCGGTGGATCCGCGCGTTTCGATAGCCATCGGAGACGTAGAGGTCTCCCGAAGGAGAGGGAACCAGTTCGCTGGGATAGTTGAAGGGGCCCGCCGCCCTTGGACACAGGTCGCCGGGGTTTTCGCATCCGGTGTCGGAATGTACTCCGTGCCGGCCAAGCATCTGAATCGGCTTGCCATCCAACGTGTACATGATGCACACGGAGTTGTTCCGGTCGGTGACGTAGATAGTGTCATCCGCGATATGGATACCGTGGGCGAATTCGAAGGAGCCGTTCCCCCATGAACTCAGCAGATTCCCATCCCGGTCGAATATCATCACCGGTGGGTCTTTCCGTTGAAAGGCATAGACCCGGTCCTGGGAATCGGTCGCCACGGCGCTGACCGTCTCGAAAGTCTCACCCGGTGCAAGCTTCGCCCAATCCAAGATGGCGGTGTAAGTGTAATTACCCGATCCTAACGTAGTCATGCTATGGTCACCTCTCTGTAGAGAATTATCGAACCGAAGTTTGATGATAGTTTAATCCAATTTGAGGGACTCTTGATTACGCCGCTTTTAGCAGTGAACAGTCCCGTTGAACACAATATACCAGTCGATATGATGGCTCGCTACACCTGAGCCAGAAAGCCCGCCGGCCCCATTTTCGATTAATCTAGCCCGAAGTACCTCCCACCGAGGCGGCATGCCCCACCCGCTCGCGGCAAATCGAGCTTAGCCCTCGAACCGGAACGAGCCCTGGATAGCGTTGTGCCCTTCAAGATCAATGTCCAATTCCAGCGCCGCGTTCCGAACTCTGTAGCGGGAGGCCTTGGACACGTAGGCGGGGCTGCCTGGAATGGTGGAGAAGATGCTTCCGTTAAGCGTAGTAATTTCCCCAGTGGGACCCCGGTACGGTTCCATGACCGCCTCTGCCTCGTCCCCAATCTTGAGGGTGCCTCGGCCTTCTTCCACGCGGAAGTCGATTGAAGCGGGCACCACCGCAACCGTCTCTCCGACTAGCTTTGCCATGTCCTCCAATGGTCCGCCCAACCTGCCCCCGAAGGCGGCCAGAAGAGCATCGATCTGGGTTTGGCTAGCCTTATCGTCGAGGTAGGCTACCGCCCGAAAATTGCCATCTAGCACGTTGCCAGGTATGTGTGCCAACATGGCCATGGTCAGGCCGGAAACATCCACGCCATCGATCGAACCGCGGTCGATGTGATAGGCGATTATGGCATCGCAGGTACCGTTATCAGGGTCTTCGCCGATCCAACACGGACACAGGACGTTGCAGTCGCATACCTCCAAAATGCTGCCTTCGAGTGTATATGCCACGAGGTACCTCCAGTGCACAATTTTAATGAGTCATCGGCAATTAACCGGCCAGACGGAGTTGTGCATGATGCATTCACGCCGGTAATATCCCCCGCTGGGCCAGCACCCACTCCATCAAGGGCCTGCGGCCACCCGGCATATTACTGCCACCAAACCGCAGAGTGCATTAGTTGATGGCGGGCAAATCCCTTCAACTCCAATTTTCGTTCTTCCCCCAAGGTTAGGTCCCTGATATTACAGCCTAGCGGGGTTTCTGGGCTCCAGGCCCAGCCTCATCCGCCCATATTCCTCAGCCACCGTTTCCCAGGCGAGACCAAAGTGGTGGGAGGCGGCGTGGGCATCCCGATGGAACCTTTGTATGGGGCTGGCGTCAAACAGGGCGTGCCCGCCGCTGGCTTCAAACAGGCGGTCCACCGCTCGGACGGAAAGCTTGGCCACATATGCTTGGTTGCGGCGGACGCGAGCCCGCTCTCTGATCTCTGGCATCTCCTCTCTTTTGGCCCTGGAGACAGTTGCCCGGCCATCATCTACCATGATCAATCGGGCGGAATGGACCTCCGCTTCTGCTTCAGAGAGCCTGATGTGAACCGGAGCGTTCTCCGCCATCCTCTCGCCGGTAGTGTAAGCGATTCGGCCGCCAATATGGGTTTCAAACGCTTCAAGGGCGCCTTGGGCCATACCCAATATCGGCGCCGCCAGCGAGTACGCAAACATGGTTTGGAGGGGGATTCGGTAGTTTGGGGTATCGTGAACGCCGCGGCCTGGGGACCGCCCGTTCCTCAAATCGGCTACTGATACAGTTCGGTGTTCAGGAACAAAGATTTCGTCGGCCACAATGTCCTTGCTGCCGGTTCCCCGTAGGCCTGAGACGAACCCAGGTGTCTTTTATGGTGTAATCGGCTTGGGGCACCAGGAGCCAGAGCAACCCTTCCGGCGCCATCCCCGCCAACATCGCCCAACTGGCCGAATCGCATCCGCTGGAAAAGTCCCAGTGGCCGCTGAGCTGATAGCCGCCCTTGACCGGGGTGACCTGGGCGTGGGATGGATTCAGGGACGTAGACGAGAGCACATCCACCGATTCGGCCCAATACTCCTTCTGAGCCTTTTCCGGGAACATGCCCGCCGCCCAGTTGTGGGCGGCCCAGATGCCGTAGCACCAAGCCGAGGAACCACAACCACGTCCCAACTCGGCAGCTATTTCCAGCACTACGGGGTAATCGATGTCATACCCTCCGAAGAGACTGGGCTGGGCAGCGCGCAAAATTCCGGAGGCGTTAAAGTCGTTTATCGTCTCCTGGGGAATTTGACGCAGCTCCTCGGTCAAACTCGCAAGCTCGCGCAGTACGGGCACCAAGTCCGAGGCGCGGCGGATCAACTCTAGCCGGTCCAAGGTTCGTCACCTCATCGTGTTGATGCTAAGTGTTAGGCCCCCAGTATCTTTCGACGCGACAACACCCGCTCCATCAGGGCCGCATTCCTCGCACGGTCATGATGGAAGTCGTTCGGCCCCCGCTCTCGATGGACGTTAACCGATAATCACGTACATCTTACGGAGGGTCTTGGAGAGGTCCCAGCGAGCCGACCAGCCTTTCGGGAGTGTTATGACTGAACCGGGGACGAGCACGTGCTCGGCGCCATCGGCATCAGTGACGGTGGCTCTGCCGGTCACAATGGAGGCCACTTCGGTTTCGGGGCGATCCACGATTGGCCATCCGCCCGGTGTGCATTCCCAAACACCCACTTGAATCGAATCATCGTTGAAGATCTCTCGCGCGGATACCTGGGGGTTGCCCTGGCCGGTTCCGGCCCGTGGCCCGATCGGGTTCAGGTCCATAGTGGCTGCTCCTGCAGCCGACGAAATCGCAACGTTTATCTACTTCGTCTCCTCGCCGTTATTTTCTAATAATTTGATTCACGTCAATGTAGCCTGCGTGGCAAGCCTAAGCTTTGAGTATCTCTCGCCGCGCCAGCACCCGCTCCATCAAGGGCCGCATTCCCAACTCGCTGGAGATGGTCAATGATTCGTCCAGCAAGGAAACGGCTTTGGTCCGGTCGCCCTCGGCGTCCCGCTCCAGAAGCATGCCGGCATAATCGCAGCAGGTCCAGGCCAGCTCAGGCCGGTAGCCGGCCTTTCGGCAGAAGGCCAGGGCGTCTTCGAAGTGGACCGCCGCCTGGTTCAGGTTGCCCATGGTCTGGGACAGGAGGCCTAACAGACGATCGGTGCTGATCAAGCCTCGCGGGCCCGCATATGTACCAACCGCGGATTTTAAGTTACCGTATTGCTCTGCTGCGCTTGAGATGTCGCCTCTTTGATTAGCTATTAACCCCAGACACCCGCTCGCAGTCTTGGCCACTAGAGGGGCGGCCAATCGTGACGTGGTTACGTTGGTTGCGATCATCTCGGCGGTTTGGAGCAGCTCAGTCACATCAGTAATTCTGTTAGCCAAAGCTATTCCTACGGCAAGATGTGTAATTTCATTGGTTAGCTCAGGCGTTGTTAGGTCGAATGCCTCCAGGGACCTCCTCAGATACGTCAGGCCCTGGTCGAAGTCACCCACTTCATATTCGACCAGCGCCCGGCCAAACCACCGCCGGTCCTGAGATGATATGGTCTGGAGGCGGTCCGTGAAATCTCGGGCTGCATTCCACTCACCTGAAAGACGACAGACATACTCGTTGCTCATAAATGCGTTGGCAAGCCAGACCCTATCGCGTAGCCGTTCGGCCGTAGCCAGCATCGCTATCGCAACTTCCCTCCCTCTCTCCAGGTCACCAATCATGCACAATGCAGGAGCGACGTAGTAGCGTGCAGTAAGCTCGGACCGGGGCTCATCTACGCCATCCACTCTACCGATAACCGCCAGGCCCCTTTCTAGACACTCCTGGAAACGTAGGTGAAACAAGTCAACGTAACAGGCCTGCGCCAGTGTTCGCATTTCCAGCACCGGGTCTTTGCTGACTCTCGCAATAGCCAGAGCCTCGTCGAATGCCTCCTGGGCGCCTTCATAGTCCCCTTCTACCGTACCCATCGCTCTGCCCCGTAGGCAAAGGAGGCGTCGAGCTTCGTGTGAACCAAGTGGCGCCAGCGCCAGCGCACGCACTACGAGCTGAGCCGCTCCTGATTCTAGACCAGCCTGGGTGGCGATCGGGATTTCCGCAGTAGCAACCGCTCGCCCCACGTCTCCCGCTTCTACATAATAATCCAAGGCACGGGCCAGGGTGGCTACAACATCTTCAATCTGATTCCGCGGAAGGGTCGCAGCCTGGGCGCGGCCCAAACCGAACATAAGTGCGGCGTCCTCAGCATCCTTGGCTGGCTCGGGTCCTGCCAGAGTCATGCCTCTGGCTACCATACCCTTCTCAAATAGGGCCTGCGCCTCCTCGTGAGCGTAGGTTGCCAGCGCCCGCTCTCCAGCCACCAGCGAGTAATGCACCAGCTTCACGGTGCCCAACACTGCCTCGGCCTCAGCGAAATGGCTTGCCAACTCGGCGGCGTGGGACTCGGCGTCCTCTCCGTAAATCTCTTCCAGGGCCTGGGCGATAACGGCGTGGAGGCGCACGCGCCGGGTAAGCGACAACTCAGAGGTCAAGGTCTCCTGAATCAGGGCGTGGGTGAACTGGTAGCGGCCTACCGACTGGGGTAGCTCCTCAATCACCCGCGATGCCAGCGCTTCCTCCAGCACATCCAGCAACCGGTCCTCGGTAATATCATCAATCAAGGGCCTTAGATGTTGCAGCGTGAACTCCCGGCCAATGACCGAGGCGATGGTCAGCGTTTCGTTGCAGCGCTCGGACAACCGGTTCAATCGCCGTCCAATCACCTCGCGCACTCCCTCAGGAATGCGAACCGTCCAGGAATCTGTTTCTCTGGCTTTGTCGGCGCTCAGTTCCCCTTCCTGCACCAACAGCCGCACTACCTCAGTTACGAAAAGCGGGTTGCCCTCGGTCTGGGTATAGACCGACGCGACCAAGGCTGTGGGTGGAGTCACCCCAGACGCCAACTCTATGAATCGTCCAACATCCTCCTGGGTCAGCCCCCGCAACAGCACTCGCTGGAATAAACGCTCCCTGGTCAATTCACCCAATGCCTCGGCCAACGGGTGTTGCCGGGATAGCTCCATGTCCCGGTAGTTACCGATGATCAACAGCCGCGCGCCCGCCAACTCCCGTGCCACGAACTGGAGCAACATCAATGAAGGTTGGTCAGCCCAGTGAAGGTCGTCTAATACCAGCACCAGGGGTTGGCTTTGGGATGCTGCCCTTAGGAAGGCCGTTATCGAGTCGAACAAGCGGAATCTTGCCTGCTCTGGTTCAAGATGCGGCTCCGGCGGCAGGCCGGGCAGGCGTTCTCTTAAATCGGACACCACCTCGGCAATATCGGCAGCGCCGGCGCCCATCTCGGAGCGGAGCTGGTCCGGATCTCGTTCCCGTACGTAAGACCTGATGGCTTGCACCCAAGGCCAATAGGGCGGCACCCCTCGTTCCTCGTAACTACGGCCCCATAGCACCTGAGCGCCCCGCAGACCCGCGTAGGTGGCCAGCTCCTGGGCCGTACGGGGGGTCTTGCCGATGCCTGGCTCACCTACCAACGTCACCAGCCGTCCTCGGCCCGACAACGCATCTTCCAGACACCCTTTCAGATCTCCCATCTCCCGCTGTCGTCCTACGAACACTCCCCCGGCCAGGCTGTCCAGAGAGTGCTGTTCGCCGTGTAGGACCGCCCGCTTTGAGTCCGAGCCGGGAGCCCCTACGTCATCAGCCAAATCGATGGCTTCTAAAGCGGTCAATACATCCGACGCCGACTCGGGGCGTTCCTATGGGTTCTTGGCCAGGAGGCGCATGACCAGGGCTTCTAGAGGACGCGGGCACTGCCCGTTATACCAGGTGGGAGCGACCGGCGGCGTGTTGATATGCTGGCCTATAACGGCCACCGAATCGTCGCCCAAGAAGGGAGGTCTGCCGGTGACCATCTCGTAGAGCATGGCCCCCAGCGAGTACAGGTCGGACTTGGGTGTGACCTCGCCGCCCATGGCCTGCTCCGGCGGCATGTAGGACACGGTGCCCACCATCATTCCCTCGGTGGTCAGCCGGGAACGGTCCAATGCCACGGCCAGCCCGAAGTCGCCGATCTTTGCTACCCCATCCGAAGTTAGCCACACATTGCCCGGCTTCAAGTCCCGGTGAACGATGCCCCTGCTGTGGGCGAACTCCAACCCCCGGCAGGTCTCTGCGGCGATACCGATCGACCGCTCCAGGGAAAGCCTGTGATCAGTGGCTTTTTCTATTAACCCTTCAACGTCGCCGCCGCCCATTAGCTCGGTGACCATGTATGGCTGATCTTGTTCCTCGCCCAGGTCGAAAACGGTGACGATGTGGGGATGAGAACCCAGCCGCCCCATGGCCTGAGCTTCCCGCTAGATGCGGGTGCGTGAGGTTTCGTCTAGTCCCTCGGACTTGATCAGGGCGAAGGCCACATCCCGGTCAAGCAGCGTATCTTGGGCCAGGTATACCTTCTTCTTGCCACCCTCTCCCAAGAACCGCTTGACCTGGTAACGGCCATTGGCGAATGAATTCGGTTGCTCGTTGGGACTGGGGGAGGAAGTTGCAGCCGGATCGGTTTCCGGTGGGGATACCGGGGGTTGAATGTTTGGCGGAGGCGCGGGCCCGCCGATCGCCCGGTCCGCGCCGGTAAGCAGGTCTTGAGCTTCACCATTATCCGGATCAAAAGCCAAAACGGCCTGGGCCGCTTGCCGCACCGACTCCCAGTCGTACCGGCCCACCGCCGCTTCGGCTTCGTCAAGAAGGCGTTCGATCCTGAGTCTGCGACGCTCACTGGCCATGATGGGTCAATGGTAGGACGGACGGGGCAGGCTTGTCCACCGGGCCGGTCACGTTGCACCACCATCATTCTGGCGAGTTAGGGTGGCAGCCGGCCTCAGAGCGTTATGCGTCTATCCGGTATACCCGAACCGCGGTGTCATGGAACATGTCGGCGCGTTCGGCCGCCGAGTAGCCCTGGGACAATATTTTGAAGGAGTTATACATCACGTTGTAGGAGAATGAGACCTTATCGGGTGGGAAGTTGCTTTCAAACATGCACCGGTTGGGGCCGAATCGCTCGATGCAATAGTTGAAGATCGCAGCGGTGTCTTTCGCCAACTCTTCCGATCCGATGGGCGTCTCCCTGGCGTGCCAGTCGAAACCGGCGCGGGGCATTCCCAGGCCGCCAAGTTTGACTACCACGTTGGGGCACGCCGCCACCGCCGCGATCCCGGCGTGCCAAGCCGCCATCGTCTCATCTTCATGAGCGGCGTAGGGGCCCACCCACAACAGGCCTCCGATGTGGTTCAAGATGATGGTCAGGTCCGGTACGGCCTTGGCGAAGTCCGCGAGCTCGGCAAGCTGGGGATGGTTAAGCCAGGCTTCTAATGACAGTCCCATGCGTGACAGCACCATGGCGCCTGCCCGGAAGTCGTCGCTGGCCAGCTGATTCGGCGCCTGATGGGCGGAGGTATTCACGAACTCGGGGTTTGGGTCCCAGGCAACGGAATGGCGGATGCCGCGAAATCGGTTGGGGCTGGCCGCCTGCAACGCCTGCAGCACCGGCTCTACCCGGCCGCCAAGGTTTAGGTTGGCGTGGCCAACGATAGCTGCAGGGGCGCGGCTTGGACCGTAAATGCCGCTGGCGTTGGCCGCGGCGATACCCTGCACAAACTCCACTTCACCAACGGGCCGCAACTCCTCCGGTCCGTCAGCGCGGTACATTGCCCTGGCCTCGACGAACACGGTAGAGCGGACATTGTGACCACTGTAGATATCGGCGTTCAGCTCATGAATGAGATACCTTTGCTGCGGAATACTCCGAGACCGAAGGTCCCATAGGTGGTGATGGGGGTCACATATGGGTAATTCCGGCTCCAGGGTCTCTTCCTGCGTTAAAGCCAGCCAGTCATCGCCTCCGTAGGGCATTATGCGCCTCCATCATCGATTTTAGCGTCTAAATAAGATCGAATCCGCCGGTATAGATGGCGGTCAAGCAATAGGAGGCGCCGGGCTTCTGCCAGACGCCTCATCTAAAGCTAGGGTGGAATGCGGCCGCGGATCTAGGCCGCGATCAGTCCTTGTTCTATGGCTCCTGGGAGCAGATCACCCTGGGATTCCAAATGAGCCAATAGGGCTACCGTGGCGGCTCCCACCAACTCCTGGTCAAAGGCCGCGGCGCTATCGGGATATCCCGCTTCCGCAAGTAGCTGCTGCCCTTGTTCCTCTATATGAGCCAAAGCCCAAGAGATCTGTGACGGGGTATCTGCCAATCCCTCAGGGAATTCTGTGTGCGATCCCCCGGCCCCTAATTTGTCATAGCCGCCCTGATGCCAATGGCCCCGGGGGCCATGGGCATCGAAGCGTATGATCTCAACCCCATTAACGTCGACGCCGAAGGTGGGCCCACCCATTTTGCTTTTCAAGCACCGCATGGGCCATAGATACAACGTCACGTCACCTGATTTGGACAACGGCCGGATCATGACCCTTCCCAAATACGACTCGCCATCAATCATAGTAGCCATCTTAAATCCCCCCTTGATCAAACTAAGAATAATCGTAACTCAACGAGATATTAACACAAACAGGGGATGCTGAATGATTTATAGGAGTTGGCTATGCTTGCCGGGCTGCAGGTTCCGTCTTCACCGCGAATCAATTAGACAACCGGGATGACGTGCCATGGACGCTCAAAAAAATTCAACTTCGGTTTACTCCGTCAGTCGTGCCTGGCGAGCATTAGCTAGGTTGCGTGAAAAGGGTTATATGTGTATTCTCTGGTTCCCAGGGGCGGTGCCCATCAAGGGTACCGTCCCTTAACATTTTCACAAAACGGTGGCAGGCCGCTGCGCTATTTAAAGGAAAAGTCTCATGATGCGACGATTCGGGGCAAGATTACATTTGGCGGCGGTGCTGTTAGCGCTGTTTGTGCTGGCGCCGGTGTTGGCAGGCTCAGCGCCCGTTGCCCAAGGGGCAACCATCACCGTCAACAGCACGGCGGGGGACGTGACAGGCGCAGATGGCAATTGCACCCTGAGAGAAGCCATTAACAACGCCGAAAGCGACAGCGACACCACCGGCGGCGACTGTCCGGCTGGCAGCGGCGCCGATACCATTGACCTGGACAACAGCCTTACCTACACCCTGGATGAAGTGGATAACGCAAACAACGGAAACAACGGCCTGCCATCGATAACCACTGAAATCACCATCAACGGTAATGGCTCCACGGTAGAGAGGGACAGCGCTGTATCCACTCCCCAGTTCCGTGTCTTCCGCGTGGCCAGCAGTGGGATTCTGGAGTTGAACGCGCTGGCAGTTAGGAATGGGGATGCGGCCACTAGCTCCGGCGGCGCCATCCGCACCGACGGTTTGGTGACTATCATCAATAACAGCACCATCACCCAAAACGCCGCCCAAAACGGTGGCGGCATCGAAAACAACGGTACGCTGACCCTCAGTGACAGTATTGTCAACGCTAACACAGCGGCGGGGGAAGGGGGAGGCATCGACAACTCCGGGGATGGCACGCTAACCCTGACTGACAGCGAGGTCACCAACAACACGTCTGTCCGGCAGGGCGGCGGCATCCGTAACGATCGCTCTGCTGTGGCGGATCTGACCAACAGCACCATCAGCGGCAACGCGGCCGATTCGGACGGTGGGGGCATCAGCAACAAGGGCGCGCTGACCCTGGCCGGCAGCAGTGTGAGGGCTAACACATCGGCGCGGAACGGGGGAGGCATCAACAACGCCGGGAGTGGCACGCTATCCCTGACTGGCAGCGAGGTCACCAACAATACGTCTGCCCGGCGGGGTGGCGGCATCCGCAACGATCGCTCTGGTGTGGCGGACCTGACCAACAGCACCATCAGCGGCAACGCGGCCGAAACCGACGGTGGCGGCATCGGCAACAAGGGCACGCTGGCCCTGATTAACAGCACCGTGAGTCAGAACACGGCTAAAGACAACGGTGGTGGGATTAACAACGACAGCAGGGGTACTATCTCTCTCACCAACACCATCATCGCCAATAACCCGTCCGGCGGCGATTGCTCTGGGACTATCACCTCTCTGGGTCACAACCTGGATAGCGACGACACTTGCGGGCTCACGGGGCCCGATGACATTCCATTGGGGCAGTTCAATCAGAAGATATCCGCTACCGAGGGTGGCTTTACCGGTGTCCTCGATGACGATGATCTCTTTGGCAGGGCGGTGGCCAGCCTGGGCGACCTTGACAACGACGGGGTCTCCGACCTGGCCGTAGGCGCAAAATTCGACGACGACGGAGGCAACGGCCGGGGAGCGGTCTGGATCCTGTTCATGAATGCCGACGGAACGGTGAAGTCGCATCAGAAGATATCGGCTACCGAGGGCGGCTTCGAAGGTGACCTCGATGACGGGGATTCGTTTGGCGTAGCATTGGCCAGTCTGGGTGACCTTGACGGCGACGGAGTCTCCGATCTAGCCGTGGGGGCAAAACTCGACGACGACGGGGGCACCGACAGAGGAGCGATCTGGATCCTGTTCATGAACATCGATGGAACCGTGAAGTCGCACCAGAAGATCTCCGGTACCGCGGGTGGCTTTACCGGTGTCCTTGATCCGGGTGATAAATTCGGCATGGCGATAGCCAACCTGGGTGACCTTGACGGTGACGATGTCTCCGACCTGGGCGTGGGCGCGTACCACGACGACGACGGAGGCATCAACCGGGGAGCGGTTTGGATCCTGTACATGAATGCCAACGGATCGGTGGCTTCACATCAGAAAATATCGGATTTTGCCGGTGGCTTCACCGGTGTCCTTGATGATGGAGATCATTTTGGCAGAGCGACAGCTAGCCTGGGTGATTTGAACGGCGATGGCGTCTCCGACCTGGCGGTAGCTGCATCCAGCGGTGACGACGGGGGCGCCAACAGAGGGGCGTTCTGGATCCTTTTCATGAACGCCGATGGAACCGTGAAGTCGCACCAGAAGATCTCCAATACCGCCGGTGGCTTAACCGGTGTCCTTGATCCGGGTGATGAATTCGGCGTAGCGATAGCCAACCTGGGTGACCTTGATGGCGACGCTATATCCGACCTGGCCGTGAGTGCTGCTGGCGACGGCGACGGGGGCGCAAATCGGGGAGCGGTCTGGGTCCTGTTTATGAATGCCGATGGAACCGTGAAATCACACCAGAAGATATCTGATACCGAAGGCGGCTTCGTTGGTGTCCTTGATAATGACGATCTGTTTGGCGTATCCGCGGAGAGCCTGGGCGACCTTGACGGTGACGGAGTGTCCGATTTGGCCGTGGGTGCACGCTTTGACGACGACGGGGGTTCCGACAAAGGCGCGGTCTGGATCCTGTATATGAACATCGACGGCACCGTGAAGGCTCTTGACCCTCTGCTCGGCCCATTGAAGGACAACGGCGGGCCTACCTTCACCCATGCCTTGCTATCAAGCAGCTCGGCCATCGACGCTGGGGATAACATCGCTTGCCCGGGCACAGACCAGCGCGGTGTACCTCGCCCGTTGGATGGGGACAATAACGGCAGCGCCACCTGTGACATCGGAGCCTACGAATTCGGCTTCAAACTAACGCCTCCAGCCCCAGGGGACGCCGGTGTGGAAAATACTCATCATGTGACCGGAGCGCCTCCCGGGCAGGATATCACATTTGTCTTTGGCATCACCCCCGATCCCGACGTCGGAGTACCCGGATGCCCGGGCGTCTTCGTCGACATGGGTAACCCCCGGGTGTTGGGCGCCGCCATAGCCGATGCCAGCGGAAACGTGAGCTTGAGTGCTCTGGTCCCTGGTTCCTCCACCGGGAAGACAGTCAGATTCCAAGCGGTGGCACAAGCAAGCTGCCAGGTCAGCAACGTCGTCGTTCACTCATTTCCTTAGGCGTCCTATTTTGACGGGGCCGGAAAACCCGCGCCGATTTACCGGCCCCGTCATGGGCGCGCGGAACCAGGACACCGATCTGGTGTTCCAATTCAGATTTGGGACACCGGCCATCATTTGGTTTCGGCGTGGGGTTGAGCTGTGAGCAGCTTCCGGGTATGAATGACATCATCGTGTGCCAGAAACCGTGACCAGGAGACCTTGGCTCAGCAGCGACACCAGCAGATGTACGTCATGGCGGTCGACCAAGGCACAACCGGGTCGGCCGCTTTTGTCTTTGACCACGACGGGCGCGCAGCCGGATGGGCCGAACGTGAGATCACCCAGCTCTATCCGGAACCTGGTTGGGTAAGCCAAGACCCGGAGGAGATCTTTCAAACTACCCTGGCCGTTTGCCGCGATGCGCTGGCTTCGGCGGGTATCGATCCCCAACAGTTGGCCGCTGTCGGCATCGCGAACCAGCGGGAAACCACGGTGGTCTGGGACCGTGCCACCGGTCGGCCGTTGGCTCCTGCGATCGTCTGGCAATGCCGGCGCACGGCCCCTTTTTGCGAGGAGCTAAAGCAGCAGGGGATGGAGCCGCTGGTCCGAAAGAAAACCGGGCTGGTGATCGACGCCTATTTTTCCGCTACCAAGATCCGCTGGCTGCTGGACCAGACGCCCGGTGGTCAACGGCGCGCTGAAGCCGGCGGATTATGCGCCGGCACCATTGATTGCTGGCTCCTTTACCGCCTGACCGGCGGCAAAGTCCACGCCACTGATATTTCCAACGCGTCGCGCACCATGCTTTTCAACATCCACACTCAAAAATGGGACGATGACCTCCTTTCAACGTTGGGAATTCCGCTGTGCATATTGCCCGAGGTGCTGCCATCCAGCGGAATCTTTGGCGAGACGGACCCCGGCTTGTTCGGCGCGGCCGTCCCCATAGCTTGTCTGGCCGGGGACCAGCACGCCGCGTTGTTCGGCCAGGCTTGTTTCCAGTCTGGGATGGTCAAGAACACCTACGGCACAGGGTCCTTCCTGCTGATGCAGACCGGAGAGCAGCCGATCCCGCCACCGAAAGGTTTACTCACGACCATCGCCTGGCAACAACAAGGGGAGAATACCAAATATGCGCTGGAGGGGAGCATCTTCATCGCGGGGGCCGCGGTCCAATGGCTGAGAGACGGCCTGGGAATAATCGAGAAGGCGTCTGACACCGCGGAGATGGCGCAAGCCATAGCGGATACAGGCGGGGTCTACTTCGTGCCGGCCTTTACTGGCCTCGGCGCTCCCCACTGGGATATGTATGCCCGTGGAACCATGGCCGGCCTTACCGGTGGAACAACCCGGGCCCACATCGTCCGGGCCACCCTGGAGGCGATATCTTACCAGGTCCGAGACGTGTTGGAGGCCATGAGGCCGGCCACCCAGTTGGAGTTAACCTTGCTTCGGGCCGATGGCGGCGGATCAGCCAACCCGTTTTTGATGCAGTTTCAGGCCGACCTGCTTGGCGTGCCGGTAGAGGTCCCCGAGATCGCCGAAACCACCGCTTTGGGCGCCGCGTACCTGGCCGGGCTGGCAGTGAGTTTTTGGGACAGCCGGGATGAGCTTGCCGGGCAATGGCGCTTGCACGCCCGCTACGAGCCGCGAATATATCGAGAGGAGGCCGATAAGCTTTACGCCGGCTGGCAGCGAGCAATTGAGCGGGCTCGCAATTGGGAAACGCCGGGCTGAATCTAATTCAATCTCCTCGCGGCTGCGGCTATGACGCCCGGTACAGAGGAGAATACAAGCAGAAAGTATAAATTGGTCACGCCAAGGAGATTTTGTTACATAATTCGTCGCATAGACCACGGAATTCTAAGATTGACAGGCACCACTATGCCAGGTGTATATTGCTCCCAATCCATTTGCGCTCGGGCGCTGCGAAGTCTGACCGAACGAGAGATCCAGGACGATAACCAGACAAGGAGGTTTTGACCATGTCCGGAAACTACAGCATCCTAGTTGGAACCACGGGCGCAGGTCTGTTTCAGAGTCCCGACGGCGGTGAGAATTGGAGCCGTATCCGGGATCCGTTCCCTGGGGAATCCCAGATCAGGGCTTTGACGGTGGATCCACAAAATTCCAACGTCGTGTACGCAGGCTCCAATAATGGGATCTACCGCAGCGAAGATAGTGGCAGCAATTGGGTAAAGTTGGACTCTCCTATGGACGGGCTGAATATCTGGTCCATCGCCGTTGATCCCTCAGACTCGGACACGATTTTCGCTGGCACCAGTCCACCGTTCGTGTTCCGCTCCAAGGACGGTGGCAAGAGCTGGCAAAAGTTGTCGGCGGAAATCACCCAGGAGTGCGCCATCGGTTCTCCCAGAGTCACGGCGATGCTGGTGGACCCGGTGGACCGGGGAACGGTGTATGCCGGCGTGGAGATTGACGGTGTGTACCGAAGCCGGGACGGCGGGGATACCTGGTCCCACGTGGACAGCGGCATCACCAACCCGGACATCCACGGCATGGCCCTGAGTCTTGGCGAGAGCAAGACCCTCTTGGTCAGCACCCCCCGTGAGATCTTCGCTAGCCAGGACGAAGGCGAGACCTTCCAGTCCTTAACGCAGACTTCCTCGTTCCCCATGCCCTACTGCCGGTGGGTGGCGGTCAAGGCCGATGATCCACGGGTGCTGTTCGCCGCCAACGGTGACGCGGCCATCGGGAACACGGGAACCATCCAGCGGTCCACCGACGGTGGCCAAACATGGGAGACCCGGCCATTGCCAGTGGAGCCCAACTCACCCCTCTGGAACTTCGCGACCCACTCCGCCGACCCCGAACTGATACTGGCTAACAGCGTCTATGGCGAACTTTATCGAAGCGCCGACGGCGGTGCAGGGTGGGAGAAGCTTAAGAAGGAGTTTACCGAAGTGAGGGCGTTGGCCTGGACTCCAAACTAACCCTCACTCCCAAATCTATCGCCGCTCCCACACCCCCAAGCTGGCTCTCCACTCTTATGGAGACAACGGAGCGGCAGGTATGGTGGCTACTGCAAGCCAGGCAATCCGGCAACATGTGGGCGGGTCCAAGACCCGCCCACACTACTATTACAGTACTACGGTACCCAAAGATGGGAGCCATAACGTATACGGCGGCGAAGCAAGATTACGCTGTTTCTCGGCCCTCATATCTCCATTTGGCCGAAATTACCTTGATATCCAAGGAATAAACGCACGGACCGGCAGCGCGGCCGTGTACTACCCCATCCACCTCACATTTTCCCCTGGCCCACTCCTACGATTGATATACGATTGCGACCCTGTTAGCTGACCGGTCCATTGAGGATAGTTTGGAGCAACGGTCCGCCCCGGCAGGAACCTGTAAAGCCGGCCAGATTTCCACTAAGGACCGCGTTTGAACGGATGGGACTCAGCCGCGAATCTAAATGCGTTTATTAACAAACGCCCGGAAGCCACACAGCTGGCTGGCTGGTGGGATGGGCGTTGCCATTGCGGCCGCCATTCCCTTGGCCATAGTCTTCCTCTCCACCCGTAATAACCCGGTACCGCCCCCCGAACCGGCAGGGAATACGGCGCCGGTTGATCCCCGCGTCATCCCCCCTCTTCAAGCCCCGATCGTGGGCCAGGTTAACGCCGCAAAAACAACACCCGATGCCGCTGAAAACCAGTTTCCGGTCCGGCCATCCAATGAAGGGAGCACTGCCGGAACGTCCCGGACGGCGGAACAGGTAACCGTGGAAGATACCGTCACGGTGTCGGTGGTTGAACGAGAGCCCGGATCCAAGGCGAACTCCCCGGGTGCCGGTTCGGAAAATGTGGCTGGTTCCCACGCAGAAGAGCCCGCCGCGGTGAAACCCTCCATTGCCGATTCCGTTAAATCCCCGTCGCCACAAGGCCAGGGCGGTCTGACCGAGGGTATTGGGTTGCGAACTAGCGGCTTCATAGAGATTCGGGATCCCGACGGTACACTGGTGTCGAGGCAGGAGTTCAAATAGATTTCGTCTGACCAGATATTCCCAAGGCGCGGGAAGATAATTTTCAAAATCGGGAGTTGATCATGAAAAAAAGGATTCCTGGCGATCATTGGAAGCCTGGCGGTGGTGGTGGCGCTGACGGCGGCGCTGGCCATGGTATTGTCGGGCTCACCGTCAGAAGGTAATGGAGGCCAGATGGCATCGGCTTCCCTTTCCCAAGGCGGACCCTCCGAGGGCATCCAGATCCACGGCCATTGGGTCATCGAAGTGCTTGACCTCGACGGGAGCCTGGTCAGCCACCGGGAGTTTGAAAACGCTATGACCTCGACCGGTGCATCAAGAGCAGCGGCAATTCTAGGGCGCACCAACGAAATCGGCTCTTGGGTAATCGCGCTCGCCGGGCCTTCCGTAGGTACAAACCTTAATCCGTGTTTAAGCTCCGCCAGCACAAACAAGGTGTGTTTTATAGGAGAATCCGGCGAGACCGAAGCCGATTCCCAAAGTTTGTCGGTGACCGCGTCAGGCGACATTGTGTTTTTGAGCGGGGAGGTGACCGTTGAGAAAGACGGGCAGATTGGCAGGGTCGGCACCGACTTGGGGGTTTGCCCGTTTGGCACAGTCGATTGCCCTGCGCGACTTACCAGAAGTCTTTTTGGCTTCACGACAACCTCTCTGTCGGTCTCCGAGCCCGTGGTCACCGGTCAGATCGTGCAAGCTACGGTCACTTTGACCATCAACTAAAGAGGAGCCCCCGGCGTCCTGCGCGGGCGCTAGGAGCCCTCCCAGTTCCTTGCGGGCAAGATATGCCAATGGTTAACTCCAGGGGACAGGGGACGGGCTTAACCACGTCATCACGGCTTCCCGGTGTAGACCGTCTCGATTCCTGAGCTATTACCCAATTGTAAAGTCTCCATGTGCCTTTCAAAAAACTCACTTAAAGCTATTTCGGCAATGGCAACTTTTGTAGCTATTGCCGTTCTTCAGGCCGTCGGCCCAGGGATTGTTCCCCTGGGACAAGTGGTGGCCTACGATATGGCGCCATGCGTCGACAGGAACATGGATGCCGAAGCCATCTACGCCGCCCTGGCTCCTCCTGCGCTAGTCATCAATGTGGCCGAGGCCATGAGCCTTAGCGATAGCCCGCAGGTGGTTGTGCCGCTTGTCCTTAGGGATTGTCACGAAATAATTAGTTCAATTGAGCAGCGCAACGCGGGGTAGCAGCGAATAATTCCATTCACCATGGAAAGAGTCTCTACGCAAATAGATGGCTTCGAGTTCGTCGTCCGATACG
>DAOUHE010000191.1:0-2508 GCA_034428715.1 Dehalococcoidia bacterium | reverse complement strand
TGAGCGGGCCACCCTCTGAATGATGGCCGCATACCACCGGGACCCATAGCAGTCCCAGTCGGCGGGCCAACCACGGCAACCCCGGAATTTGGAGCCAGCCCTCGGGCAACCCTGGCGGCACCAGAATGGAGGCTGGGACGGCATGAGCCGCAGGCTGACGATCCGGCAGCCGTTCGACCTGGCCCTGAGCCTGGAAATGGGACAGGCGTTCCGCTGGCGCAGAGTAGGAGACGAGGAGGTCCGCCAAGGGGATTGGGGCGACCCGCCGGCCCGGTGGCACAGCAACGGCGGAGCCTGGTACTCCGTGCCTTACGGAAGGCAACAAACCTAGAAACTCGGACGGAAACCCCGATTCCCCCCAAGCCGTCGTTTTCTTAGACGCCCACGAAGTTGAAGGAGCACGGTCAGTGAATAACCTATCTCAAACAGCCCCCCAGACCAGAACGTTCCAGTCATGGCATTGGATTTTTCTGGCCACCATCCTCCTGGTCACCATTGCCATCACCATCAGCACGTTCTACTTCGCAACCGTCCAGGCAGAGAGCCACGGCGCCATAACGGGCCTGACGCTGACCAGCGACACGCCCGGAACTCTGACAGTGTCCTGGGACGCAGCCAGCCCGGTACCCACCGACTACCGGGTTGACTGGGCTAAATCCGACGAAGACTACCAATCATGGAAGGTCGACAAGGGACACGTCTATCCGGCAGAAACAGCCACAACCGCAACCATCACGGACCTCGGCCACGACACTGAGTACAAGATCCGCATGCGCGCCCGCTACTACAAAGGAGAACACGAAGGCAAATCCTGGGGCGGCCCATGGGCCGCCGACACCATCACGGTGGCCGGAGAGCCGGCGGAAGCGCCCACCCCCGAGCCGGCCGAGGAAGAACCGGTCCAACAGCCGCCTAAGGAAGAACCCGTCCAACAACCGCCCAGGGATGACCCGGCCCAACAGCCGCTGCCCGCGGCACCCAGCTTCATCAACACCGCAGTAAGTGAGGGCCAGGTCGTGCTGTCATGGTCCAACCCTTCGGACGACTCAATCATCGGGTACCAGATCCTACGCGGTCCCGACGCCGACTCCCTGGTTGTCATCGAGGACGACACCGGATCGAGTTCGACCAGCTACACGGACACGGCGCCTCCTGCGGGCCAGACCCACACCTACGGCGTAAAGGCCCGCAACGCCTCGGGGCTGAGCCCCGCCGGCACCGCCACCGCGGCCGTGCCAGAAGTCCTCATCGTCGCACGGCATGAGTCCAGCGATGGCACCCTGGTATCAAACCTGGGACAAACTTCCCTAAATTCCGGCAGCGTTGTGGGGACAGATTCTGGAATCAACACAGAATTCGCCATCCCCTTTACGACCGGTGCAAACCCGTTCGGTTACCACGTAAAAGACGTCCAGGCGTATTTATCCAGACCAGACACATCAAATTTTCCTAACCCACGGATCACCATACGCAGAGACAACGCCGGACTGCCCGGTGAAACCGTGCTCTACACGTTCGACACATCCTCCACGACCATCACAAATACCACCCCCCATCTATTCGAGTTCCCCACGGAGAAAGAGAGCACCCTAAAACCCAACATCAGATATTGGTTATACGTGGCCAACGAAGGCAGCACTGCAATGTCAATCCAAAATACTGCAAGCGACGACGAAGACACTCAGTCGCAACCGAATTGGCAGATTGGCAACACATGGTATACCAAGGAAGATGGTGGGACATGGACCCCGTCAACAGACAACAACCTGCGAATCAAGATAAGCGGACACGCCATTCAACAAAAGGAGGTCATAAAACTCGGCGGTAACAAAAGCCACCGCGGCAGCACGCCAATAAAGATCGGATTTGCAGGTGCAGTCAACTTAATATCCACGGCTCGCATAGGCTACGCCACCTCATTCACCCCAGGCGACGACGCCGGTTGGTACGCACTCAGTTCAATCAACTTTCAAATAAGGACGAGACTAAAAAATCTTATCCGGGTCTCAGTGCACAGAGATGATGGCGGTGCCCCAGCTGCAGACTCACTGTACGTCGCGTACACAGAGGTACAAACAGGTCCCTTCCAAAGACACGAGTTGGCAGCAAGGTTCCAAGACAACGCGACATTGGACGGGGGTAGTACATACTGGGCGGTCTTCGACGAGATGACAGGCATGGCGCATTACACCAAAGATACAGCCAAGAACGGCAATGAGGACGCTGGCTTCGAAAGCTGGGCCATCGGCGACACCGGATATAAGATCAACTACCTGACCGCGACCGGGTTCACCTGGACTCCAACCACCACTGGACCTCTCCTCATGACGTTCCATGGCTACGCGGAGCCCGAGCGTACGCTGGTCGGAGCCCACGGGTTGCGCGACACCGCCGACGACGGTCCCCTCCTGCGCTTCGGCACCGAGCGCATAACCAAGGCCTGGCTCAAACTACCAATGGGCCAAACCTTCGACTTCTGCGAGCCAACCTTCGTGGCGGGCAGCGGTA
>DAOUHE010000190.1:0-19025 GCA_034428715.1 Dehalococcoidia bacterium | reverse complement strand
CTTGCAGCCGGCAAGTTCCTCTTGAATCTCTCAGCATTCACAAACCCACCCTGTCCCCGGATGGCTTTCTCCGGCTAATTCCGGCTGTCCAGCTAACCTGCTCCAGTAATCCTCGGACGGGCTGCTAGGGGTTCAACTTGCCGGCGAGCATAGGTACCGGGGCAACGTGAGATGCTCTAATGCCACGGACCGGCAGAATTTCTCCCAGCAACCACGGTGCCTGCGAAGTTGCCCACCACCTCGGCTACCTGGGAATGCTCATACCGGCAACCGGCTAGGGCCACGTTATACCGCGCCTTCCTCATTGAGTAGCGCAACCTGGTCTTTGGTGAGGCCGCCGATGCCGTTGAGAACATCTTCGCTGTCTGCCCCAAATGGAGGGGGAGAGCCCTTTGGCATTTCCACGCAGCCGGTAAGGCGGATCGGGGTTTTCATGGAACGGAAGCTGCCGCCAAATGTGTCGCCGGCGTCCACGAACATGCCGCGGGCTTCCAGGTGGGGGCATTGGTTTGCACCATTCCCATGGAAAACCCGGCCTCGGTCAACTTGCGGCAGACCTCTGCCCTGGGCAAGTCTTTAGACCATTCCTCTATGGCGGGGACGACCTGGCCGTAAATGAAATCGGGAGTGGCGTTTTTACCCAAAAACCTGGGATCCTGGAGCAGCTCCTCACGTCCCAACATGCGCCACATGGCCTCCCAGCTTCGTTCCGGGCGTGCGCCGGCAAGAACAACCTGGCCGTCCCGAGCCTGCAACACCAGACCTGCTCCTATCGCGCTTTGCAGCGAAGGTGGGCCGTTGAATCCGGTGGCCTGATATGCCGCCATGTTGCTGAGGGTATGCGCCGCCATGCACTCGTACATAGCCATGTCTACGTGCTGCCCCACACCTGTCTTCCTCTTGGTTTCCAACGCCAATACGATGGCCAAGGCGGTCCACAGGCCCGGCACCGAATCCCCTACGTTTTCTCCTACCGACTGGGCCCGGCCACCACCGGTCCCGATCAAGCCCATCCAGCCGCCCATACCCTGGACGCAGAGGTTGTTGGCGGGCCAGCTTGAATACGGGCCCTTCAAGCCCTCGTTGTCCCCATACCCTGTGATGGTGGCATAGATCAATCCCTGGTTGATCTCCCGCAATCGGTGATAACTCAAGCCCAAGCGCTCCAGAGCTCCCGGCCCCCAGTTGTCCACCAACACGTCGGACGAGGAGACCATGGTTTCGAATGCCGCCTTGCACGTCGGGTTTCGAAGGTCTAATGTGACGCTTTTTTTATTGCGGTTAAGTCCCAGAAAACGGGCGCTGATGCTTCGGCCGTCGCCGCTCTGTATGAAATCCCCACGGCTCCGGTTCAACTCCCCCGTTTTGGGGCGTTCGATCTTGATGACCTCAGCACCCATGTCGGCGAGTATCAGCGAGCAAAATGGCCCCGCCACGATGTGGGTAGCGTCCAAGACCCGGATGCCTTCTAGAGGAAGAGGAAGCCCGCCATTGGTCTGTTCCATGATTTACCTTAAATCGAGTTTGATTTAACCAGCGACATTGAACCATAAACCCTGGACGATCCGGAGTTAACTCGGCAAAGGATTGACAACCGCATGTCCCGGCCTAACGCCCTTGATCGAAATATCCCCCCATGAATGGCGCGATCGCTCTGGAGCCCGCCTGGGCAAGGTCCGATAGCAGGGACCCGAATGATAGGCATGGCCAGGAAAGCCGTTGATGCAGAGCGCCAGCGGTATCTCCGTCTTCTCCCGCGATTGAATGTTGATACTGGTAGCCCAAACGAGCCTGATTTGAAATCAGCCATTATTCTCCTCGATTTATCCTCACGAACCGCGGGAGTGGGACGGGCCTGAGAATTCCTTTTGAAAAAAGGTCATTTGGGATTGAAAACACACAATGATTTGGGCTTGAACCAATGGTTCGACCGGCCGCCTGATCCCCCGGGAATCCTCCGCCTTGTGAAAATGACTTTTGTAGACGCCGTTGACTGGGAATCAGAACCCTATTCGTCGAACTGCAATTCACCGGTCTGTGGATTGGAAATCAACGGTAGAGAACATTTTCGCTGGCATTTCTTCCGTCGGGCAGGATGATGCTCACTGTATAAGTTCCTGGTGGGAGGGTAGGAAATAGAAACACGGTGATCGCTTCATATGCTCCTCGAACCCACTGCCAAAGCTGCGGATCCTTGGCCACCGGTCCGTTGGGCCCAGCCAATCTCACCGTAAGCATGCGCCAGTCGTTGTCGAAGTCAAACCCGTCAACGAGGAAAAAGTAAAGTTCCGCTTGAGGGAAAGGTGTACCGGTGAAAGAATAACAACGTGGGCAGTGACCGTCCACGGCTAGTTAACCCTAGCTTCTATTCCATTTCCTCTGGCTGTTGAAGCTTTAGACCAGAATGTAAGCATCTTCATAGCCTCGGAGGCAGACAGGACAGTACTCATTAATCTGGCGCCGAGTCCGGGTGACAACGCTAATTCCCACGGTGTAGCCGTAGCGGGAGAGGGCAACTAAATCCGGCGAGCCAGCCATTTCGCAGAAGATTATGATAACCGGGACGCCCAACCGTCCCGGTTATGTTCCAAGCGGGCCGTTTTGATCTAGACGGAAACCGCGATGCGCTCCATGTTTTGGCCGGCTTGCTGGCCGTTGGACCCGCCACCGGCGCGAAGGTGCTTGTCATAGAACGCGAGGACTTTTTGCCAACCGTCAGTCGCGGCGTGCTGGCGGTAACTGGGACGGTCAACGGCGAAGAAACCGTGGCCGGCCCCTTCGTACATGTAGAACTCGTAGTTCTTATTGTGCTTCTTCAATTCTTCCTCGGTCTTGGCGACATCCGCCGGAGATGGCCTGGCATCTTCTTCACCGAATAATCCCATCAACGGGCAAGCTATACCCGAAGTGAAGTCGATAGGGGCCGTGGGCTGCCGCTCCGTCAGTTGATCCGCCGATGCGGTGACGCCGCCGCCCCAGCAGTCCACCGCCGCGTCGATGCCGGAGAGCGTCCCGGCGGCGAGATAGACCTGGCGTCCTCCAGAGCAGAAGCCGATGATGCCGATTTTTCCATTGCAATAGGGCAGGCTGCGCAAATAACTGATGGCCGCCGCCACGTCGCCCATGGTCCGGGCATCGGGCATCCCGCCGGCAGCCGCGACGCTGGCGCTATTTTCCTGTGGTGTCGCCTGGCCCTCACGAAAATGAAGGTTGGGCGAGATGGTGGCAATCCCGTGATAAGCCAGCTTGGTGGCCATCGCCTTGGAAGCGTCGTCCCAGCCCGGCATGTGATGGATCAGCACCACGCCTGGAACCGGGCCGGACCCCAATGGGCGGGCCAAGATAGCGTCGATCTGGTCCCCATTGTGGCCGTTGATGTTGACTGTCTCTGCCAGTAGACCTTGATAAGCCATTTTAGCCTCCGTAGTGTCTTCAATTTTGTTCGATTCGACCCCCGTAAAGGGGCGGTTCGTCTTGGCCCCAACACTACTACCCGCAGGCTGGGGTGTCAACCAGAACAGGCTCGAATCTCCCGATTCCGGCAGCCTTGGCGGGACCGCCTGAGATAGGCTATCCGGCAACCGGCGCGCCCTTCAGATGGGCCGCGAAAAAATCCAGGGTTCGGGGCCAGGACACCTCCGCCGATTCCCGGTGGTAGCGGGGTCCCGTATGGTCTGCAAAGGCGTGGTCGGCATTGGGATAGATATAGAACTGGTGGGGTTTGCCAAGCCTGGTCAACTCATCATCCAGCTTCCTCATATCATCCTGGGACGGATTGGCGTCTATTTCTCCAAAGTGAAACAGGATGGGGCAATTGATACCGCTGGCCAACTCGAATGGGCTCTTTTCCGCGCCGCCCCGGATTACCATGAGGTTGCCGCCATAATAGGGCGCCGCCGCCTTGAAATGGGGGTTGACCGCGGCCGCCAGCCAACTGATCCGACCGCCCATGCAAAACCCCGTGATGCCGATACGTTGGCTGTCGATAGCCGAATGGGCCAACATGAAATCCACGGTGGCATTCACGTCGGCGATGACCTCCGGGTCTTTCAGCGACCCCGCCTTGGCCACGCCTTCGGTCAAATTGGGGTCTGTGATACGGTGAAACAGGTCGGGGCAAACGGCGGCATAGCCTTCGCTCGCTAGTTTATCCGCGATCCCCTGGGTGAATTCTGCCACCCCACCGGCCGGATGGATGACCACCACCGCCGGAAAAGGGCCGGTTCCATGGGTATCGGTGGCGGGAACGCTGGTATACAGGTCCATCTCTTGGCCGGTTACCTGGGTCTTCTCCCAAAACGACGGCATACGTCACCTCCGGTCAAATACGAATTCCAGCCGCTAGGCGGAAACTACGGCTCCCTTTAAATGCTTGTTGAAGAAGTCGATGGTCCTCGGCCAGGCCTGCGTGGCCGATGGCTCATGGTGACGCTCTGAGTTGGTGAAGTCCATGAACGCGTGGCCTGCTCCCTCATAGGTGAAGAACTCATGCCCCTTGCCCAAGCGGGTAAGTTCCGCATCCATTTTGTCCCGGTCATCCACCGATGGATTGCCATCCAAGGAACCGAAATGGAACAGCATTGGGCAGTTGATGTTGGCGGCCATGGAGAAGGGTGTGTCTCCGGGGCCCCAGTTGCCCATAATGTTGCCGCCGTAGAAGGGCACGGTGCATTTAAAAATAGGGTTGGTGGCGGCCATCAGCCAGGCGATTCGCCCACCCATGCAGAATCCCGTGACACCGATGCGGTCATTATCGATGGCGGAGTTGGCGGTGAGGAAGTCCACCGCGGCGTTCATGTCGGCGATTATATCGCCGTCGCGCAGGTGTCCCAGGCGGTCTAAAACGGGACCGTCCATCACTTCCTGAGAGTAGCGGTGGAACAGGTCCGGCACCACGGCCACGTATCCCGCTTCGGCCAGGCGGTCGGCCATTGCCCTGTCGAAATCGTCCAGCCCGCCGACGTGGAAGGCGATCACCACGGCTGGATGGGGACCGGAGCCTGAGGGTAGCGCGGCGTACATATCCATCTCGCTGCCGCCAACGGTCAGTTTGTCAGTAAAACTAGGCATGGTAAATCACCTCGTTTAGCGAATTGAACCCGGATTTGGGAATCTTATCAGAATCAAGGGCGGCGGACACCTTAAATCAACCCTTCGGCCCGGACCGCCTCCAGGGTGGTCTCAAAAGCCTCCAGGGTGCGGTCTATTTCGGACTCGGTGTGGGTGGCCGACACCAGGAAGGCGTCCCGTCCCATGATGTCCACTCCTTGGTTCGGCATCCCCAGCTTTAACTCGGTGACAGCGGGTACGGCCACCGCCCGTTTTATATCGGCGTGGGGCAAGGTGCATATCTCACGGCCGCAATCGCAGTCGGCCAGCACGAAGTGAACCATCGAGGCTACGCCGTGGGCATGGCCCGCAATCTCCATCTTGCCAAAAACATCGTTTAGCCCGGATTTGAGCCGTTGGGCCATGGCGTCGGCTTGCATGTTGATAGGCTGGCTGGCGATGATCTCCAGGCAGGTGGCCCCGGCCACGGCACTGAGGGGGTTGGCGTTGAACGTGCCGGGGTGATAAACCCGGTGCTGGTTGTCCCACTCCGGGTCACCTCTGTGGGAGATCATGTCCACGATCTCAGCCTTGCCCCCCACGGCACCCCCGGGTAGTGCGCCCGCCACGATTTTGGCTAGGGTGGTGAGGTCGGGCTCGATCCCATAGCGCACCTGGCAACCGCCGGAAGATGCCCGGAACCCGGTTACAACCTCGTCGAAGATCAGCACCACGCCATGCTGCTCCGTCAACTGGCGCAGCCCTTTTAGGTAGACGGGCACGTCAAACGGCAGCATTCCATAGTGGGTGCCGGTGGGCTCCAGAATCAACGCCGCGATTTCCGAGTCACGCTGGAGCACGTCTTCCACAGTGGCCAGGTCCCCCGGGGGCACGATCACCATGGATCCCCAAGCGGCTTCAGGGACTCCCGGCGCCGGCCGGTCGGAACCGGCCATGGCGTAATCGTGCCATCCGTGGAAATGGTCCTGAAGCTTGATCACTTTGTCTTTGCCGGTGTAGGCCCTAGCCAGACGCATCGCCATCAGGGTGGCTTCAGTTCCTGAGCTGTGAAACCGCACTCGTTCTATGGAAGGCATCAACGCCATGATGGCTTTGGCCCAGCGAATCTCTTCGTCGGTGGACGCCCCCAGGTGCGTGCCCCTGGATATCTGATCCGTAACGGCCGTTACTATCGCTGGATGGGAATGTCCCAAGAGCAGGGCGCCGTGGCCGGAGACATAGTCTATATATTCATTGCCGTCCACATCCCACTTTTTTGGTCCGGCGCCGTGGGTCATGTAAAGCGGAAAAGGTTGGGCGTACCGGTTGTCGTGGGTGACCCCGCTGGGGAATAAACCGACGGCCTCGGTATATCGCTGGGCCGATTCCGGATGTTTCGCGATGTATTCTTCTAAGATGGCGGTCATGGGGCCTCCTCGAGTTGTCAGCTAAACGCCGTAAGGGGTCAGTTTTCAGCTATTCTAGCGGCTTGACAGGGCATCCGCCATGGCTGGATTTATTGGTCTCGCCGGCTCTGGGGGCGCTGCCTTCCCGGCATTCGTTCCTCTGCCTGGACAGAGCGTTGCTGACGGCGTCCCGCACGGGGAGTAATATTAAAGAGCAGGAATCTGGAAGGTCCAGCCGGCCAATCGGTTTAGACTGATTACAGAGTGCAGCCAGTGACCCATATACTCCATGCCGATCTTGACGCCTTCTTCGCCTCGGTGGAGCAACTGGACGACCCGGGCCTCCGGGGCAAACCAGTGTTGGTTGGCGGCAGTCCCGAGGGCCGGGGCGTGGTGGCGACGGCGTCCTACGAGGCCAGGGTATTCGGAGTGCATTCGGCCATGCCAATGCGCTCGGCGGTTAGACTGTGCCCCCAAGGAATCGTCGTTCATCCCCATTTCGACCGCTACCGGGAGTTTTCCAACAAAGTCATGGAGATATTTCGCAGCTTTACGCCGTTGGTGGAACCGCTGTCCATGGACGAAGCGTACCTCGACATAACCAATGCGGTCGAATCGGGGAAACTGCCGTTGGCCTTGGCTTTGGAGCTGAAACAACGGGTCAACCTGGAAACGGGCCTGACGATCTCGGTGGGTGCCGGGACCAGTAAATCCGTGGCCAAGATCGCCTCCGATCTGCAAAAGCCCGACGGACTGGTGGTTGTCGAGAGCGGTGACGAAGCCGGATTCCTGGCGCCGTTGGCCGTTGGGAAACTGTGGGGCATAGGTCCGAAGACCGCCGAGAAATTGCATCGCGGCGGCATCGAGACCATCGGTCAATTGGCCCAGCAGTCCGAGGAGTGGTTCCAGCGCCAGTTCGGCAAACGGGCCAAAAGCGTACGGGCAAGATCCATTGGGGCGGACAACGACCCGGTTCAGACCAATCGCGAGGCCAAATCCGTCAGTTCTGAAAACACTTTCTCTTCGGACCTGGCTGACGAGGCACGGCTTAAAGCCGAGTTGGACCAGTTGTCCTCCCACGTGGCCCGGAGGTTGGAACGCCACGGCATGGCCGGCAAAACCGTCACGGTCAAAGCGCGCCTGGCCGATTTCACCACCTTCACCCGCCAGACGACGCTGAATGCGAACACCGATTCTGAAGCGGTTATCAAAGAAACCGCGTGGGGACTCTTCTCTCTGGAATTGACGCCGGGCCGCAGCTTTCGGCTTTTGGGCGTGGGGGTCTCGGGATTCACAGAGGCGGAGCAACCCCTGGAGTACCAGCTACCTCTGTTAGAAGATTAGGCACAGACTGGCCAACACGGTGATCGGGCAATCGGATAAGCCGCCGCCGGTTAACGGCCCTAAATCTTAAGGTGCGCTAGCGGAACAGGTCTTTGTCGGGGTCCCGCACCAGGGCCTGTATGCTGGCGCCCTCCATGGGCTCGTAGTGGTATCCCCGCACGATGGCGGCGGGAACACGCAGCAGCTTGCCGGTGACCAGTTCCGACGTGGCCGCCAGTTCATCGGCTACGGCAATCACGGTGGTGTACATCATGTTGCCATGGACATCTTCTTGACCCACGTAACTTAGCAAGGGATTCATGCCGGCCACGCCGATGGCCACGTTGGCGGCTGCGTTGCGCCAGGGGCGGCCAAAGGTGTCGGAAACGATCACCGCCACGTCGGCGCCGGCCCTGTCTTTGACGGTTTGCCGGATCACCCGGGCTGAAGCGTCGGAATCCACGGGAAGCAGGCAGATGGTGTCGCTGCCGGGGATGTTGGACGCGTCTATTCCGGCGTTGGCGCAGTTGAATCCATGATGGGTCTCGCTGATGATATTCCCCCGGTCCATGCGCACGATGCGCCGGCTTTCCCGCAGGATCATCTCGGTGTGGCGGGGGTCCCGCCGGTGGCCCTCCGACGCCTGGATCGCCAGGGCCGACGGCTCGATACCTTCCAGGCTGATCACCCTCCCTTCGGTTTTAGACACCACCTTCTGGGTAACCACCAACACGTCGCCGGTTTCCAGAGGCGTCCCCTGGGCCTGACAGGCACCCACTAGCATCCCGCCCAGATCATCGCCGGTTTGGATCTCTGGCACACCCTCAATTCCTATTACGCGCACTTCCGGCGGCATGGCTGTTACCTCCCTGCGGGCTCGATCGGCGAATCCCCTACGCGATTATTGCGACTGTCCGCAACACGGTCAACCCCAATGATTCATCGCCGGCCAATCTCACAATGGCCTTCGCCTCGTTGATGTCGATGCTGTTGGTGAAAATCTTCAATCGGTGCTTACTGGTCTAGCAGGGCCGTTCCGCTGGACATCGCCTGGTTCCATGCCGCTGTATTCACCAAATTCAATAACCTGATGGGTGAAGCGGGTGGAGATCGCTCTTGTAACGCCAACTGCCACCACCCCACCGAGTGCCATTGACCCAATTTGTAGCCGACGTCCCTATAAACCCCCGCCGGCTGGAATGCCATGCTTTCGTGGAGGGCCACGCTGGCCGGATTGGGTAACGTGATGCCTGCGTAGGCATGGAAAGACCCTTGGAGCCGGAGACAGTCAATCAAGGAAGTGTATAAAGCCCGCCCCACTCCCCGCCGATGTTGACTCTCAGCGACGTAAACGGACACGTCCACCGACCATTGGTAGGCTGCCCTGGAGCGGTGCCTGCCGGCGTAGGCATATCCGGCCACGCCGTGCCCGGACTCGCAAACCAGCCAAGGAGCCACCGTGAGGTTCTCCGTGACCCGGTTCTTAAACTCCCCAACAGTAGGAGGTTCCATCTCAAAGGAGATGGCCGTGTTCCTAACGATCGGGGCATAGATTTCCAGCATCTGCTCCGCGTCTTCTTCCCTCGCCAGCCGGATAACCGCCGCCATGTTCCACTTCCCTAGGCGCCTATATTGATTTAAGTCTAAGTATTAACCTGATTCATAATTACTGCAATCAAGGCAATCGACAGGTTTTGTCGTGGGTGCAAAATGAGGGGCATCGAACGGACATGCATTTGGTCACTAGGGAAGGGGAGAGATAAACAGAGCGAAGCGCGGGGATTGGTTTATCCTAGTGATGACCGCTTTAACTGATTTATGATATCAAGTACACCGTTGATGATTTCCTGTGCAGTGGACCGTGGAACTGAGGTAGGTGTATGAACAGCTTCGTTTCGTACTCGCAACCACATCATTATCTTCTCCACGTCGTTTTGGGGGATTAACCGGACCGCGCCAGCCATATTAAGCATTTGACGTAATGACCCAGGCGCTCTACCAAAACACTCTCCAAGAGTGTGATAGCTGAGATCACGGCGGACCGGTACTCCCCCACATCGAACAGTCGTATAGGCTCGTCTTCCAAAGTTGGTGCCTGCTGCTCTGCTGCAGAGTTGAAAATAAGGCGAAGCTCGTCGAGGAAAGGCTCTTGGTTCACCGTCATGATGTCAGGACGACGTAAAATCCTGTTTTGCTGGAGATCGAGTGGAAGGCGACCTGGATCTTCTGTAATCACGATGAGTCGGCTTGGATCTCGACTCGAAAGAACCATCCGTATTTCGGACAACGTAAAGGGACTTGAGGCATCAACGACGACTAATAGAGCTCTTTCTAGGAGCGCGTCTATCTTCGGCAGAACGTTATCACCCGGTGATATAGCGTCATCCGCGGTAACTGGAACCAGCCCAGCTTCAAGCACAATTGGGTAGACACTTTCTCGATAAAACGGATGCATTGCGAGAGGAATTGCGAAGAAGCATAGTCGGGTTGCTGCGTCCCGGGGGAGAGAAAGCTCCTTAAGCGGTTCTTCCGCAACGACATGGCTGGCCGCGATTACATTTTCCTGGAGATAGTCACGTAGTTGATCAAAGGCTCGAGTCAGGATGTTGGCATAGTTCGTCTTACTTCCGGGCAGATTAATGACTTTGACCCCTCTTCGCTCAAAACGTGTGATGTCGGCGGATCGTGCACCGACCGTGATGCAATAGGCGAGCCGTCTGGCATTTCCCAGGCGATTACCGATAACCGCCCAAAGTTGGCGGAAATCGGGGTCGTCGAGGCTGTAGCCGACCATTACCGCTGTCCTCGTAATCAAAAGGTTAGCAAGAAAAGTCGACATCAACGGATATCGGTCTACGAATAAGTCATAGTCTTCTTCCGTTACGACGAGACGATTTGGATGGTGCAAGTCCCCGTGCAGTTTGAGAAGCGAGACACCTGGATCTCGAATGTTAACTGATAGCTGGTCTTCGTCGATCAGAGGTGTACAGTGGCGAGGGGTAACTTCATATTGGCGTTCCAAGAGGAAATCGATGTTCGTTGTACAGACGATATCAAATGGAATTGAACAAAACCCCCGATGCACATCTCCAGGTCGAGATTCGTCGATCAATAAATAATCATAGAGTTTCTCAATTAGTTTCGGGCGCCCGTATTCATGCTCAAATGCAGAGATCGCGTCGAGAGGACCCGTATAGGAATAACCTTGCAGTTCATGAGATATCTGTTCCCCGAGATGATTCCAGAGAGGCATTTCTTTGCCTGGAGCCACAGAAGCGTTTCGAGACATACCTGCCCCAAGAACAGGAAGCCACCTCCCCAATACGAGGTCTTCGAGCAGCGGTTTAGGGAAGTGAGATAGATATTTCGTGGTCATGTTCGTGCCCTTGACGCTCCAGCCAATCCCCTAACGATACCTGATGTATATCGATGCCGCCAACCTAATTCAATTCGGAATCGGAACGATTATGTCTGTTGATTACTAATTTGAAAATTGCATTGTGCCTGGAAGACAGGGTAAACCTCATCGGCAATTATATCCCGCCTGACACCCCTATGCTAGAATTCAACGACGAACCAACGAAAGGATGGAAAAGAGGAAAATCATCGTGACGTCTTCATCGTCATCGTTTAGAAAAAGGGTTTACACCAAGTTTGGAGACAAGGGGGAGACCAGCCTGCTCTACGGCGGCAGGGTTTCCAAGAATAATCCCCACACCGAGGCCTACGGCATCACCGACGAGGCTGTTTCCGCCATGGGATTGGGACGGGCGACCACCAGCGACCAGCGGGTTAAGAACATTCTGCGGGACCTGCAGCGGGAGCTTTTCACCATCGCCGCCGAACTGGCCACGGACCCCGATAAATACGAGCTTTTTCAGCAGCACTTCTCGCCGGTGACCGAGTCTATGGTGGATAACCTAGAAACGACCATCGACTCCTTGGAAGAGGAATTCCAGATGCCCACGGTGTTCGTGCTTCCTGGAGGTTCGCCGGCGTCGTCCGCCATTGATATGGCCCGGACCATCATCCGCACGGCCGAACGCCGGGTGGTGGCGTTGGCGGAGGCCGGACTGCTTACTAACGATCTGATTACCGCCTACCTGAACCGCCTGGGCGACCTGCTGTTCGTCCTGGCGCGCTACCAGGACCGGGAGTTGCCCATCGAACGCGCCACCGGCGACCGGAGCTAACCAGCTGTGGCCGGTACGCCAAATATCGTCGTAATCGACTATGAATCGGGCAACCTGCGCAGCGTGGCCAAGGCCCTGGAAACCACCGGCGTGTCCCCTGTTGTCACGGGAGACCCAGCGGTTATCGCTAAAGCCGATGCCCTGATCCTTCCGGGCGTGGGCTCGGGCCCGGCCGCGATGGCCGCTTTGGAAAAGCGAGCCCTGGTCCAGCCGATCAGGGATTACGCGAACTCAGGCAGGCCATTCTTGGGGATTTGCCTGGGTCTTCAGCTATTCCTAGAGCGCACCGAAGAGGGTGACGCTCCGTGCCTGGGGATCGTCCAGGGCCAGGTGAAGCGGTTGCCCGCCGGTTCGCTGAATGGAATGACAGCGGGTATGAAGATTCCCCACATGGGTTGGAACAGCGTGCACCTTCGATTTAAAGACGCCAATCCCTCCCAACACCCCGTTTTGGACGGGGTGGATCAGGACAGCTATTTCTATTTCGTACACAGCTATTACGCTCAACCGTTGGACCCGTCGGCCGTGGTGGGAAGCACGGACTACGGCGTGACCTTCTGTAGCATCCTGGCCAAGGATAACCTGGTGGCCACCCAGTTCCATCCGGAAAAGAGCGGCGCCGCTGGGCTGCGCATCTACCACAACTTCGTGGCAATGGCTGGCATGCGGTCAGCTTTCAGCGGTCAGCCGTCAGGAAACTGAAGTATGGAGATAATCCCCTCCATAGACCTGAAGTCGGGCCGGTGCGTTCGGCTGTACCAGGGGGACTTTGACCGGGAGACTGTCTTTTCCGACGACCCGGTTTCCATGGCCCTGCGATGGCAATATCAGGGAGCGGTCAGGTTGCACTTGGTTGACCTGGACGGTGCGGCTCACGGCAATCCCGCCAACCAGGAAGCCATTTCGAAAATCCTTGATTCCTTGACCATCCCCGTACAGGTCGGCGGCGGGATCCGGTCGGTGGCCACGGCCGAGGCATTGATAAAAATGGGCGCCGGCCGGGTGGTCATTGGCACCGCGGCAGTGGAAAACCCCGATCTGGTGCGGACGCTGTGCGCCAGCCATGGCAGTGCAAGGGTGGTGGTGGCCGTGGATGCCCGCGACGGCAAAGTGGCCACGAGGGGATGGACCAAAAACACGTCGGTCGAAGTGCTAGACCTAGTGGTTCAAATGGAGGAACTGGGGGTCACCCGGCTGCTGTATACCGACATCTCCCGCGACGGCACGCTGACTCAGCCCAATTACCAAGCCAACCAGGAGTTGGCGCGGAGATCAGGGATGGCGGTGCTGGCTTCAGGTGGGATCGCTGCTCTGGAGCACGTTTCGAGGTTAAAAGAAACCGGGGTTGAAGGGGCGATCTTGGGGACTGCCCTCTACACAGGGGCGGTTGACCTTGCTCAGGCCATCAAGGCGGCTGGCGATCAATAACCGGCGCTTGCCCGGGGTTGATCGATTGCTCCGGCGCCGGAGACGTCTGCCTGACTGGGTGCCGGTCCCGTCTCCCGGTAGGACCACCGGGCGTCCAGGATCCGCTTAGCACCGTTCAGCCAGTCAGCCCGCAATACTTCCATCAAAAGAAAGTCGTGGGACATGCGGCGCACCGGCCGCACGGTGTTGAACCCGCATTTGGTGAAGCAGCGTTGGGCGCGCTCGTTCCATTCCAGGGTGTGCAGGTAAACCCGCTTCAACTCCTTAACGGTGAACATGTAATCCAATAGGGTGGTCACCGCGTCGTAGCCAAAGGCATTGCCCCAATGGTCCCGGTCGCCTATGACGATGCCCAACTCGGCTTCCAGGTTGACACTGTCCAGGTCGTAGTACATGCAGTTCCCGATGAATTTTCCGTCCAGCGTGACGGTGGCAAAATGGTGGGAACCTGGGGTTGGGAAGTTCACCTGGTCTTGAAAGATCTTCAGGTACCGGTCATAACTCATGGTCAAAGGGTAGGCGGCGTCCAGGCGGGCCAATTCAGGATCGCTCCGCCAGATATAATCCTGTTCGGCGTCTTCCAGACGTTTTTCCCGAAGTATGATACGGGCGCCACGCAGTTCAACCATTTCAGCGGCCCTCTTCCAAACTAGGGATCAAGGCCAGCGCTTTGCGCAACACTTCGGCCTCGTTGGGGTAACCTACTGTTTCCAAGGCTTCTTCATACGGGAACCACTCGACCACGTCGAATTCGGGGTCATGCTGGCCGGTGTTCCCGCCTTTATGGGCCATTAAATAGAAATGGACGGTCTTATGGAACCGGGTCATGCTTCCCCTTTCAGTGAACCAATACTCGATGCTGCCGATAGGGACGTTTATCTCCACTTCCAGGCCCGTCTCTTCCCGGACTTCCCGCAGGGCGGTCTCCTCCATGGTCTCGCCGGCGTCGGGGGTTCCCTTGGCCAAGCTCCACCGGATGTTTTCTCTTGAGCCTCCAAGGCCGGAACCGTGCGGGCTGGACCCGCCCACTTTGGTTGTTTTGTCTTTAGTTTCTTTGGTAAAAGCCTGGGGCGGCATATGCCTGCCGCAAAGCACTGACTGTAACCGCCCGTCGACCCTCCGGTATACCACGCCTCCAGCCGAGACAAGTCTCTCGATTCGGGACTTGGCCACCTTACCCATCAACCCTCCACGGCCAGTTCACAGTGCTTAATTCCCATACCACCATTTTAAAGGTGCCCGTTTCACCCAGTCAAGAAATCTCAGCCGGGGCCGCCGTGCCGCCGCCGATGGCAGGGACGAAGTGCACCTCGCTTTCTTCCCCCACTTTTTCCAGCAATCCCAGCCGGGCCACCTCCCCATCTATGGCCACGGCCAAATTCGGCCGGATCTGTCCATCTTGCAGCAATCGGGTTTTGATGCCTGGGTAGATCAGGTCCAACCCGTCGATGACCTGCCGCAAATTGGCGGCGTCTACTTGAACTTGTTTGACGCCGCCGCTAAGGGACAGGAGCATGGTTGGAATAAAGACTATGGGCATTATGAACCCGCCCGCTCGCAATCTAACTTGATGCGGAAATGAACTGGAACTTGGTTCCTGGCAGGTTTTCCGTAGACGCCAGGCAAGCCGGCGTCCGCGGAATCACTGCTTTCCGTTTTCCCACAAGGCTTCTAAAATCTTTCCAGGGCTCATGGGCAGGCTGGCCATGCGAAGGCCGATGGCCTGGTGAATGGCGTTGGAAATCGCCGCCATAGGCGGGACGATGGGAACCTCGCCCACACCCTTGACGCCGTAGGGATGGCCTGGATTGGCGACCTCCACGATCACGGTGTCGATCATGGGCAGGTCCAGGCTGGTGGGCATTCGGTAGTCCAGGAATGTGGGGTTCATCATCTGGCCCTGGTCGTTGAAGAAATACTCCTCGTTCAAGGCCCAACCGATGCCCTGGACCACTCCTCCCTGCATCTGGCCCTCAACGTAGCTGGGATGGACTGCTTTGCCGGCGTCTTGAACCGCTGTATAGCGAAGGATGTCGACCTTGCCGGTTTCCTGGTCCACCTCAACGTCCACGATATGTACGGCGTATCCATTGCCCTCACCCGAGGGGTCTATGTTGGACCGGCCTGTGATGGCCCCTCCGGTGGCGCCCAACTGTTTGGCCAGGTCTTGAAAACTCATCTGAAGCTCGGGGTCAGAGCGGTGCCGGATGACACCGCCGGAGTATTCTACGTTCTCGGCCGGCGTGTCCCAGATCCGGGCCGCCCGCTTCACCATCTGTTCCTTCACGTCTTCGGCCGCCCCGATCGCCGCCAGACCCGTGGCGAATGAGGTGCGGCTGCCGCCGGTGACGAAGGTGAATCCAATTGAATCGGTGTCTACCACGGTGGGGTGGACATCCTCATAGTCGATGCCCAGGGTTTCCGCCGTTTGTTGAGCGATGGACGCCCTCGTGCCGCCGATATCCACCGAGCCCATAAGAAGGCTGATCGTCCCATCATATTGGACGGTCATGGTCACGCTGGACTGGAAGCCCCGGTTCATCCAGAAACCGCAGGCGATGCCGCGGCCCCTGCTTTTCCCCTGGACAGGTTTTTGGTAGTGGTCGTGGGATCTGGCGGCTTCCAGGCATTCGATCAAGCCAATCTTGCGGGCCACCGGGCCTTCCACCCGCCGGGTGCCTTCCTTAGCGGCGTTTTTAAACCTTACTTCCAGCGGATCCAAGTCCAGTTTCTCGCAAATCTCGTCGATCACCGACTCGACAGCGAAGGCAGCCTGGGGAGAACCCGGCGCCCGGTAGGCCGATGTCTTGGGCTTGTTCACCAATACGTCATATCCTTCCACGCGGCCGTTTTCCAGGTCGTAGCATGAGAGCGCGCACGACGTACCGGCCATCACCGGGGAACCGGGATATGCGCCGGCTTCATAGGCAAGGGTTACGTGGGCGGCGGTGATCCGGCCGTCTTTCGTTGCCCCCATCTTGACCTTCATCCAGCTTCCGGGGGCGGGACCCGACGCCTCAAATACTTCGGTACGGGTCATGAGCATCTTCACCGGCTGGCCACATTTGCGGGAAAGCAACGCGGAAACCGGTTCCAGGTATGCGCTGATCTTGCCGCCGAATCCACCTCCGATCTCGGTGGGGATCACCTTGATCTTGGAGACGGGGTAACGCAGAACGTCGGCGATGCTGTTGCGAATCATGAAACTGCCCTGGGTACTGCACCAGATGGTCAACTGGCCGTCGGAGTTCCAGAAGGCCGTGGAGTTTTGGGGCTCGATGTAGCCTTGATGGACCATCTCCGTGTGGAACTCCCGCTCCAGAACAGCATCGGCCTCGGCGAAGCCTTGTTCTATATCGCCTTTGTCAAAATATAGATGAGCCGCGACGTTGCTGGGCTTTTCGGAGGTCTCTCCCAGGTAGGAGGTATGCAGGTCGGCATGAAGAAGCTGTGTCCCTTCCTCCATGGCGGTTTGGACGTTCATCACCGGCGGAAGTTGTTGATATTCGACCTTTATCAGCCGAACTGCTTCCTCAGCCACGTGGGGATTCACCGCGGCAACGGCCGCCAGCGGGTGTCCCTTAAAGAGGACTTTATCGCTGGCCATGATGAGATCGGTGGCGAATTTCAGCCGTTGGTAGCCGTCTCCCAGCCCTTCTTTCCCCAGCGAAGCCAGCGGGAAATCCGCCGCGGTGACCACGGCCAAAACGCCTGGGAATGCTTCGGCCTGGCTGGTGTCTATCGATACCACCGTGGCGTGGGGATGAGGGCTCCGGAGAACCTTACCGTGGACCAAACCAGCCGGGTAGATGTCCGCGCCGTATTGGGCACGCCCGGTGACCTTATCGACGCCATCGGGCCGTATGGGACGCTTTCCAACGACCCTATATTCAACATCCGAGAGTACCTGGTTGGACGTCACGAATGTTCACCTCATTTATTGTGTTCGTGCTAGATGGCTATCTCAACGAATGGTTTGACAGGCTCACCACCAACGGAGAGGGTGATTTTTGCCCGTTCGTCCTGAGCCTGTCGAAGGATCGTCCATTTTGGATAGACGGTATTTTGATATTTACCAAGGGGGTCTATTTTGACAGTTGTTCAGCCTCGAGCACCGCGCGGATTATTTTGTCATACCCGGTGCAGCGGCATAGATTCCCCGCCAACCAATGGCGTATCCGGGCCTCGTCGGCATCGGGCTCTTGGTCCAACAGGCCTTTGGAGGCCACTATGAATCCTGGGGTGCAGATGCCACACTGTAGCGCCGCCTGTTCCAGGAAAGCTTGCTGTATCGGGTGAAGGCCGTCGGCCGTGGCCAGACCTTCAATGGTTGTGACTTCGGAACCCTGGGTTTCCACTGCCAATACCAAACAGGAGTCAACGATGCGGCCGTCGAGTATCACCGTGCAGGCGCCGCAATTCCCGTCGTTGCATCCTTCTTTGGTGCCGGTCTTGCCCAGAACGTCCCGCAGGACTTCCAGCAGACTCTGCCTCGGCTCAGCTAGGAAATCAGTTTGAACACCATTTATGGTGGTTTGTACGTGGGTTAGTCCGGGCATGTCTATCCTCCCCTGGCTCTTTCAACAGCGTTGTTCAGCGTGCGGCGGGTCAGGACGCCCACCAAGTGGTTCCGTTGCCGAATCGTGCCCCGCATGTCGCTGATGGGCGTGGCGTCGGCTATAGCCTTTTCCGATGCCTCCTGGATAGCGGCTTCGGAAACCGGTTTTCCCGCCAGACTGTCTCCCGCGTCTTTGGCGAAAACCGGAGTCGGGGCGACGGAGGCCAGGGCGATACGTGCCGAGACAAAGTTCTGACCCGAGGCATCTAGCACGACCGACGTGCCAACACCTGCCACCGCGATGTCCATCTCATTTCTGGGTATAAATCTCAAGTAATTAGCCCCCGAGTGGGCCTGGGGGACCGGAAGTTTGATGGATACCAGGATCTCGCCAGGTTGTAGCACGTTCCTTCCCGGACCGGTGCAAAATTCTTCCGCGGGCACGTCTCTGCTGCCATTGGGTCCAACGATGTGGGCAACACCGCCCATAGCGATGATAGGCGGAACGGCGTCGGCGCTGGGGGCGGAGTTGCAGAGGTTCCCGCCCAGGCTGGCCCGACCCTGAATCTGTATTCCGCCGATCAACGAGGCGGCGTCGATAAGGCCCGGGTAGGCCGACGCGACTTGTTGATCTTGGTAAATCTTGTAACAGGGGACCGCCGCCCCGATGGTAAGCCCGTTTTGCGGGCTGTAGCTTAATTCGTTAAGCTCGGGAATTCCCTTGGCGTCTACGACAAGATCCAGACTACGGCGTCCGGCCCGTAATTGCACTATGATGTCAGTGCCGCCGGCCATCATCCTGGCCCGGTCTCCTTTTGACGCCATCAACTTAACTGCTTCGTCGATGGTTTTAGGTGTCGCGAAATCAATTGCTTCCATTGGCCACCTCCACGGCTGGGATTATAGCATCACCGCCAAGGGGTTGCCTACACCTGTGTGGGAGAGCCTTGTTCTCTCAACTGGACACCGCGTTTTGTGTCAAATATAATCCGTGTCCCAGGGCTCAACAATCACCAAGACTTGATTCCGTAACAAACGGTGCGGGTAACCCAATCTTTGAATAAATTT
>DAOUHE010000189.1:0-16828 GCA_034428715.1 Dehalococcoidia bacterium | reverse complement strand
CGTCAGCCGGACTCCATACTTTTCCCTGACCATACCACCGCCTCCCATCAACACTATCCAGAGTCAGGGTAGCTCTTTTGCTCAATCTTTCACGTTACCATTAATATCAAGTTTGACTGACTACTAGATAAAGGAATTCACTGCGTGGGGTGCGAGGCCCGGATACAAAATGTGTTGTCCAAGCTGCCGGGAATACAAGAGGTCAAAGCGAACTACAAAACCCAGAACGTTCTACTCAAGTTGGACCCCCAGAAACTCACCGTCCAAACGGTCCAGGAAAAGCTAGATGAGCTCGGATACAGCACCAAGTAACGAGAGGCAGGCACCAAAGGCCAATGCCTATATCCCTTATATATTCCTCGCCGGGGTTTTGCTCGCTTTGGGCGGTCTGGGCTACTTAGGCTTTCTGGCCTTCGTGAAGGGTCTCCTGATGCCCAACGAGTTTGCCGCTTATGGCCTAGTCATCACCACCGTGGCGGCGGCCACCGCCTCGTTTTTTTCTCCCTGTAGCTTCACGGTACTTCCCAGCTATATCGCCTTCGCCGGTTCAGGAAACGGCCCCGGAGCGGGGAAAAGGTTTCAGAACGCACTGAAAAAAGGCCTAGTCGCAGCGCTCGGGGTGGTAACGGTAGTGGCTGTTCTGGGAGTCCTAATCGGAGCCCTGGGAACTGGAATCGGGTCCGAGCTTTCAATCACCGGGACAGACCCGAGCCCTTTGGCCAAAGCGCTGCGCATAGCAATCGGCGCGTTTGTTCTGTCCATGGGCCTCTTACACATCATGGACCTATCCCACCGGATACCGCTGGTCGGTCGTATATCGTCGTGGGCCATTCAGGCTGAAGGTGACGGTGGGCCGTCCATCCGGTCGGTTTACGGCTATGGGGCGGGATACGTGCTGGTCGGGGTCGGTTGAGTGGGGCCGTTCCTGGCCGCGGTCGCGGCCTTTGCCATGACTACCGGCGGGTTTCTGACAGCGTTTTTGGCCTTCCTGTTATTTGCCGCAACTATGGGAGCGCTCATGCTGGCCATCTCTCTGCTGGTGGGCGCCTCACAGACCGCCCTCCTGGGACGGTTACGGGCATCCAGCCGGGCGATTCAACGGGCTGCCAGCTTGCTCTTGGTGCTGGTGGGGATAGGGTTGATCTACTTCACGCTGGATGCCGGTACCTTCCAGTCAATCTTCATCCCCTCTTAAATCCACTCAACATCGATGAACGCAGGGTTGTGTGGTGAAGACGGGGGGAGAAATGAACTACGCGGCCCCACCGGCGGCTTTGGCCAGGGTACCTCAAACCGCGACCCATGTACTTGACCATTCGCGCTTAAAGGTTGCGGGCCGGCTCCGTGTAGTCCTTCAGCTTGTTGTAGATCTGCAGGCGGCTGCGCTGGGTGTCGGCGATGATCAGGCGGCTGTTCTTTTCGTCGAAGACCACCGCTGTGGGCATGGCCAACCGCCATTCGGCCTCGAAGTCTTTGACCTCGCGGCGGCGCTTGATGGCGTCGGGATTGGTTTTCACGACCATATCGGCCCATTTCGACAGCTCTTTGGCGTCGCCGGTGAAGCTGGTAAAAAACTTGCCTTGGGCATCGTAAACCTGCACCCGGTTGTTGGCCCAATCGCAGACGTAAACGTCGCCGTCGGAGTCCACCGCCACGTCCGAGGGAAGTTTTAACTGGCCACGGCCGTCGCCATGAGACCCGAATTCCGCCACGAACTCGCCGCCGCCGGTGAATTTCTGGGCCCGGTGGTTCTTGTGGTCGGCCACGTAGACGTAGCCATCGCGGTCCACCGTGATGCCCCACGGAGAGTCGAATTGACCTTCGCCGTTTCCCAGGCCGCCCCATTGCATAAGGAATTTGCCGTCCTTGGTATACTTTTGGATCCGGTGGTTCCGGCTATCGACCACGTACAAATCTTCCTGGGCATCAAACGCAATCCCCGAAGGACCGTTGAACTGCCCCTCTTGGTCTCCCGCCGCGCCCCAGTGGCTTAGGAATTTACCTCCTTGTTCGAAAATCGAAACCCGGTTGAGCCATTCATCCGATACGTACACCCGATACTGACTGTCGGTAGCGATGGCCACGGGCCATATCAACTCGCCATCGCCGTCGCCGTATTTGCTGAATTCACCGACGAATTCCTCATCGCCGGGCTCGGTCCCCATGGTGTAGATGCCTACCCGGGCGCCACGGCCGGTGCGGTTCCAGGCTACGCCGGGAACGAATTCCCATCCCCGGTTCAACAGGTAGACCACATCGCCTTCCCCAAAGGCCAGGCCGATGGCCGAGTTAAAACCGATGCCGGAGACCGCGCCCCGGCCCACGTTGTGGCTGTAGTCATAGACGCGCCCAGCGACCAACCGAGTAACCATAGTTTGCTCCTGTTTTATGCTTGCGGTGGTTGTAGAACGTCAGGGTGCCCCGCCCCAGATGCTTCGCCGCTGTGGCTGGCTCAGCATGACATATTTTGGCTGCTGGCTCAGCATGGCATCGGGTGTTAGTTACAGAAAATTCGGCTTCTCGAAGGAACCTTTTACGATGGGCTTGGCATCCAGACCCAGCCAGTCTTCCAACACCGTGGAGTAGAGGCCGCGGAAATCCAGGTTTGGGACCATGTCGCCCTGCTGCAAATCTTCGGCCTTTCGGGATGGGTATTCGCCGTATTGGCCTCCCTTGACCGGTTCGCCAATGACAAAGGCCACGCCGGCCGCTCCGTGGTCGGTGCCCGAGCCGTTGTCATGGACCCGGCGGCCGAATTCGGTGAACACAAGCATGATCACGTTGTCGGCGGCATCGTGGGCTTTCAGGTCCGCGAAGAAGTCTCCCACGGCCTCGGAAACGTCGGTCAGCAGATTCGCCTGCATTCCCAACTGGTTGGCGTGGGAATCGAAGCTGCCGTAGTCACAGTAGAATATGCGGCTCCCCAAACCCGCCAGGTGGACCTGGGCGATGCTCCTGAGCCTTTGGGCCACCACCGTATCGGCGTATTCCACATTGGAGGAGTAGCGTTCCGGAGCAACCTTCAAGATATCGGCGCCCTTCATGGCCTCCAACCCCGTCTCAGCCAGATACTCCATCACCAAGCCGCTGCCGATGGCCGGGGAATACATCTGAGTGAAGCGGTTGAGGATCTTGTCGCGGCGCTGTTCGTTGGTTATGCCGGTGAGCAGGACGTAACTTTCCAGATTATCTACCGCCGCCACGGGAACTCCGGCCACCGCCACCGCCCGGAACAGGCTGGGACCAAAGCTGACGGTGGTCAGCACATTTTCCTTATTTGGGTCTATGTCCCTTGTGGCCAAGCCCAGCCAGCCCTCGGTTCCCATGGTATCCGGTTCACAGGTGTGCCAGATGTCCATGGACCGGAAGTGGGACCGGGGCGAGTTGGGGTAGCCCACCCCGTGGATGATTGCCACATCTCCCTGGTTGTACATGTCGCGGATGACGCCTAGGCTGGAGTGAAGCCCAATGCCGCCGTCGATCTGCAAGATCTTATCGTCGGGTATCCCAACGGCGGGGCGGTTGTCCCGGTAGAGCGGGTCGGTGTGGGGAATGACGGTGTTGAAATAATCGTTCCCCCCTGAAAGTTGCAGCACCACCAAGACCGGGTCTTTATGGGAACTTGTCATCTTTCTGCTCCTTGTTTGGGGAAGGTTTAGGCCCGTAGAGGCACGGCATGCCTTGCGCCTACGCGTACAGGTATTCTCTTAACGAGACGGCCAACTGCAGCATCTCGCCCACCCTTTCGGTGGAAGCTGCTTCCTCGTCTTGGGTGTTCCAGCATAGAGGACCGCTCTCCATTGCATGTTCCACCAACTGACGGCGGTTCTCTCCTTCAACCTCCAGGATTCCCAACAGGTCCAGGCATTCGTCGACGAATGCTTCGGGTACGAGTTCTCCCATGCTTTGCAGCCGATGGATTATGCGCTGTATCCCCGGCCGGCTGGTGTCTCCCACCATATCGGCCGAAAAGTTGATGCGCTTCATCAGGGACCCGCTATTGATCCATTCGGCGCCGGTGTGCCATCCTTCGACACTGGGCGGATTCAACAACTCCTGGCCCATGTAACCGTACTGCTTGGCCAGGTCGCCGATGCCCGGCGCGGGGAACTCGTAACCGCCGACCATTCTCAAGGTTCCCACCACTACCTCGGCAGGGCTTTTGATCTTGGCGAACCGGGCGTCTTTGAAGAAGTCCGACAGGAAGAGCGTCCGCAGGACCGAGCGCATATCGTATTTGGAGTCGGTGAAGGCCCTAGTCAGAGTCTCAATCGCCTGCTCGTCGTTGGGCGGCATCACCGACCAGGCCGGGACCTGGGGTTCGTCGGCGACGAAGAAGTTGTACAGATGCCTGGCGATGAACCGGGCGGTGGCCGGCTGCTGGCAGATGATATCGATGATATCTTCGCCATTGAAGTTCCCGGTGTGGCCCAGGAAAGTCTTTTCCCCGTCGTCGTGGTCCTCTTCCTGGTATTCAAACCCCCAGTCGTAACGCCCGCTGGCGCCCCTGGGAATCATCGGTGAGATCGTCCAGCCGGTGAAGGCCCGGGAGCACTCCCGCACGTCGTCTTCGGTATAGTTGCCGACGCCCATGCTGAACAATTCCAGCAGCTCCCGGCCCCAGTTCTCGTTGACCGCAGTAGCATGGTTGTCGCAGTTGTCCAGCCAGTAGATCATCGCCGGGTTTTTGGCCAACTCCACCAATAACTCGTGGTAGTCGCCCATGCCCTTTTCCCGGAACATGTCGATCTGCTTGATGACTTCGTGGAAATGGTCGATCTTCGACTGTCCGGTGGCGAAGATATGGTGCCAGAAAAGCACCATCTTTTCCTCAAGCACCCTCTCGGTATTCACCATGTGGTTCAACCAACCGGCGCTGCCCATTCCCGGTGAGGTGACCGGCTTCCAATATCCTGGATGGTAGCGCAAGAACTCGAAATTATCCGCCGCTGCTTGGTCCTGGGGGTTCAGCAACTCTTCCACCGTTGCTTCATAGCCTTTGCCAACCATTGCTTCCAATTCGTCCTGGGTGGCGCCGAAACCGGCGCGGTGCATCAGGTGTGCCATTAGAGCGATATCGTTATTCGACATTGCAATATTCCTCGTTAAGGATGATTTATGTGATGCTTTGAGGTGAATTTCGGAGTTGCGGTCCCCTCGCTGAGTGGCAAGCACAGGACCTTTCTAGAGACGAATTATGCTGAAAATTGAATGAGCCTGTCAAGCCAGCGCCAACACACATTCTACCTCAGGCCCAGCTTTAGATTTAAAGCAAAAACAAAATCCTGCCCCACGAATCTCTATGGCTCAAGCGTTTGCCTATGATGTTAGACTCTTACCGGCAGATTGATACAAAGGGTGTGGCACCGGAGTTGCGATGAGCATCGTTCATTAAGAATTCCAAACCAACTAGGAGGCTCTGGTATGGCAGATGCCAGCGATAAAATATTATTGGACTGGGAAGCGCTGGAGGTTGGAGAGACCTTCCAGAAGTTTGAGTACGTCCTGACCCAGGAAATGATAGACGACTATCGCAAAGGGGTCATGGACCCGGAGGCGAGCTTCCCAACCATCGCCCACAAAGTGGACGTGCGCCAATACAACGCCAAGTACCGCGACAACGGGTCGGTCAACGCCCGCTGCGCTTTTTACTGCTACAACCCGCCCATTGCCGGCAAGAAGCTCATCGTAACGGCAAAGATAGCCGACAAATACCTGCGCCGGGGCAAGAACTACATTGTCACCGAGGCGGTCTCGGTGGATGAAGACGGCCGGTTGATCGACAGGGTCATCACCCACGAGTTGAAGCAACCAAACGAGGTGGGCAAGAAATGGGGCGGGTAGAACACGATCGGATAGACCGCGACTATCAGGTGGGCGCCGAAATCCCACCCCTGGTCAAACAGATGACCCAAGAGGCGATCAACCTTTTTGAAGGAAGCGCCGGTCAAACCGGTCCGTCCCAATTCACCGATGAAGCAACGGCCAGGGAGACCCTGGGGACCGAAGGCACCGTGGCGTCGGGCCGAATGTCGTTGACCTTCGCCATCGAGATGCTGCGCCGGTATTTCGGCAGCGGCGTGTACAACCACGGTGGATTCGTAGACCTGCGGTTTTTAAGGCCGGTACGTCCTGGCGACGAGATAACCTTCTCGGGAAAGATCACGGACATTGCCAGAGAGGCCAACGGCAGCCGGGTGTCGGTGGAGATCAAGGTTGAGAATCAAAAAGGCGACACCACCGGCATCGGCACGGGCAGCGCCGTGGTCCCCAACGCCTACCTGCCGGCGGAAGAGTAGCGAATACGGCGCCATTCATTAAATCTGCTAGGTTTGGGAGGCTTTCTTTCTGCAGCTACCCAGCCTGTCTTCCCTGCATCTGTCTCAGCCAGCCCACGCTCAATTGAGACTTCCCCCCGCCCTAAACAAGCTCGCCCAACCACTGTCGACGCTGCGACAGCGCAATTTCGGCATGGTCTGGACCTCCATCATGTTTGCTGGGATGGGGTCCCAGATGGAGACGTTGGTGGTGGCTTGGCTGGTGTTGACGATGACCGACTCTCCGTTTTTGGTGGGCTTGACCTCCTCGGTCCGCCTGGCCACTAATTTCATTTCCTTGTTTGCCGGAGCCGTGGCCGACCGGCTGCCTCGCCAGTTGGTATTGGCCACTGTGGAGTTCACCCTGGCTTCCCTGGCCGTGCTGATGTTGTTGGTGGTGATCACCGGCCGTCTAGAGGTGTGGCACCTGTTCACCATCACGTTTTTTGTGGGCATGGCGCGGATATTTCAGATGCCAGCGGCCCAATCCCTGGCCATCGACAGTGTCCCCACGGAGGAAATCACCACGGCGGTAGCCCTAACCACAATGAGCCAAAACCTGAACCTGGTGGTTGGGCCGCTGCTGGGCGGAATCCTGTTTGAATTGTTCGGCCCCCAAGGCGCCTATGCACTCATCGCCGTGCTATACGCCTCCAGTGGGATCAGCGCGTTGTTCGTCAGAACCGGCGGGATAACCCGCACCCTACAAATGGAATCTGTGATCGAGGCGGTCATCCAGGCGATGAGGTACGTCAAGGGTCAGCAGTTGATTTGGGCGGCCCTGGTTATCGCGGTGATCATCAATCTCACGGGATTCCCTTTCCACGGGACGATGGTTCCTATTTTCGCCCGGGACGTTTTGGGCCTGGATGCGGCTGGACTGGGATTGTTGATATCGGCTTTTGGCATCGGCGCGGTAGCCGGGTCAATGTTTCTGTCCTTGTTCCCGAATCCTAAAAACGTGGGCAAACTCCTGATCCTGTCGATTGTGATCTGGCACGGGACCATGGCAGCATTCGGGGCCTCCACATCGTTTCCCGTATCTCTGGCGATCTTGGTGGTTACGGGATTCGCCTTTTCCTCAACTCTGGTATTGATCATGATCCCAATTTGGCGGACGGCGCTGCCAGAGTACCGTGCCCGGATAATCGGATTGCGGGTGCTGGTGATATACGCCAGCGCGTTTGGCAGCCTTAGCTCCGGCGGGATTGCCGGGGCTTTCTCTCCGGCCCTAGCGGCAAACGTAAGCGCCGGGTTAGGAATCGTCCTGACGGGAATCCTGGGGTTGGTAGCGCCCAAATTGAGGCGGGCTTAGGTTTTCGGCGCTTGGCCGCTTCCCATTCCTTGCATCACACCCCTGTTTATGACCTGATTTAAAAATGGTTGGAAGGGGGGCAGCCATCGATTCATATAACAGCGTAGGGCCGCACGGCCGTGCGCCCCTACGTGTTGACAGGAGCTTTTTGAGCGCTCCCACCGGCGACGTTAATGCCGGGTAGGAAACGGTACCGACGGGAAGCCTGTCATTGGTGAAAACTTGTCTCGCCGCCCTTGTGCGAAAGGGCGGTTGGGCGGATTTCGACCCCCATCGGGACAGCCTGCAGCATTACGCAAGGTTATTTCCAGACCAAAAATCTGGTGTGGCAAGGGGCGGCCCCTCCTCAGATTCTTCAGTCGCTTCGCTCCTTCATAATGACACGCATTAGGATGTTTATGATTGGAGCCTAGTTCGTCTGGTAGACCTGGAACCGGTGGCGGTTGGATTCGGTGACGAAGAGGCGCCCTTGCCCATCTAGCCTTACCGAAACCGGACCCCAGAAGTAGGGTTCGGTCTGAGAGGAAATATGGTGAGGCGTGTTTAGGTGGGGTGGTAGTTCGGGGATGAGGTTGGACATCTCTCGAGTCCGCTTCTCATCGGGGTTCACGTTCAGGTAATCGCCGGCCCACCTGGACACGGTGGCCTGACCGGGAAGCTGCAACTGGAAGACGCCGTCAGCGTTGAACACCTGGACCCGCTCATTGCCCCAGTCGGCGACGTAGACGTATCCCTCGGCGTCCACCGCCACGGACGAAGGCCGGTGGAAGTGGCCGTCGCCGGTTCCAGACTCGCCGAAGCTGGCGATGAACTGTCCTTCAGGGGAAAACTTTTGGACGCGGTCATTGCGCCAGTCGGCCACGTATACATCGCCCGCCGAGTCGGTCGCCACGCCCCAAGGCAGGTTGAACTGTCCGGGGCCGTCGCCAGGCTCTCCCCACTGGCCCAGGCACTTGCCGTCTGTTGTGAACTTCTGGACCCGGCTGTTGTGCTGGTCCACGACGTAGATGTTGTCCTGTTGGTCGATAGCGATCCCCGCAGGGCCGTTGAATTCGCCATCACCGCTGCCCTTGGTGTCCCACTTGCCCAGGAACTTCCCCGACGCGTCGAATATGGTGATCCGGTGGTTCAGCTCGTCAGTCACGTACAGCCTATCCTGGGAGTCGAAGGCCATGGCCACCGGGGAATTGAACTGTTCGTCCCCCGTGCCGCTTCCCTTACCGAACTCCCCCAGGTAATCTTCTTTGTCCAGGTCGACGATGCCCACCCGAATCAGGTTTTTTCGCGCCGAGTCGCAGTGGTTCAAGACGAAGATGCGGCCGTCGCTGGAGAATGCCACATCGTAGGGATTAATAAAACCACGGCCGAGTTGATTGGTGGCCAAGCCGACGGTCTTGACATAGTCCAAGGTAAACGTGCTGTTTGCGGTATGCGTACTCACTTTGGAGACCCCCTCTAGTAATGGAAATCCCCCCAGCCCCTTTAATTGAGGTGGGGGGATTTGCGTGGATCGAAGTTCAGACCAGCTGGAACTCTTTGGTTGCGCTGGCCAGGCTCAGCAGGCCGCCGACGCGTTTCTCCGCCTCGTCTCCAGGCTGGTGACCTTGCAAAGACAGGTCGCCCTGATGCGCCGCGAACTCGACCAACGAAGCTCGAGTCTCCTCGGAAACTTCCATGGGACCCATCAGGTCCAGGCACCGGTCCACGAAAGCCGGGGGCGACAGGACACCTTCATCGGCCAGCCGGTCGATGATATTTCGCACGCCCGGATTCTCCACGTTGGCCAGCTCGTGGGCGACGAAGTTCACCCGCTCCACCAACGCGCCGCTGTCGACCCACTCGATACCCTCGTGCCAGCCTTCAACCGACGGGGGCTGCAACAATCCCTGGCCCATATACACGGCCTGCCGCGCCACTTGCTCGATCCCTTGGGTGGGCGACTGATAGCTGCCGGCCAACCGAACGGCGCCGACAACCAGTTCCACGGGCCCCTTCACCCGGGCGAAGCGAGCCTTTTCGGACTTGAAATAGTCTGAGTTAAACAACGTGCGTAGAACTGGCCTGATCTCGTGATTCGAGTCGAAGTACGTCTGCATCATCGACGCGATAACCGGTTCGCCTTCTTCGTCCACCTCATCAGCAGCGAAGTACTGGAACAACCGGGTGCACACGAAACGCGCCGTTGCCTCCTGGCGGGCGATGATCTCTATGATGTCCTCGCCATTGAACCGGCCCGTCTCGCCCAAGAAGGTCTTCTCGCCGTCGTCGTGGTCCCCTTCCCGGTATTCGTAGAACCAGGAGATACGGCTATAGGGCCAGATGGAGTCCCGGCTGGCCCGCATGGCCATGTATTCAGCGTTACCCAGTGTCCAGCCGGTAAAGGCCCGGGCGCACTCCTTGATATCGTCCTCGGTGTAGTTGCCAATACCCAGGGAGAAAAGCTCCAGGAGTTCCCGGCCGTAGTTCTCGTTGATGGCATCCTTGTGGTTATCGTTGTTATCCAGCCAGATGATCATTGCCGGGTCTTTGGAAAGCTCCACCAGCAGGTTGGAAAAGTTACCCATGCCGTGTCGGCGGAACATCTCTATCTGGTTGACCAACGCCCTGGCCTGGTTGAGCTTGTTGTAACCGGTGGCGAAGAGGCCGTGCCAGAATAGGGAGAGCTTCTCTTCCAACTGGCACCGGGTGGTGATCATACGATAGAGCCAGTAGGCGGCCGCGCCGTCGGCCAAGCGCATCTCGGCCTGCTCGGTGTGGTAGCGGCGGATGATGTCATCGGGCAGATTTTGCGGGTCGGTGGGGTGGAGCAGCTCCTCCACAACCGCCTCGTAGCCCATCTCGACGCGCGCCTCTAGTTCGTCCCGGCTGGCGCCAAAGCCCGCCCGGCGCATCAGGTGCGCCATTAGCGCGATGTCCTGGTTACTCATAGTTTCTCCTTTCCGACCGTTCCTGTCACCGACTATCGAAGGTACTCAGGAGAGGTATTATTTCGCGATAAAGTCCATATGCTCGAACTGGCCGTTGACGATGGATGGGGCATCAAGTTCCAGCCAGCGCTCCAGGATGGTGCTATAGGTGGACCGGAAATCATTGTTGGCCCGGAGGTCGCCATCCAACTGTTGGGCTTCCTCCAGAGAGGGGTATTCACCGTACATGCCGCCCTTGACCGAACCACCTATCAGCATCGCCGTGCCACCGGCGCCGTGATCAGTGCCCGATCCGTTGTCGCGGATACGCCGGCCGAACTCGGTCCATACCAGCATCATGGTGTCGTCCTGCATGCCGTGCTCTTCCAAATCGGCATAGCAGTCGGCTATCGCCCCGGCGAGGTCTTCCCAAAGTTTGACGTGGGTCACAAGTTCGCCGCCGTGGGTGTCGAAGCTGCCGTGGGAGGTGTAAAAGACTCGGGTGCCCAGGTCGGCGAACATCACCTGGGCGATGCTCTTCATGTTCTGTGAGATGGGATTCTGGGCATATTCCACAGAGGAGGAATACTTACCCGGCGCGGTCCTCAGTATGTCCGCCCCTTTCAAGGCGTTCCGGCCCGTCTGGCTCAGAGAGTCCATAATCGGGTCGTTATCTTTAGACATGCCGTACATCCTGGCGAAAGCCTCCAGGGCGTATCCTTTTTGCTGCTCGTCTTCCAGATCAGGGAACAGTCCGTAGGTGTCCAGGTTGCCCACCGACGCAACGGGAACACCCTTACAGCCCAGCGCCCTGGGGAGTCCCCGGCCAAAATTTATGCCGGTCAGTACGTTGTCGCCCTGAGGGTCCATGTCGCGGATGGCCCGGCCCAGCCAGCCTTCAGTGGCGATCTTATCGGGCTCGCAGGTATGCCAGATGTCCATGGACCTGAAATGGGAACGCACCGGGGTGGTATAACCGATGCCGTTCACCAGGGCCACATTACCCCGGTCCCACAGGTCTTTGATGGGACCCAATTGTGGGGAGAACCCGAAGTCGTCGTCTATTGGAAGCACATCATTGGCCGGTATGTTTACGTTGGGCCGGTAGTCGTAGTACAGACCATTGTTATAGGGAATCACAGTGTTGAGAGGATCGTTGGCTCCGATGAGCTGTATCACAATAAGGGAACGCTTTTTCCCGTTGGCTGGCATGGTCAACCTCCCTTTAAGGGTGAATCGTAAAGGATTGAGTAAGGAAATTTCGTATACGGCAGTCGAACAAGTTGGTAAAACCTTTTAAAGGCTGCCGCTAATTTTATTTAGGCCAGGTCCACTTGTCAACGACGCGAACCGGCCGATAAAAATAGTTGGATAAGAAGGTATCGTAGCCCTCGTCCACAGGTGATCGATTTTAATCAACGGGGAGCACACGGCCGTGACCCCCGACAGGCACCGGACTGAGCGGTCGTCTTTATGCAGGCCGGCCCCCTGGCGATACACTCGCCGTCCGGTTATCCTGTTGGCGAATCAATCCATTATCTAGGAGCAACTTAATGTCCCAGACCGATGTCCCAGTCAAGATTCGTGCCAATGAATGTAAAGTCCTTGAGGGGGTCCGCATAGTCGAGCTGGCCCGGTGGCAGGCTGCGCCCCGGGCATCGTTGATACTGCGGGACATGGGTGCCGAGGTGATCAAAGTGGAGTGGCGCAAAGGCGGAGACCTCAGGAATTCAGGACCTTTCGTGGGCGATATGAGCGTGCAATTCGCCGCCTACAACCGGGGCAAGAAAAGCATCACCGTGGACACCAGGCATCCCAAGGGGAAAGAACTATTCTTCGATCTGATACGGGTGTCCGACGCAGTGTTGGAGAATTACCGGCCGGGCACGGTAGAGAAGATGGGGTTTGGCTACGAGAGTCTTTGCCGGGTGAATCCGGGGATCATCTTGGCGTCGGTCTCCGGGTTTGGGCAGTACGGTCCCTACCGGGACCGCCAATGCTTCGACCCCATCATCCAGGCCATGAGCGGCATTGGGCATCAGACGGGCCGCGGGTTCGACCAGCCGGTCATGGCCGAGGGTCCCATCATGGACCGGACGGCGGCCCTGCATATCGCCATCGGCATCCTTGGTGCGTTGAGGCACCGGGACCGCACCGGCGAGGGCCAGTGGATCGAGGTCGCCATGCTGGACGGCGGCATTACCCTGGAAGAAGTGGCCCTGGCCATGTGCTACGAAACCGGCACTAATGATTTCAAAAGGGGCGGCACTTTCCTGAAATGCCTAGACGGGTGGGTCAGTACGGGCGCCGCCAGGGCCGGAATGTGGGAGCGCATGTTGAAGGTCATGGGGTACGCCGACTTGGCCAGCGACCCGGAGTACGCCGCCCCCATGTTTGCCACCGACAAGGCTGAGATACGCATGGAGCTTTTGCACCTGTGGTGTGAAGAGAGGCCGGTGAAAGAGGTGGAAGAAGTCCTGGTGGCCGCGGACATCCCCGTGGGCCGGGCCATGAGCATCCCCGAGGTGTTGGAAGACAAGCATTTATGGGAAAGGGAGGTGATGATGGAGGCCGAGTTGGACGATGCCGACGGCAATGCAACCGGCAAGAAGATTTTGGTTCCCGGCCCCAGCATCATTAAGTTTTCCAAAACCCCCACCACGGCGGGGCCCATTCCCAGATACGGCGAGCATAACAGGGAGATCTTCGGCAGCCTGCTGGGTCTGGACGAAGACCACCTGGAAGAATTGATTTCGGAAGGGGTGATCACATAGGCGGCCGGCCTTTCTCCAATCTCGGCCGTCGGGGCAGAGGGGGTACAGCAGACTTCTGGACATTACGCCGAGACCGGGGTCTGCCAACTTTGCAACCTTGCCGTACAACGGGAAATACAATACAGAGCTTGGCTTTAGCAGGTGTGCAATGTGGGGATAATTACCTTTGTGAAAGGGAGGGCAATTCTCCAGCTTTCGCAAAAGGGGGACTAAGGGGGATTTCCGTCCGCAACCAACTCGTCCCGCAACCAACTCGTCCAAGGACACGAAAACTGCTAATCTATTCCGCCTGTAGTCACCGGCGGTAATGCTATCAACCTACGATGACAGAAGAAAGAACGACGACGGCTACCCCGCCAAGAGACATCCGTCTCACAGGGCCGTTCATGATCACGGGCCTGGCTGTAGGCCACTCTGTTTTTCATTGGGTGATGCAGAGCTTTGTGGTAGTGCTGCCGGAGATCCAGGCCGCATTCGGGCTCAGCGCGGTGGGAGTGGGCGGGATATTGTCAGCCCGGGAGCTGGCTTCGGGGATCATACGCTTGCCCGGCGGGGTGGTGGCGGACGTTTTGAGGCGGCACTGGGGTTTGCTGTTGGCCGCCTGCATCTTGCTGGCAGGACTGGGTTCGCTGGCCATAGGTATATCTCCAGTATACCCACTTCTTCTGGCGGGCATGGCCCTGGTGGCAATGGCCCACTCCATCTGGCACCTGCCGGCGTCGGCGTCTCTGTCCTACCACTTCCCCGAAAGGCGCGGGTTGGCCCTGGCGTTGCACGGCGTGGGCGGCAGCGTGGGCGATGTGGCGGGGCCGCTGGCCACGGGAGCCCTGTTGATGGTCTTGGGCTGGGAAGGGATCTTAAGCCTCTACGCCGTCGTTCCGGTCTTCTTGGCATTCCTGGCCGTCTGGTCCTTCCAAAACATAGGCTGGGTAAAAGAGGCCGACGGAATATCCACCAGGCAACGATCCAGGGCCGATGCGACCAGACGGCTGCTGACTGACCTGTTGCTGTGGGGCATCACGGTTGTCCGGGGTTTCAGAGCAATGTCTCTGGTGGCGCTGCTGACGGTCCTTCCTCTTTATTTTGGCAACGATCTGGGCATGAGCCCATTTGCCAGGGGGTTTCACATAGGTTTGTTGATCGCCATCGGCCTGGTGGCCAAGCCGGTCGCGGGACACATATCGGACAGGTGGGGAAGGAAACAGGTGCTGGTGCCGGGAATGCTCTGGTCATGCGCCCTGGCGTTGATGCTGATCCCCTTTGATCAGGGGATAGGGCTTACGGTTTCCATCGTTCTTCTAGGTTTGTTTCTATATCCTGACCAGCCCATCTTGACCGCCGTCACCCTGGAGATCGTGGGCCGCGACGTCTCCGCCACCGCCCTGGGCATCGCCACCTTCGCCAGCTTTATCATGTCCGCGGCAGCCCCGTTGATCGCCGGCGGACTTTATCAGAACTATGGAATGGAACCCGCGCTTTACTTCATCGCCGCCCTTTTTGCCGCGGCGGCGGCGTTATTTGCGCTGCCACCCTTGCCCAGCCGTGGCGAGCGGGATCCTAATGGGTGACATTCCACCTAAATAACATCGCCTCAATATGTCTTTCCGAGGAACGGAGTGACGAAGAATCCGATGAGTGGTCCGGTTGCAGGGGCGGCGCATCCAGGACTTTAGATTCTTCGCCGCTGCGGCTGGCTCGGAATGACATGGGTGGGATAGGCTGGCTCAGCAATGGATTGACAGGCTAAAGGATCTGGGATAGGAATTGCTTGGTGCGTTCGTGTTGCGGGTTTTCAAAGATCTGTCCTGGGGTGCCAGCCTCAATGATATTGCCATCGTCAAACATCACCAGGCGGTGGGCCACCTCTTTGGCGAAGCCCATCTCGTGGGTGACCACGATCATTGTCATTCCCGACGACGCCAACTCCCCCATCACGTCCAACACCTCTTTGATCATCTCCGGATCAAGGGCGGATGTCGGTTCGTCAAACAACATCACCTTGGGCCGCATCGCCAGCGCCCGGGCGATCGCCACCCGCTGCTGCTGCTGTCCGCCGGACAGCTCGGCCGGGTATTTTTGGGCCTGCTCGGGAATGCCAACCCGTTCTAGCAACTCCATGGCCGCGAGTTCGGCTTCTTTCCGGGGCAACTTACGAACTTTGGCCGGCGCCAGGGTGATATTTTGCATGACTGTCAGGTGTGGGAACAGGTTGAAAGACTGAAACACCATACCAACATCGCGCCGAATGGTCTCAATGTGGCGGATGTCGTGGGTCAGTTCAACTCCGTCCACCACGATCTCACCCCGTTGATGCTCCTCCAAGCGGTTGATGGTGCGTATAAGGGTGGATTTCCCGGAACCGGATGGCCCACAGACGACTACCACCTCGCCGCGCCCAATATTAATATTCACGCCCTTAAGGACGTGGAAATCACCAAACCATTTGTGGACGTCGCGGAAGACGATCATGTCATCCGCCTGTTGGGGTGGGTCATGTTGAACCTGGTCCGCTGTCACGCTTATACTCGTTGATCCCTTAACGCTGATCCATTAACGCTGGCCCACGCCCAACGCAGATTCCAACTTGCGGCTGGCGTAGGACATCGAATAGGTGAACACCCAGAATAACAGGGCTATGAATATGTAAACCTCCCGTTGCGAGCCAACCCATTCAACGTTGCCCAAAACGATGGACTTGCCAATGCCTAAGACATCCAATAACCCGACCGTCACCACCAAGCTGGTGTCTTTGAATAAACTGATGAACTGGCCGACTATGGCGGGAATGACGGCTCTCAGAGCTTGAGGAAGCACGATGAACAACATGGTGTGGGCGCCGCCCAACCCCAGAGCCCGGGCGGCTTCCACCTGCCCCTGGGGCACCGACTGCAGTCCGCCTCTTACGTTTTCCGCCATATAGGCGGAGCTGAATAGTGTGATGGCAAATAATGCCCGTAATACCCGGTCCACGCGCAGGTCTTCGGGCAGGAATAGGGGAACAATTACCTGGGTCATGAAAAGCAGGCTGACCAGCGGGACACCCCTGACCAATTCGATGAACAACACGCAAAGGCCTTTTAGCACCGGCAGGTCGCTGCGCCGGCCCAGGGCCAAGAGAACACCCAATGGGAAGGAAGCCACGATTCCCACCAAGGCCAGCAGGAAGGTCAGCAACAGCCCCCCCATGCGCCGGTGGAAACCTGGGGAAGCCACGGAATCCCAGGAATGCCCCGCAGCAGGACGAGGACCAGCGCAAACGAGGCCAGAGCCCAAATGATCACCCAACGCGAGTTCGCTAAAGGCGTGCGCCGGATCTGATAACCCAGGGCAACCGCCGCAGGGTTGGCTATGATCCAGACCCTGGCCTCCAAACCCAGGTCCTCAAAACCTAGCAGCCCGTCCGAGGATTACTGGAGCAGGTTAGCTGGACAGCCGGAATTAGCCGGAGAAAGCCATCCGGGGACAGGGTGGGTTTGTGAATGCTGAGAGATTCAAGAGGAACTTGCCGGCTGCAAG
>DAOUHE010000188.1:0-3980 GCA_034428715.1 Dehalococcoidia bacterium | reverse complement strand
TCCGCTTCCAGGAACCCCAACTGTTTAGAGCGTTTTCCCAGCATCCCCTGCCTCCCACACCCATTAAATTATCCTGACAATTATATCGGAACAGTCGAGGTCAGTGCACTTTTCGGCCAGACTTCTAGGGTAGGAATATGCGGCCAGATGCTCTAGAGCATCTGGCGTGGGCGAGCCTCATGACCCCCAACCTTCCGCGTGTTTCAGGATGACATCAAAGACCCGCTCACGAGACTAACATAGGGTCAGAGCCAGATCGGCCATCGGCCCCAAGTCTCCTCTCAGCTTGTCTACCAGATTGGGAAATTCTTTGTAATACACCTCTGTGGTCCCAAAGGCGTCTAGAAATTGCTCATATGACCTGATATTGGGGCTCATGTCGCCAGATTCCTCGGCCAGATCGTAATGTTCCCTCTCCAGCTTGCCCCCCCTTTTTCTGATCTTCTCCACCGGCGTGTAGTTTTGTTCCAGGGCCGGTTGATTCAAAGCGTAACTGTCGCCACCGTGGTGGAAAACCGCCGCCGACGAAGCAACGCATTCCAGCGTTCCCCCTTTGGCGTCAAAGGGCCAAATGCTACGGTACTCTTCCAGGGTCACTTTCAGCCCTTTAGTTGGAACCCCGTCGCGCCCTTCAAAATCAGAGGCGCCGCAGGCCGCCAAAACCAGGAAAACCGAAGCCGCCAGCACCAGGAATACGAGTGATCCAGTTGGTTTCATTGTCTCCGCCACCTCCACCCAACCGCATCTGTGGGGGATATTTATCTTGAAGAGTGCGTTACACATCCATTATTGGGTTGTATGGTCACATAGTCTTGAGCCTGTTGGCTGAAGATCTTACCGGTTCATAACACCTATGAGCCGCCATTAGTCCGCTAGCATCATAACCAACGGGTCATGCTCAGGCAAGGTAGTGATGAGTGGGTTTCACCATTTGTTTGTAGCGGGACCGGGTTTGGGATTGGGCATTCCGTGATCAAACCGAGGTCTTGTCAATGACATGACCACGGCGGGGGTGTACCTGGCTCACGGCTACCAAGGGCGGTCCAGAACCGTAGTAGGGGCGCACGGCCGCGCGCCTCTACGTTCTTATCTGATATCCAGGGTGCATGTCTAATTCGACCCCAAATCGGGTGCGCGCTCCACCGGCGCCTACTGGGCCGTGATGCCGCCGTCGATGACTAACTCGCTGCCCGTCATGAACGATGATTCATCGGATGCCAGGAACAGCACCCCGTAGGCCACTTCTTCGGGCCGGGCGGTCCTGCCCAGGGGGACACGCTGCTCAGCTTCTTGTTGTAGCTGGGCGTCGTTCAGGCGGTCTCCAGCCATGTCGGTGTCGATAGGGCCAGGATGTACAGAATTGACCCGTATGCTCTCTTTGGCGTACTGGATTGCGGCCGCTTTTGTGAAGATGCGCACCGCGCCCTTAGACGCGTTGTAAACCGGCTGGATGTAGGACTGGCCCACGATGCCGGACATGGAAGAGATGTTGACGATGGAGCCGCCGCCTGACTTCCGCATCTCTACTATCGCGGCCTTGGTGCCCAAGAACACCCCTTTGGCGTTCACATCCATCACCCGGTCCCACTCTTCCAGCGAAGTGTCTTCCAGGATCCCCCTGGCGACCACTCCAGCGTTATTGACCAGGATATCCAGTTTTCCGAACCGCTGAACCGCCGACTCTACCGCGGCGATCCATTGCGCTTCTTGGGTAACGTCCAAGCGCAAGAAAACACACTCGCCTCCGGCCTCGTTGATCTCGGCCTCCGTCCTACGGCCTAGGTCTTCCAATACATCGCCAATGATCACCTTGGCTCCCTCTTGGGCGAAGAGCTTGGCTTCGGCGGCGCCCATGCCCCTGGCCCCGCCGCTGATCAGTGCTACCTTGCCTTCCAAACGCATCGCCAGCCCCTTCGTTGAAGATGAACGAATTGTAATGGATGGGTGGTCCCCGTCAAGGGCCAGTGACTGGCCTCACCTTTGATAAAAATAAGGCCCCCTCAAATCGAGGAGGCCTTACCGAGCAGCCGGTTAGTGAGGTTTGGCCTTAGTTGCGCCGGTCTGCCACGACCTGTTTTGCTTGGTCTATCGCGCGGACGCGGCCGGCCACCAGGGTATCCTGACGCTCGGCCGCCCAACGGTTTGACGCGGCCGTGCTCATCACGGTGCCCTGGAATTGTGGCATGACGTAGCGGGCCAGAAGTTCATAGCTGCGCAGCATCTTTTCCCTGGGCGCCCAGTCCACGGTCTGAATCAGGAACCCGCCAAAGCCGCCGCTCTGTTCGGCCAGCTTGTGAATGGCTTCGATGCAGTCGTCGGGCGTTCCGACGATCCACGATCCGTTGTCCGCCATCTGGTCGATGACCTTTTCCAGGGGTCCATCGAAAATCGCTTTGCGGCCGTTGGTGCCCTCGGAATACTCCCTGAGATACCGGCCCGAGCCCATTCTGGCATCGTCCAAAGCCTCTTTCCGGGTTTCCGCCAGGTGCACCGGCAATACCAGCCGCCAATCGTCGCGGTTCATCGTATGGCCATGGGTCGCGGCCGATTCTTCGGCTATGGCCCACAGTCCCTTCAGGTCGGCGGGGCCTGCCGAGGGGTCCCTGGGAACGGTGATGGTCAGAACGGCCGCGCCGTGCTTCCCGGCCAGAGTCACCCCGGCCCCAGTCTGCACCGACGCCACCGCGATGGGCATGTGCGGCTTCTGGTATGGCCGTAGCTGCAACAACCCTTCATTAAGTTCGAACCAGTCGCATTTATAGCTTACCGGCTCGTCTTCGGTGAATAGGCGCATGATGATCCCCAGTGACTCGTCCATGCGCTGGCGTTGGACTTCGGGCGGAATGCCCATCATGTAGGCATCGCCGGGCAAAGCGCCGGGGCCAACGCCCAGCATCACCCGGCCGTGGGTCATGTGGTCCAGTTGGACTATGCGGTCGGCAACCATCAGAGGATGGTGGTAGGGCAGGCTGATCACGCCGGAGCCCAGCTTGATGTGCCGGGTGCGGTCGGCCGCCACCGCCATGAAGATCTCAGGGGAGGCGATGATCTCCCAGCCGGCGCTGTGGTGCTCGCCGATCCATGCTTCGTCATAGCCCAAATGGTCCAGCCATTCCACCAATTCTAGATCGCGGTCGATGGCCAGGGTAGGGTTCTCACCGACCCGGTGAAAGGGGCCAAGGAAGACACCAAACTTCATTCGCTGTGGAAGGGACATGGTTGATTCTCCTCGTTTAAGCTTGGGTGGGGCCCGGGGAAACTGTTACCTGAGGCGATTATACTACTACTTTATTTCAAAGATTGCCGTGCGGCCGGCCGCACGCAATCAAGCGAAAGCCAACAGCCCCAAACAACCATAGATTTCCCATTCACCACGGTGGGGTTAGAGTTAGACGTCAGCATCTCTATCCGCCGGTTTCAGATTGATCAGGTACCAGGGGGAAACGACACCGGCTGATTCATGTGCTGAACGCCATCCCGCGTGCGGAGGCCGGTAACGGTGTTTTACGGGGCTCCAATATTTCAGTTACGGCCTCACGGCCGTTAGACAGGCGAAAGTAGGATATGAATTTCCATGAGCTGTAACGGACCGGAGTTTTAGACTGGATTTTTGCCAGCTTGGGTAGATTTCCATTTAGAAATATCATCTTATGGGCGCGTTTCACTATCATACCCCAATTCTGAACGGGGCAAGGTTCCTAATTTATCCTGCCGCCATGGGAAACGAATGCATCGCCATTTACCGGATATATCCTATCCTTTCAGTAATAATATGACCATAACCGGCGATTAATTGCGCTTAGCGTCAGATTTAATCTTCATCATCCCGTTCTCAGGTTGACGCGGTACTACTAAACTAAAGCCAAGGTGAAATGTACATATCGCTAGACCGCATTGTCGGTGGGCACCCAGTTGGGGCCTAAGAGTAATATGAGGTGCTGTAGAGTCCTTTTGGTCGTCTTCAAGACCCCCGAAATGCA
>DAOUHE010000187.1:0-1672 GCA_034428715.1 Dehalococcoidia bacterium | reverse complement strand
GTCCTGATATTTGGCAAGGCCGGTTGCCGGATGAAGGCAGGGGATAGTGTGCTCTGGATCCCGTCCAAGGAAGGGAGTCCCACCCCGGGCATCGGGCGGTTGATGCAGTTGGCAACCGAACTTGTGCTGAAGAGACTGGCAGAACCGGGGCAAAAAGTCTGCGACCCTATAATGCTGGACCGTCCCCACTCGGCCTTGACGGCTCTAAAGCACGGGTTTCGGTTCATTGGAGCTTCCCACAACTCAGGCTGCGTGGACCGGATTAGGAAGGCAGTAGCTCAAAGCAGGGCAACGGGCAAAGCCGACGTCGGCGTGGGACACTCCGCTATCGGTACACAGGATGCCGGCCCATCGGAGCCAACGAACAATCAAGCGTACCTCATGTTGGATGGTGGGCTGTAACACACTGTAAGTCGTGTCGCGGAGGAAACAAACAAGCCCCAGCCGCTCACCACAAGGGAAGTTCCAGTGGACGAAGAAACGGGGCGAGTTCCCTCCGTATACGGTCAAGGATAAATTTCAAAAGGCCTGTCTGGGTGGGCAAGACTAAGGCCCGCGCCTTGCGCACAGTTTAGCCTTACCCGCGAAGTCGCGGTTCCACCCGCAAGGTGGCCTTATTTGTGAATCCTTCCCGATTCTCGTATTGGAGTCATAGCCTCGGTCGCCTCTTCCAGGATCGGGAATGCAAACCATCATCAATTGATTTGTTGACAGGCGGTGGGCGCCCCTCCTCGGCGTAGAGGAGGCGCCCACCGCCTGGTTTTGCTCTCGCTCCCTGTCCACGTCGACAAGGGGACGAGGTAAAGCAGAACGACCAAGCCAAGATTTTCTTTCGTCTCCTTTGGGAACAATAAGGATTCGAATGGAGGATTCTCAGAAGTCGAAACCGGACAGATTCGCAATAGAGTCTCTCCATATCCGACGGAGGAAGAGGCAGCCTCAACAAACGGACATCTAGCAAAAAGCCATACAAACGAAAGTGACGGGCGGGCCCTGCGACGACGCGGGTCCGCCCGTCTTCGCGTTTCCGGAACCGGTCAGGTTCAGAGACCTGAGCGGCTTAACGCAGAAATGGAAACCACCAACCCCACGACTTACAGGACAGCAACCAAGGAGAGATGAATATGACGAGAGAGCAAACCCACGATAGTTACTACAGGTGCGGACAGGATTCCCTGAACTATAAGAGCGGACGCCTCTTCACTCTTACTGTTGAGGGTTCCGGATGTTGCACATCGTTGGAAGAAAACACTCCAATCCCCACACCTGATGGCTGGATTGCGCTCAAAAATATCACACCGGGGCAGATTGTCTTCGACGAAGGCGGACGGCCCTGTTCCGTGAGCGGAATCTTCCACAGGAGGAAAGTGCCGGTCTACAGAGTGGTATTCGACGATGGGTCCTGCATCCTGGCAAGAACAAGGCACCCATGGAAAACATAACCAAAAACCAAGCGTAGTGGTGCCAGCTATGCCCACGAGTGGAACTGTTTCGTCGCCTGGTCCGAGGCGGCAGGCAGGCGTTCTCTGCCCGCGACATCCGAGGATGTCGCGGGCTACATTGAGTACAGGGTGGGAGGCCGGCGCCAGAGCCTCGACCATCAAGGTGGTCGCGGCCGCAATAGCCCACAACCACAAGGATGCGGGTTTCGACGTTCCTCTCCGGCACGGCG
>DAOUHE010000186.1:0-7946 GCA_034428715.1 Dehalococcoidia bacterium | reverse complement strand
GGCTGTCCCCAGAGCGATCACGATCTCGATTACCGTGTTGTGTTTTTGGATCGCTGAAAGTCGATCCCCATAATATTTACGATTAAACAGCGCTTTGCGGTAGAGGTCGTAGATGACCTCTAAATTACTCCGCAGAATCCCTGGGTCATCCATATTTTGAGTCATCGAGGCCTCCTACGCGGGAGGAAATTCCGAAAGCGTGATATGACGATCGCTCCTGTCAAGTATTTTAGCATTCATTCGCCTTGGCTCACATGGTAACCTGATAATCTGGCGTGACGACTGAAAGAGGGGCTAAAGATGTTATCTTAACCATTACCCATCTCGGTGAGGAGGTATAACTTGGGCACTCCTTCAGTAGACCCTCCACGCCCTTTCCCAGATGTTAACCGTACGGGAAATGAACAGGATAGCGAGCCAAATCGCTCGCAGAGTTGGATCGGGCGCTTGCCCAAACTGGTCAAGTTCTCTTTGTTCACTTTGAGCCTTTCGGTGACCATCGCGCTCCCTTTGAGCGTGGTGTCGTTGGTGTACTCAACATCACAAGATCCTCAGGGAAACCCACGACCAGTGGGAACGAAGGGCCCCACCGGTCCCATGGGCGATCAGGGCAATACGGGCGCCACCGGTCCCATGGGCGATCAGGGCAATACGGGCGCCACCGGTGCCACGGGGTGATACGGGTGCTGAAGGCGCCACCGGTGCCAAGGGTGATAGGGGTGCTGAAGGCGCCACCGGTGCCAAGGGTGATACGGGTACTGAAGGCGCCACCGGTGCCAAGGGTGATAGGGGTGCCGCAGGTGTACGTGGGCACGTCATTACCACTGCCAGTGGATTGACCAGCGGAAGTGGGGGTGAGTTCTCTTTGATTGTCAAATGTGAAGGCGGGAGGAAGATCATGGGCGGGGGCGGTTTTGTGATTGATTCTGAAACAGGCGGTTTTTTGACTTCCGCCACAATGTTGGCGAGTTTCCCTGTCACTAATGATTCGTGGCTGGTATGGGTACGGGTTCCATTTCGAGAAAGATCGGACACAGTCCGAGCTTATGCCGTATGTGCCTTTACGGAGTGATTCGGGCTCCCAACTCCTCGAGCTACTAACCGCCACTGCTCCAATACCAGCGGGGCTGTGAAGACCAAAAGGAGCCCCAGGATCAACGTCTGCCGCCTCATATCAACCCTTGCTTTTTAAGGTATGCGCCGATCAGCCCGACCGCCGCCGCCGCCGCCAACAGAGTGGCCATGGTTTTCCCGCCAATCACGACGGACACACCACCATTCTGGCCGTCACTGGGCGAGCCGTTACGGTGGTGGATTAGATGATCCCCTAACAGGGAGTTGAGGTCAGTCAGAAGGCCTTCGGTTCGCCCCAGGCTCTCTTTAATCCAGGGGATGTCTGCCTCCAGTGTGGCGAGGCGTTCTTTGTCGGATGGTGATAGCGCCATCATCCTTGGGGCCGGGCATCTGATGGTCCACCCGTTAACCCCCGCTCCAGGCGGAGCATAGTCTCAATCTCCGGCTGGGAAATTTCGCCAAACCTCAGCTTCTCGTGAAGGATGGAAAGAGTGGATCGTACCGGTTCAGGTGCAGCGGTGAACGTCTCGGCCACCTCGTCCCAAGTCCCGCCGATCTGAGCATCGGAAGCATCAGTATTGATTAAGCGGAGCCCAGGAGAAGGGGCATAAGCCGCGCCCTCCTCGATCTCGATCACGTTGGTGACCTTATTGGTAGAGTCGATTAGTGCCTTTTTCATTTGCATCACCATGCCCAGATTCGGATTTCGCCACGGGCACCTGCTCCACCTGCCCCAGAGTTGGAGTTATTTCCTGAGCCTCCTCCGCCTCCTCCGCCGGGGGCGCCACCAGCACCACCCGCGAATGAGGTAGAGGTGGTTCCGCCCGCACCGGCACCACCATCACCAGCCCCAAAGTTCCGACTGGTGCCAGTGGCCCCTCCATCGGCATCGCCTACAGCACCACCACCCGCAGCGTAGGCCCCCCATTGGCCTCCGTCACCTCCATTATTTGTGTTGTCAGATGCTCTGGTCCCCCCTCCGCCACCACCCGCTCCACCAATAGAACTGCCGCCATCCTTCCCCGGAGTGCTTGCTCCTAGAGTTGTATCTCCACCAGCACCACCACCTCCACCGTTTTCAGCATTGGAGCCGTCAGCATCCGTATTGCCACCTTTGGCTCCTCTGCCGCCAAGGCTATTACCATGAGTCGAACTCTGGATGGTGGGATCACCACCATCGCCTCCGGTGCCCCCAGAACCCACTGCTCCTGAAGAGGCCTTTCCGCCGCCGCCGCCGCCGCTCCCACTTGAGCCTCCCCCTCCACCGCCGAATGCCTTCTGGAGAACGCCGGTCCCGGTGAATTCCGTCGAGCCACCGGCAACGCCGTTCCCACCCCCACTCGAACCTGCGGCACCGCCAGCGGGAACCGTTACTGTATGAGTCGCCGCGAGGTCGGAGGCGTTATACACCTCTCTCGAAATAGCCCCGCCGCCACCGCCGCCACCGCCCTCGGCTATACTGCCGCCACCGCCCTCGGCTATACTGCCGCCGCCGCCGCCGCCTGGGCCGATGAGCTCCACGACAACAACGGTCACGCCGGCTGGTTTGGTCCAGGTGCCCGACGAGGTGAACCGCTGGAAGTCAACGAGTGGGAGCGCATCCACCCAGGCAGACCCGTCGTCGAAACTTAGCACCTTAGTGTCCGTCGCCCAGTGTAAAGCACCTTTGTTTCCCTGGGCGGGGCGGCTGGCTGCCACGCTAATTTGGAGATAACTGGAGTTCATCAAGTTTTCGGTGCTCTCGTCTCCAGATGCCACGGGGCCAACGTAGGTTGGGGTCTCGTTAAAAGCCACGCTAAAACTCCTTAACCGAAGGTAACCTGGGAGACCACGGTCAAATCCTTGTTTCCGAGAGAGTTGTCAAAGTTCAAGATCGCTCGGTTGAATAGCTCCCCCGTGCCCAAGGTGGAGCTCGCCGTGCTGTGGCCAAACATGCCCATCTCCTTGACGAACACCGAGATGTCTGCCGCCGCGAAGAAGGTCCTAAACTGGACCACGTTGGCAGTCCTGATAGTCGTGGTGATGGCGTTGCGTTTCGTCCCGGTGTTGAGATCGGTATCCGAAACAACCGGGGCAGTGTTATTGGTCCCGACCTCGCAGAAGGTGATCCCAGTGTCAAAGCCGGACTCCTCCATCAGCATCCGGGCCACCAGGACCTTGCCGGAGCCCGAGCCCCCCAATTATGGTTTGGTGAGCGAAAGCATGCCCACACCCGTGCTAATCACGCTCTGGCGCAGGTTCTTGAGGGTTCCCTGGCTGATCCGGTTGATGGTCCGGCTGGCCCGGTCCTGCGCATCTATCACAATAGTGGTTGCCTGCGGCGTGGTCATGCTCTATCTCCCAGTGCTTTTCTTGCGTCGGCCTCGGCGCTCATGGTGCGTATGACATCCTCGACGATCCGGACGGGCTGCCTTCTAAGGACCCAATAATCCCATCCCATTTTCTCCATCACGAGGGTTCGGAGGAGCCATCGCGGCGGCTTTGAACTGTTCCCCATAAACCAGTTCATGGCCACAATGTCTTCATTGGGGTTTAGCCCAGGACTTCCGACTCTGGTTTTTTCAGGAGTGTCGAAAAAGGGGGGTTGAGCTGGTTGATCTCGTCCAAGATACGGGCGACTCGCTGCCGGGTCATTCGGCGGATCAGACCCTTGGTTACTTGAAAGGTCTTGCCATCAGGGTCCACAAATTTAGTCACCATTAGCTGGAGCAATTGAACATTGCCCAGGGCTATGTGAGCCTCCTGGGTCTCCTCTTTGTCCCCGCCGTTCCTCCCGGCCTGAAGTTGGAGCCGGACCTGGTTATTCTCCAAGTCGTCCTGGAAACCGTAGGGCATTTCCTCTTTGATCCAAACGACCCAGCCATCGTCAAACTCAATCGGTACTTCCCCATCGCTGGCGAACATCGTATCTTCCGGCATCGTTCTCTCCTCTTACAGTGAAGTCTCCTTGTTCCGTAGAAACACGCTGAAATCCTTACTGGCGGTCGGGTCCAGGAAGGTCCTGCCCACCATCCGAACCGCGTTCTCCCCGTTGTGTGTTTGAAAGAACTGGGGCGGCTCCGTGTACTTGACCGCCAAATCCACCCGGAACAGCTTGTCATACGTCGGTGTGACCGCCTCGATCTCCGTGCCCGTCGTCTGCAACCTGATGAAGCTGGTGGTCCCGGCCTCGTACTTGTCGAATTCGGCCTCTCCATCGGCGCCGTGGATCATAAGTATCTCGACTTCCGCCGCCCTTTTCCGCTCCACAAAGTTGCTGAATTCCAGGCTCCCATCGGCGTATCGGGTCGGCCCCACACCCGTGGGTATCCGAACGGTGGCGGAGGCCATCAGGCTGGCTTTTTGGGTGGTGCCCAAATTGGCCCAGGTGGTGTCAACATACATCTTGGTTAGCTGGGTTACCGCATCCTCAATCGTCGGGTCAGACAAGGAGGTAAAGGTGGCTTTGGTGACCGAGCGCCCGAACAGCTCGGCGGACATCTTCACCGACTCCTCCAGTGCCCAGGTGAACTCCAGTTGACTACACATAACGAAGGCGGACTCGTATTCTTGCTGATCGTCACCATACTCCAGGGTGTAGGCCGCCTGGGCGTTGGAGGCGCTGTGGCTGGGTTCAAACAGCCAATCCCTGGTCAAGACGCCGTTGGTCGGGGTGGTCGGTTGGCTGCCATGGTTCCCAACGCCCATTGCCAGGAAGTGGATAAGCTGCTCGAAGTTTAGCGAGCTCTCAAAGTGCATGTTCGCCATCTCCGCGACGATCTCCCGGCGGTGCAATAGGGCCAGAGATTGGCGCTCCTCGTCCTCGGGCATGTAAAGTACCTGGGTCGGGTCCATGGTTAACATGCCCATTAGCTTTACATCAGCGGCGACGGCCGTTCCCCTGGTGCTCTCCAACCCGATCTGGACGCGCCTTAAGGCTTCTAGTCCCATATCACTCTCCCATTAAGCGATGTTCTTCCTTACTTCGGTATGGAATTCGCAGGAAAATTCCCAGAGCCTTTCCCGCCCGTCCGGGTCCTGCTCGCCTTCACTGCTGAAGACAACTTCAGCGTAGGTTGCGGAGGCGTTCAACGTCACATCGGTTTTTACTGCGGCACGTATGCTCTTTGATCCTGTAGGGGATTTGTACTCGTCGAACTCGTTCCACGCCTCAGAGCTGTCTTGAATGTTGAGATAGAGCCTAGCCTTCAGGAGGTACAGGATGTTATCGGCCCCGATTAGCTGGCGGTATTCAACGTCCCCGGTCGGTTGCACCACCATGCAGGGGTATTCCAACAGGCCATCCGGTAATTTCGGGTAAATCCGAAGGCCGGTGATGGCGGCTTCCACCACAGTCACGAACCCATCCCGTATGTCCGAAAAAATCGACACTACCTACCCCTGCTCAGGTTCTCTTTGATCTCTCGCATCATTTGATTCGCAAAGCCCTGGACTTGGGGCTGGGAAGCCTCGACAGTCCGGGTGAACATATGCCGAGGCTTAATCCCGCGCTTGGTTCCTCTCTCCAAAAACCGGAGGTAATACTTCTTGCTGAATACTCGGACTTGGAGCTTCCTGGGCAATAGCCGGACCCGGACACTGCTCCGCCCCTTACGAGTCCGGCCCCTGGGGATACGGGTGCGAACGTCCTTTCTCATGACGTTGCCCGATTGCCGCAGGAAGGTTTTGATGGGCTGCTTGACCGCCTCGGGGTTGCTCAATCGCGCCTGCACTATGTCGAGGCCCTTGATCTCGACTCTCATCGTCATTGGCATGTCAGGCGTGCCTCAAGCGGTACTCTGCCAACATTTCCTGCTCGTCAAAACCAAGGCCGATCCAAGGCCGCATAGACCCCGTATCGGCAAAGCCGACCTCGTTGGCGAAGCCGCTTGATCTCCTAGTCCACAACCTGGCGGTCTGCATCTTCACCGCCTCGGTTACCTCCCAGGGGTACCGGTACACGTCGATCACCGAATCGTCATCATGGGTGGCCGCCGTGGTCCCGTTGACTCCCCGTTCCACCGTCAAGGTGACACCCGAAATGCCCGTAATGTACATCTGCTCGTCGTCGATAAGAATAGTCTGGAGGACTTCCAGCGTGGTCGAGGCATCGATGGTAATAGCGGTGGCCGTGATATCGGAAATGGCCGCGTCAAGCAGAGTGGCGTTGCGGGCCAGGTCTTCATAGAAGCCCCACTTGCCCACGATCTCCACCGACTTCTGTATCGAAGGGAAGCTCTGGGTCCCGTTGGGGGCGATGGATATTTCGTAATACGGCCTTTGCCGGTTAAGGGCGTTTAACGGCAACAGATCATAATCCGTTGCAGCCCAGGTGACCTCGTAGGTCCGGTCCCCGTCCGCGTCGGTCTTGAGGGTGGTGACCGAGAGAAGACATAGCCCCAACTCTTCAGTATCCAGGAGCACCGATTTGGCCGACGATGGGCTGAAGTAGTAAGTGGCCAGGTAGGTCCGGAAGGTGCGGCGGCAATACGCGTCTATCTGCCGGGTGACTGATTCCAGCACCCGGCGGCGTTCGGTATCATCACTGGTTCCTGTGATACTGCCAACGGCCTTGAAGGCGTCCAGAGTGACATAGGAGTACATACGTCCCTAAGCCGCTGGTTTGAAGTTGGTGATCGCCCGTTTTTGAGCCGTGGCGTGTTTCTCGCAGAGGTGTTCTCCGTTAACCATAAAGTCTGCCAGATCGGTTTTGCAGAGCTCGCCTTCTTTTTCAGGGGCTTCTTTTGGGGCCACGTCTGCGTCCCAGATGGTGTAGATATAGCTACATTTCATCGCTATTCCTCCCGCCCGAACACGGTGCCCGAGATCGTGGCGTTGACTGTAACGTCCAGGTCCAGCGTGTTATCGGCTGCCGCCAGGAGTAATCCCTCCCCCATGCCGGCCCCGGGTGTTGTTGCCGGGTTGGCGGTGGGGTGTACACCGGTGGCATAGATTACCGTCCCTGCCGCACCGCTATCCTGAAACTCCAGGCTCGTGCTGGCGGAGGAGCCGAGGGAATACCCCAAGAGTCTAACAATCTTGCCGGCTGCCGGGGTCCAGATCGTGGCCGGGGTCCCTGCGGTGATCGCCACGGCGTCGATGTGCTTGAAGGTGTCGGGTTCGTAAGTTTGCCGCTCTCTGGTCCACGCCGAGCCGTCGTACATAAACCAGAAACCCCGGTCGGTCTCCCAACACCTGGACCCAGCGGGCACGTTCGTAGTCGGCTTGGTATCCGTGGAAAGGCAGAGGAATACTTGCGTCGAACCAATTCTTACAACTGCCATGATTTAGCTCGGAGTCGCGATTACAATTCCACCTTGGCCACCGGCCCCGCCGTCGTTGCCGTAGGTGCCCGGAGGGAGGACAAAGAAGCCGTTCCCCACGGTGCCCACCAGAGTGGCCTCGGTGACCGCCGCCTCCGCCGGAGTAAGGAAACCACCGCCCAACTGGGCGCCGGTCGCTCCGGCTACTAGCTGGAAGGTCTCCGAGCCGGAGAGGAGGTTCATCCCGTGGCAATTCTTGACGAATAGATTCTTACAGGCGGTCGTCCGGTTGTGGAATATCGCCGTCTCGAAGTTGCCGTTAAACTCGCAGTCCTCGATCTTGATGTTCTCGGAGTCGATGATGAAAAAGACCCCGGTATCCACCGCGCCGTCGGTACCACCTGGATCGGTGTCCTGTTGGAACTTGCACCGGCGAAACACGAAATCGTCGATGGTGGTCGCGATGTTAGCCCTTAAACGTCAAGAGTTTTAAACGTTTAAAGTAGATGACCCAAGGCCGGATGAAGCGGCCCGGCGTCGGTCATCCCCGTAGCAGACCCAACGGGTCTGCGGCGACAAAGGTTACAGCAGCCGTAAGATTCGCCTTTATCTCCGGCGGCGAGGGGTCCG
>DAOUHE010000185.1:0-4293 GCA_034428715.1 Dehalococcoidia bacterium | reverse complement strand
CCCCTTAACCTTCCGGCACTGGGCAGGCGTCAGCCTGTATACGTAGGGTTTCCCCTTAGCACAGACCTGTGTTTTTGTTAAACAGTCGCCCGGCCTTCTTCTCTGCGCCCCCAAAACGCTCCACCAGCTAGTGGTATCACCTTCCGGGGGGCCCTTTCTCCCAAAGTTACAGGGCTCTTTTGTCTAGTTCCTTAACGGAGGTTAGCTCGAACGCCTTGGGACTTTTATCCCAGCACACCAGTGGCGGTTTGCGGTACGGTCGCCAAAATTCCATATCCACGAAGCTTTTCTTGTCGGCTTGGGTTCAGCAGAATTTCGTAAGCCCGAAGGCTCCGATTCCCCCAATCCTCGGCTCGTAGCGCCGGAGTGGATTTGCCTGCCCCGGCTTGGCCTACAATTGGGGACACACCATGTCCAATGGGCATGCCCTACCTACCCTTCCGCACTCCTCCTTGGATTTAAGCGAAACAACGGCGGTGCAGGAATATTAACCTGCTGTCCATCGCCTTCGGCGCTTGCCTACGGCTTAGGACCGACTAACCCTACGCCGATAAACGTTGCGTAGGAAACCTTGTGCTTGCGGCGTCAGGGATTTTCACCCTAATTTACGCTACTCATTCCGGGATTCTCACTTCCCCGCGCTCCAGACAGCCTCACGACTGACCTTCATCGCCCGAGGAACGCTCCCCTACCATACCCAGGCAGTATTCAAAGGATCCGGCTTTTCACCCGCGGGTTTCACCGCCAGCTTCCCCTCGGCGAACCGAGGTTCCGCTTTTGGATCCACCTTTGAGATCCAAGATTTAACCTTTGTACCTGAACATCCACGGCTTCGGCGGCAAACTTAAGCCCCGTTACATTTTAGGCGCGAAACCCCTCGACCAGTGAGCTGTTACGCACTCTTTAAAGGGTGGCTGCTTCTGAGCCAACCTCCTGGTTGTCTGGGGGACCTCACTTCCTTTCCCACTTAGCCTGCGCTTAGGGGCCTTAGCCGGTGGTCTGGGCTGTTTCCCTTTCGACCGACGCACTTATCTGTGCCGGTCTCACTCCCGGGTATCGGTTGGATGGCATTGGTGGTTTGATTGGGTTTGGTAAGCTCACGCCCCCTAGCCCATTCAGTGCCCTACCTCCATCCACCTAGTTCCCGAGGCTGCACCTAAATGCATTTCGGGGAGAACTAGCTATTTCCGAGTTCGGTTGGCATTTCACCTCTACCCACAGCTCATCCCAAGCTTTTGTACAAGCCACGAGTTCGGTCCTCCAGTGCGTGTTAACGAACCTTCAACCTGGCCATGGGTAGCTCACCCGGTTTCGAGTCTACTCTATGGAACTAATCGCCCTATTCAGACTCGCTTTCGCTACGGCTCCGGGACTACAGTCCCTTAACCTTGCTCCACATAGTAAGTCCCCGGATCATTCTTCAATAGGCACGCCGTCACTCTTCCTAATGAAAGGAAAAGCTCCGACCTTCTGTAGGCTTACGGTTTCAGATCTATTTCACTCCCCGCTAGGGGTTCTTTTCACCTTTCCCTCACGGTACTGGTACGCTATCGGTGACCAAGGGTATTTAGCCTTGGAGGGTGGTCCCCCCAGCTTCCCACAAGGTTTCCCGTGCCCCGTGGTACTCAGGATATGCGCCAGGAGTCTCATCCCTTTCGTCTACGGGGCTTTCACCCTCTATGACGGTCCTTCCCAGGTGCCTTCGACTAGAAATGAGATTTTTAACTCCTTCGGGTCTGACGAGGCGACCCAAGGTGCATCCTACAACCCCAATAAGACATAGGCCCTCGTGCCACTAAGTCCTACTGGTTTGGGCTGATCCCCTTTCGTTCGCCACTACTCAGGGAATCTCGGTTGATGTATTTTCCTCGGGGTACTTAGATGTTTCAGTTCCCCCGCTTACCTTCCGCCAGAGGCGGATGATCCGGCTCAACACCGGACCGGGTTACCCCATTCGGGCATCCCCGACTATGCCTGTAAGACGGCTCATCGAGGCTTATCGCAGCCTTACCGCGCCCTTCATCGGCCCTTGGTCCCAAGGCATCCACCGTAAGCCCTTACTAACTTGACCCACGCTAGGAACTTCAAACTTTATGACGTTCTGCTATCGCAGGATTCTCTAGACTTCTTATTCTTTTGTTAAGGTGCGACAAGAGAAACGGCGGCTGGGGCATCCCCCAAGCCACCGCTTAGGTGTCCCTACGTTTCTTGCTACATCAAGTGGCCAGCAACAATTACGGAAATCCGCTCCTCTTGCAGTGCGTTAAGTATAGATATGTTGCGTCCCTCAGTCAAGGGGTTAATTTGACTCCAACGCTCTATTCTGGGGGAGGCTCACCGCCCCGTGAACTGAGGACGCCGCTTCTCCAGGAAGGCCCGCACGGCTTCTTTATGGTCCTTCGTTTGCCTTGCCTGCTCCTGGGCCACGTGGGACAACGCCAGGCTGTCTCGTAAATTACCCTCCAGGCTCTGGTGCACCAGGTACTTGATCAGCGACAGGGACTGGGTCGGCCCCTGGGCCAGGCGCGTGGCCAACTCCAGGGAAGCTTCCATGATGGCATCGTCGGGCACCACCTTGCTAACCAGCCCCATGCGGTAGGCCTCGTTGCCGTCCACCCGGTCGCCGGTATATTGCAACATTAGTGTGTTGCTCAGGCCAATCAGCCGGGGCAACTGCCAGCAACTGCCATCGCCGGGTATCAAGCCCATGCGCACGAAGGCCTCGGAAAACTGGGCCTTCTCCGCGGCGATACGGATGTCGCAGGCCAGGGCCACGCCCATGCCAACCCCCATGGCGTGGCCGTTGACCGCCGCGACGGAAGGCTTTTGCAACTGGTGCAGCCTCAGGGGCACGAAGGCGGCGCCTTCCTCGGACGTCCTGCGTCGAGCGAACCTGGTCTCCATCTTCCCCCATGGCAAAGGCGGCGGCGGACCGGCCTCGGCAGCACCCTCCTCCCGCTCTTCGATGCGCTGGTTGAAACCACGCACGTTGGCCCCGGAGCAGAACGACGGCTCCGTCCCGGTCAGCAGCAGAACCCGGTCCTCAGGGTTATCTTCAAACTGGTCCAGGGCCTCCGTCATCTCCCGCGACATATCGGAGCCCAAAGCGTTGCGGGTGGCCGGGTCGTGCATGGTCAGGATGAAAACGCCGTCTCTGGACTCTGTCTTGATAAATTGATTGGCCATTGCTGCCTCCGAATCGCATTCTGCCACGGGATTGTCAGGTGCTGATAGCTGATACCTAACCATGTTGGCAACGGCACCACGCAAGGACTATAATCGGTGGAACCGTCCCCACCGCCTAGTAGTCTGGCCAAGACTAGCATAACCGCCGGGGACGCACAACACGGGAGGAAACACAGGATGCAGCAGGGTACGATCGTAAACTTGCACATCGCCCGGGTGAAGGAAACGCCATCCGATCCGGTACAGGATGCAACCGCCATCTCAGGCATGGGGATTGAGGGCGACCGAAGCTGCAAGGCCAGCAACGTCAGACAGGTACTGGTAATGGACCAGGAAACCCTGGGCGAACTTCAATTGAAGCCCGGCCAAATCAAGGAGAATATAACTACCACTGGGCTTGACTTGTCAAAGACCGAAGTGGGTCAGGTCTTCTTCATTGGCGACCATGTAACCATGGAGATCGTGGGGCCCTGCGAGCCCTGCCACAAGATGGACGCAATTCGGCAGGGCCTGCGGGAGAAACTGGACGGCCGCCGGGGAATGCTGGCCACGGTTATCAACGGTGGAGCCATCAAAGTGGGCGACTCAATACGCATCGAGCCTTAAGCAATATCCTCACCCAGATCTCGTTTCGTGGGAGATGTCTAGGGTGAGGATATCCTTTGTCAGGCGCCTGGGTTAATTACGGCTGGCGGCCGGATAGGCCCAACATCCGGTCCTGGAAGCTGGCGGTCGCGGGCACGGTGACCTCTGGGCCAAACGCCCCTCTTTCACGCCCAGGGGCGGCTACAAGCGTGATCACATTGAAAGCCGCTTCGGCCAGGCCGCTGTTCAACGTCGTGTTCTGGCCGGTGGCCTTGGCCGCGTCCCACGTGTGAACGATCATGTCTGTGATGGGGACCATAATAAATTGCCCTCCGGGCATGGCGCCAAAGGGCGTCTCCACCATCTCTTCCAAGTTTATCGACTTTAGAGTGCCTAACCCCGAATCCACCGAAGGTATGACGTTGCAGCAGCAGAATGGGTGATGAGGGGCAAAGGGAGGCGATGGTCCGGGCACGATTCGGGTAAATGGGGCCGGTGTCTGTCTTCAGCCGCCGCGGGGAG
>DAOUHE010000184.1:0-1615 GCA_034428715.1 Dehalococcoidia bacterium | reverse complement strand
CCAGGAGCGCGACGACGCCCGGGCTGATAGCCGACTCAAGGCTAGGTTCCTGAGCTACCGCCTCAACGTCCCAAGCGCTGATGAATCCAAGATGCTGTTGGAAGTGGCTGACTGGGAGCTGATGACGGCAAGGACCGTACCGGAGAGAAGCGGTTCACCAATTGTGGGAATAGACCTGGGCGGCGGAAGTGCCTGGTCCAGCGCGGTAGCTGTCTGGGAGAACGGAAGGGTTGAGGCATTGGCGTTGGCTCCGGGGATTCCCGACATAGCATCGCAGGAAAAGAGGGACCGAGTACCGGCTGGACTGTATGCCAGACTGGTCGAGGATGGGACGCTGACCGTTGCCGAAGGGCTCAGAGTACAACCTCCGAGTCATTTGTGGGAGTTGGTCAGGGGTGCCTGGGGAATACCTGCATTGGTGATCTGCGACAGATTCCGCCTAAGTGATCTCCAAGACGCCATTGGCCCAGGTGTGGCCCTGGAGCCAAGGGTCACCCGGTGGAGCGATGCAGCAGCAGATATTCGGGCATTGCGGAAGGGGGCCAAGGATGGGCCGCTGTCTGTCGAAGAGGGGTCCAGAGCTTTGTTGATTGCTTCCCTTGCCGCTGCCCAGGTGAAGTCCGATGACGCTGGAAATGTCAGACTTGTGAAGCGGTCCACCTCCAACAGCTCCCGGGACGATGTAGCGGCGGCGTTGACGTTGTGCATCGGCGGTTTCGCCCGGTATCCGGCTGCTGAGGAAGTGGCCAGCCTCGGGCCGATTTTGGTATAGGAATTAACTATCCCAATATTTATACCATGACATGACTGGGATTATATGAGACCCTATGAGACCCTATGAGACTGAGGTTTTGTGGCTGAAGAAGCTGGTTTCGGGGTATTTTGTATCTGAGAAGCATATCAAATTCGAGTCCTATCTCGGGGGACTCATACTACAGTCTGATGGTGACTAAACGACAGACCGGCGCTGCCCCACGGACACCCCGGACCCGGGCCGGCCTGTGCGGGCGATGCGGCGGTCATATCTACCACGATAACGACCTGGAGGCGGATGTATGTCGGCAATGCAACCGGCAAGCTGGACCCGTATTGTTAACGCCAGAGGAAGTCCGGGTGCAAGTCCTGGCCGAATTGGGAACTCTCTACGAAGCCGGAGACCCGGCCGAGTTTTGGCGGAGCTACGTGCGCTTCAGGGACCTGGCGCAGATAGTGTTCACCGCGCCGCAAACCTTGCAATCGTGGTTTTCCAGGAACGGGTTTAAGACTGTTCAACACCGGGACCCGGAGACCGGGAAGAAAGCAACCTTTGTCCGAATTGCAGACGCCAAGGCCGTAATCAAAGCTCGGAATTAGCTTCCCTGCGGCCCTGAGCTCCAGGAGCCCGCGCCCGGGTGGGGCAATCGCTTAACCTGGAGCTGCTAACTGGATCAGTACCTGCCTGGTACTCTCTCCAAAACCAACCCGGATAGCTGACTTTCCCAATGCATCGGAGTGGGATTCTCCGGTGCTTTTTCTTTGTGCGGAACCGGCGCAAAAAGTAGTTGACACTGGCAATTCCTTACGTAAAATAGAGTAATAGGATTTTATAGGAGGTGTCACCGTTGGCTACTCTAGA
>DAOUHE010000183.1:0-6742 GCA_034428715.1 Dehalococcoidia bacterium | reverse complement strand
CATCGCCCTGCTCGCGTGGGGCATGACGCCGGGTGAGGGGTCGGCCGAAGACCCGGCGCCCGAGATATTGCTGGCTGTCACGAAGGACGCCTTAGCGCTAAGCCCGAATCCACCGAGGGACGGCCTTGGGGACAGCCCTTGAAGAAGGCAGAGGGTGCTCCTGTGAATCTGGGCTAATGGTTTTGGAACAGAAACCCGCCCGGAAACAAGGGGCACCCAATAGATGCTGCCACAGAACAATCCCGACCGTATCCGCATCCTCTTTGACGACCGTCGCCTGGCGGCCGATGCCGGCCTGCTCCTGTCGGCCACCCTGGCCCGGCACCTGGGCCTGCGGGAGCTCGTCGACCGTCACCTTGACCTCGGCGGAGCGCCGGGACGGGCGAACACTGGGGACAAGATGCTGACGCCGGTCGCTTCCGCGCCGGCTGGCGGCGACTGCATCGACGACGCCGATGCGCTGCGCGCTGGTGGGACGGTCGGTGTTCCAGGCTGCGTGGTCAAGGCGCCATCCACCCTGGGCACCTTCCTGCGCAGCTTCCGGTGGGGGCATGTCCGTCAACTCGACCCGATAGTAGCTACCGTCGTGGTGTTTGCCGCTGCCACGGCTCTTCTCACTTGGCGAATGAGAGAACGGCCACCACCATGTCACTATACGCCCCTTCCTTCGTAGGTCGGTTGGTCTGAACTGCGGGGAGTGGCAGACGTACCCTGTTTCCCCCAGCGGGCCTATATTGAGACCTCCCAGCGAAAAGTTCGCAATTCGGTACGTGCAGGCCCACCACTTTCTCACAATCGCGGCGGCGCTGGCCGCCCCTCTCATCACTCTTAAGTGCACCCAAAGCAACCACCAGCACGCAAATGCCCCTTTTAAAGAGCCACTTCCCAATGCGCGTTGTAAGAACGTTTTTAACCGCCAAAGTGAAAATATAATTGACGGGCGCGCCGGAGCACCTGCCTAAGAACAGCCTCTTGGACCGCAAAATGTTCGCCCGCCCCCTTTTTCAAAAAGGCCAACACCATTGACAGTTTGAATCTAAAACGGGTAGGATAGCATGGTAAATGTGGAAGTAGTGTGTCCAATTCAGTGTATTGATACACCAAGTGGCGGAGGCTGATGGAATGGCGACCGTGACAGAACCACAGACCTACTTTGAAAAAGCCAAGGATTCGGGCTTCGATCTTGGCTGGCTGAACCAGTTGAAAGAAAACGTAGTTGGCCAGGAGGTTGCCGAGGTGTCGGACAACCTGACGGGCCGCGTCGAGGGTTCCATTCCCCGCCCTGGGGTGCCGCATTTCGGGGCATATCCCTTCCGCACCAAGAAAGAGGTGTGGGGATATAACCTGCGCAAGCTCTACGAGGAGTTCGTCTCCCGGCAATGGAGTTCCGCCACCGACATTCCCTGGGAAACTCTGGAGGCTTTGCCCGACGACATCGAGGCCGCCGAATGCCAGATGGCGACCTTTTTCGCTCAAGTAGAGTTTGTGGCTGCCGATGTTCCCGGTCGGTTCATCTCTACCATGTCTCCCGACTATCAAGAGGTCCGGCTAGCGCTCTTGGGCCAGGTGATGGACGAGTCGCGTCATCTTGACGTTTTCCGGAAACGCGCCTTGGCCAACGGCGGCGGCTTGATGCGCATGATTGACAGCGTCACCGACGTGGTGGGCGGCAGCACCGACAACGCCCGGGAATATACCGAGCTTTCCACCCGGATGCACATCGTGGGCGAAGGCAACGTGCTCACCCTGTTCCGGTTGGGCGAGTTGATGGCCTACAACGATGCGGAGAAGATGATTTACCGGCGTTGCGCCCAGGATGAGGCCAGGCACGTGGCCATCGGAGTGCTCCACGCCAGGTATATGAAGGAATGCAGCCCCGAGCGCATAGAAGAGATGCACTGCTACTTAGACGAAGCTGAAAACCGCCAGTCCTCCGGCGCTGGCGGCGAGAACCCGGCGGCCCGTAATATGCTAACCAGCGAGGCGTTGGCGGTATTGCTGGGCGGAGGCAAAGACAAGGCTGACGAGGGCCAGAAAATCCTCATGGCGGTCCGCCAGAAGCAGGTCAAAGAATACTTCCAGCGGTTGAAGTCCGCGGGCCTGGACGACCGCATCACCAACGGACGGGTAAATCCGGTATTGCTGGAAGCCTATAAATCAGCTTAGACGATGTACGGCGCTGAGTCGTAAGATTCCGAAGGGGCCTCCACCCAGCTAAGGGGGAGGCCCCATTTTTACCCTAGTATCCGAGACAGTCTTGAGAGGCCAGAAAGATGGCGTCGACCGGCCAGGGGAAAAGGAGACCAGCCAAACCGGCTGCCAAGAAAGGGGCCCGGGCGAAGAAGGCAACCAAGCAGCCGCCGTCGGGTGAGGCCAAAACCCCAGAAAATACAATGGAATGGATGAAAGACTCCCCGGAATGGGGAGCCAGGGCCCTGCCCGGCAAAAAGGGCCTGACACTGGACGACATCGCCATAGGCTCCTACGGCGAGATTCCCATCCAGAGCGAAGAGATGACCCGGATGCCCCGGGGCGCGTTCCACGTCCCTGGCGTTCCGCGCCTGGAGTTCTACCCTCTCAGCAAAAAGGTGGATCTTTGGGCGGACAACGCCGCCGGCCTGTACGAAGAGGCGATTCAACGCCGCTGGATGGCCCACGTGGACGTGCCCTGGGATACTCTGGAGCCCTTGCCCGGGGAGTTGGAGCTGTCCATGTGCCAGCTCTGCACCGAGTTGGCCCAACAGGCCACCATTGAGACCGATTGCATCGGTCAGTGGATCGGGCGGATGAATTACGCCTATTACGAAGTCAAGACGTTTTTAGCGTCCGAGCTTTACGATGCCGCCAGGCACTATGACGTGTTCCGCACCCGGGCCCTGGCCAACGGCGGCGCTCTGGGATTGGAAAGCCCCGGCATGATCAACCGGCGCATCATCGAAAGCCGGGCTGGTTGGACGGAAACCGCCGTTTTCATGTACTTGCTACGGGGATCATTCACCCTGATGCTATACCGGTACGGCGAGGCCTACGCGCTAAATCCCGCGGAGAAACAAATTTTCCGGCTGTGCATCCAAGACAAGGCCCGGCACCTGGCCTACGGGATGGCCCATGTAAAATACGCCATCTCAGAAATGGGCGCCGACTACGCCGTGGGAATGCTCCGCATGATGAGCGGCGTAGAACGCGATATGGCCACCGAGATGAAAGACCCAGTTCTGTGGGAAGCCCTGGCGATCATCTTTGGTGGCGGCCTGGAAAATATCTCTTCCGGGATGGAAGTGGTTCGGGAACTTCAAAAGCTTTATGTCAACGAATATATGGCCCGGATGCAGTGGATCGGCATCGACAAAACGCTGGACAACCTGGCGCCCGGCTTAGCGGCCTATGTTATTCAGGAAGCCGCCCAAGAATCGGTCGCGCCCGCCTGAGGTCTGAAATGCCCGTCTACGAATACCGATGCCGGCAATGTGGGGAGGTCAACTCCTTCTTCCTCAAGGCCTATGGCGCAGAACCCCAGTCCGGCTGTAAGCACTGCGAAAGCCCGGAACTGCAACGGATCATCTCATCGGTTGCTTACCTCCGGTCGGAGTCAGACAAATTCGCCCAGCTTGATCCAAAATACACCAAGATGGTCGACCGGGCCCTGGCCAACGCGCCCAGCGATACCCACCCGGACCACTACGTGCGCAAGATGGTCCCCTTCAGCCAAGCTAAAGAGCAAGGCGACCCTTACTTTAAGGAATAGGGCCGCCTCTTGCCCATAGCATTCCCCTAGAACGCAACCAACGCTTGCGTGGCGGATGGGATTTCAACCTGCATACCCTCAGACACCAAAAACCGGGAGCAACTAGGAGATGAATCATGAGCTCCGTAACCGGCACACTGGTATTCCCGTCGGTGGAATGGTTCCAATCCGTTCAACAGTTGGTCAATGCAGACCCGGAGTTCCGGCGGTTGGGGAGCGTCGACGCGGGAATGGGGGTAAAGGTCGGCTCCAGGGTCTTCGTGATCACATTTGAGGCATTTGAATGCGTAGACGTCAAGGAAGGCAGCGAGGCCGACCTTGACGACCTGGACTTTTACCTGGAGCTAAGCGTAGACGATTGGCGCGAGTTGATCGAGAACACCAAGGCCAACAATGGGGCCGACCGGCGGCATACCCTCAACACCCTGGATTTGATCAAAGAGGACGGCCTGTCCCAGAACGCCACCGGAGACCAACTGCGGGCAGACATCTTTTTCCGGGTGAACCAGAGCCTCCAGCACTTCTTCGATCTCTCGGCGCAGCTAGATACGGTGTTTGAGTGATGGCTGCTTCGGGCTAGAAACATCCTCGAAAAAACCCACCTATTACCGGCCGGAGGGCTTTACCTATACCAATGCCAAGGTGGGACCTACATGGTTATCTACACAAACTCTGCGGGTTTCACTTTGGTATTAGTTTAGGTCATTTCAACCGGGCTCCCTAGTAATGCAGTCTCGTACACCGTTAAGCTTCTGCTAAGGTATCATTGGTACGATTGACCGGATTCTTGCCCCGTTATCAATCAGGCGGCGTCTGAGAATAGTACGCCGGGCCTCTTTCTACCGATTATGTAATCCCTGGCTCTCAAAGGGCAGACGATGCGTCGCGATATCAGGCCGATCATTTTGTTGGTGGACGACAACCCGCAGGTCCGTTCGTTCCTCAAACCGGCCCTCGAGGACAGCGGCTTCAACTGCGTGGAAGCTGTTAATGGCGACGAGGCCGTCTACCAGGCTGAAAACGCCGGCCCCGACTTGATCGTCCTGGACATAGAGTTGGGCGATCCTGACATGGATGGCCTTGATGTGTGCCGGCAAATCCGGGCTCTTGGACTCACCATACCCGTGATTTTCTTGACGGTGCGAGCCAACGTGGAGGACTTGGAGCACGGCTTGACCGTGGCAGGACCGGGCTCGGACTACGTGAGAAAGCTGGAGGAGCTGCGCCGCATGCAGGTGGGGAGTGACGAGGTGGGGGATATCCAGGTAGCTCTGAAGGCGCCCGATACCCATGAGCTGATCGCGCGGATTCGCGCTCGCCTGCCCCAAGAGGTACAAGAGCTAGGCCGCCATCTCCGGATGGACAGGAAACGCAGGATTGTGCGGCGGCGGGTGGACGAACAATGGGACGAGGCACGGTTGCAGCCACTGGAATTCGAGGTGTTAAAGAGTTTAGTCGATGCAGATGGGGCCGTCGTGGGAACATGGGAACTCTTCGACAAAGTATTTGAGGGAGCTTCCTACCTATCGGACCAGCCAGAAGAATCTGAGATTGACAACTACAAGAGCCGGGTCTGGGTCTGCATCGCCAACTTGAGAAAGAAGCTCGACCCTGATGGGAAGCACGACTATGTTCAGACCGTCCACGGCATCGGCTACCGTTTTCGCGCGGAGGGTCTGAACTAGCCTAGGAGCGGGCCGATGTCTTTGCCTGTGGTCCATATGGATGTCGTTTTTCTTACCGGCATTCTGCTGGCCGCGCTGGTCATAGGATTCTTGTTGGGATGGCTGCGCTTTCGCCGCCGGGCCGCCCCATCAGCCGGTGACGATGGCCACTCCGAGACCAGGTTCTTCCTCCAGCTAATGAGCAGGGCCGATCACGCCCTGGAGAACTACGTCACGTCGATTCAGGGGCACCTCTCCGTGTTGGGTGAAGATTTGCCCACCGACGCGCAGCGCTGGAAGTCATCCCGAGACGCTATCGGCCAGGCTGCCACCCAGATGAAAAGGCTCGTCGAGCGATTGAGGCTCATTCGAATGGGCCTCGACGAATCCAGCCTGCGCCTGGCCCCGGTGAACCTGGCCCGGCTTATAGAACACATCTTGATCGGCCTTGAGCCGGCGGCAACCGAACGAGATGTCACCTTACGTATGGAGGTTCAGCGCCTTACCGAACCGGTCCCCGGTGACCCGGGGATGTTCGAGGAGATCTTCACCACCTTGTTGGACAACGCCATCAAACACAATCCGCCGGGGACCGAGGTGGTGGCCGAGCTGACCGGCCAAGACGGGATGGCCCTGGTCCGCGTCAGCGATAGCGGGAAGGGGATGAGCCAGGAGCTCGTTGCTACTATTTTCGATGAAGGCGCCAGGGACCGAGGCGCGGGTGCTCCCCCTGGCACCGGCATGGGGTTGTATATTGCCAAGATGCTCACCGAGCTCCATGGAGGCAGCATCAAGGCGGAGAGCCACCACGGGAAAGGGTCCGTGGTTTCCGTCGCTTTGCCTCTCAGCCGACCGGAAAGCTAAGGGTTTATTAAGTATCTGCTAAGGTACGCGGGATAACCTCAGTTCATCACTGTTCATTGAGGCACCACGATGATCCATGCAATCCGGGCGTCGTTTCTGTTAGCTGCTTTTCTGATCTTCGCTGCCTGCGACGTGGGATTCGAGGAGTCCGGCTCTCCCCCGAACGAGGTTGAACTCGCCGTATTAATACTACCCGCGGACAAAGGGTACGTAGAGGTCGATGGCGCGAAAATCGCCCCAGACGCCACCATACAGGTCAAAAAAGGGAAAGTGCTCACTCTGGCGGCCAAACCCATCGATCAAGGTTGGCGGTTCGCCCGTTGGGAGCGGGACCTGGCTGGATGAGGTGGACCCGGAAATTCGGACAGGTGGCTAAGTGAGAGTCCTGCTCCTAAAATAAGCGCAGCTGTGGCTGTGAAGGAGGAGTGGGACATGTCAAAAGAACGGAGGAAGCACAGCCCGTCATTCA
>DAOUHE010000182.1:0-4054 GCA_034428715.1 Dehalococcoidia bacterium | reverse complement strand
CGCCGTTCAAGAAGTTCCACTATGTCCCACATACCCAACACCACCGCCACTCGACTTCTCTTACAGAATACCGCAACTCCTCTGAGGGTTTAGCTTTATGTAGTTTTCACCTTGGTATTAGTTTAGGATTGTGGACTACCCGAGCCATCCATCCCCATTTGACTAGGAATGGCTCAATGATTTTAGTTGCTTCGTCCGCAGTGATTCTTGACAGGTCGATGGGCTGAATCCGTTGGCAACCATCATCGTATGCACTTCGCTCAGGCTCGTTTCGGAAATTCCGAACAGATTGTCTCACATAATCGAGTGCATGCTTTTCGACCGACATGACGGTCCTCTGAACTATTGGCGACCAAATTTTTGGTCTATCGCTCCACCTAACTTCCCGACGCCTTGGCTTCCTTCATCACGTCCACCAGCTCTTGCACGCTGGCGGCAGACGACTGCAGGGCCTTGTTTTCATCGGCGGTCAGGTCGATCTGCATGATTTGCTCGATGCCGCTGGCGCCGATCTTGACCGGCACCCCCACGCAAAGGCCGCTGATGCCAAACTCCCCTTCCAAGTAGGTACAACAGGGCAGGATGCGATGCTTGTCCAGCAGCACCGCCTCGACCATCTGGGTGATGGCGGCCGAGGGAGCGTAGTAGGCGCTGCCCTCTTTCAACAGGGCCACTATCTCGCCTCCGCCGTCGCGGGTGCGCTGCACGATCTGGTCTATTTTCTCTTCGGCCATCAACTCGGTGATGGGTATGCCGCCCACCGAGGTGTAGCGGACCAGGGGCACCATATCGTCTCCGTGGCCGCCCAGCACCAGAGCCTGGACATCTTCCACCGAAACCTTCAGTTCCTGGGCGATGAAGGTGCGGTAGCGGGCCGTGTCTAGGATGCCGGCCATGCCGAACACACGGTTGCGGGGGAACCCGCTGGTCTCGTAAACGTTTTGCACCATGGCGTCCAGGGGGTTGGTCACGGCGATGATGATGCAGTTGGGCGAGTATTTGACCACTTCCGCCGTCACCGAAGAGGTGATGCGCATGTTGGTCAGCAACAGGTCGTCGCGGCTCATTCCGGGGCGGCGGGCGATGCCGGCGGTGATGACCACCAGGTCTGAATCGGCCGACTCGGCGTAACCGTTGCTGCCGGTCACCTGAACGTCGGAACCCACCACGGGCCCAGCTTCCAGCATGTCCAAGGATTTACCCTGGGGCAGATCTTCCACCACGTCGACCATGACGACGTCGGCGTATCCCAGGGATTGGATTCTAAGCGCGGTGGTGGCACCAACGTTGCCAGCTCCGACCACGGTTACTTTGCTGCGCATTTAAACCCAGTTCCTCCGAAATAATTTTCTGGCAGTCAGCTACCTTTCATAGCTGGCCGCCTATGGCTCTTGGGCTTTGACGTGCTCGTCCCAGCGGAATCCCACGTTGGGGTCCGACACCGTTGTCATCAGGGATTCGCCGAACTGGGCGCTGTTGGCTCCGGTGTCCCGTCATTGTCAGCGACTTTTCGTATTGTCCGCCAGGCCCCGGTGGGACACGGCTGGCCGCGAACCGCAGTCATTATACAGCCCAGTCGGGTGCAAGGGTACCCCAGTGGTTCCGCCGGCGGTTGGAGGCCGGGCGGGGTTCAACCATTTCGTCATTCGCTGGATTGGCGTTCTGGGCCACCAGGAGTTATGAGACCTTAGCCTTTTGGGAGGCCCGCCGGTTCTCCCTCTCAGTCTCCCGCTAGATCTCCTCTGGGGGTTTGACCTTGCGGAACATGACGTAAAGGGACAAGTCGTAGGTGATCTTTAAAACCGCGGAGATCACCCAAGGGGCGGTTGCGGAAACCGCGCTCCACAGAGCGGTGGTAGCGGAGGGTCCCAATGATCTGGCGCCGCTTTTGCTCACCATTTGTATGCTGGCCATTGCCACCCTTTCTTCGGGGCCCACCACCGCCATGGTGTAGGAGTCACGGGCTGGTACGTCCATCTGGCTGAGGAAGGCCCGGACCTGCCAAAACAGAATGGCCATCCAGGCGGCGGGCGCGAATGTCGCCGCCAAGAGGAAGAAACTGGATGGTATGTGGGTGAAGACCATGGTGTTGAGCAATCCAAACCGGTTTGCGAGTTTGGCCGATAACCAGATCGAAATGGCAGTAAGGATGTGTGAGAAGAAAAACATCGGGGCTAAAGATTCCACACCCAAGCCGAATTTCTCAGCGAACCAGTAGGCGACCAGGCTTTGCATGACCATGGAGGTGGTGAAGGTGTCCACGCCAAATAGCCCAGCAAAGGTCAATATCCGGCGGCGGGACGGCAACTTAAGAGGGTTGGTCCATTCCTGTTGGCTGACTTCGCCTTCTATTTTCGGTGAAACGAGGCTATACAACACCGCCCCGAGAAGTTGGAAACCGGCGAACCCTAAAAACATCAACTTGAATGATGAAAGTGTGCTCAACCCGAAGGCTTCTTGATAGAGCACCGGCAACCCGGCGGCCAGCGCCCCCATGGCGGTGCCTGTCCTGGCCACGATGCTATATACGGCGAATAGGTCGGTACGTTTTTCCGGCGGGGCGGTATCGGGCAAACTGGCTACTTCCAGGGGCTGTGCCGGGCTTTCCCCTCCTCCGCCTCCCCCGGTGGACAGAGCCCCGGCAAATGCGATCGCCACCAGTACAAAAAATTCGTCAACGAAGAATAGGCCGATTGCTGACGCGGATGATAAAAGCGAGAATGTGATCAGCAACCGCCGCCGCCCCACCCTGCCGGCGGTCAAAGCCACAATGAAAGCAAAAAACGCGACCCCGGCGACGCCGACGCTCAGGAAGGCTCCAATCTGCAGTATGCTAAAGCCCAGTTCGTTCAGGTATAAGGCCATGATGACCCCAACGGAGCTTTGGGCGAACGTCCGTATACCCCTGGCCGCGATGATCAATCGAGCGTCGCGGCTGATCCAGGAAAAAGGTGTGCCGGTGTTGGTGGTCTTGGGCAGCCCGATCAATTGGATTCCATCCCAGGCCCGCTCTGGGGGCTGCCGATTCCTCGGCGGGCCGCATAGGCGGCGGCTTGGGAGCGGCGGGTCATGTCCAGCTTGTCCATGATGTGGCTGACATGGTTGCGAACGGTGTTGCCGCTGATGATCAATTTGCCGGCGATCTCCCGGTTGGTCAGGCCCTGCGCCACCAGGGCCAGCACCTCCATCTCACGGCCGGAAAGCAGGCCGTCCTCCCGTGATCGTTCCCGGCGGGCCAGTTCGCCGAAACGCTCCAAGACACCGGCGGTGACGCTGGGGGCGAGCAAGGACTTGCCTGCTGCCACCGCGCGAATCCCGGCAAGAAGCTCCGTTCGGCCTCCGTTTTTCAGCAAATAACCCGACGCTCCCGCCAGCAAGGCCGCTTCGACGGCCTCGGCAGCCGAATGGGATGTCAGCATAAGAACACGAACACCGGGCAGGTTCCTTTTTATCTGGCGGCAGGCGTCGATGCCGTCTGTGCCTTCCATCAACACGTCCATAAGCACCAGGTCCGGGCATAGTTCCGACGCCATGGCCACCGCCTGGCTGCCGTCAGACGCCTGTCCCACGACCTCGAGGTCAGCTTCCAGGTCCAAAACCATCTTCAGTCCTTCCCGGACGATGGCATGGTCGTCGACTATCAGTATCGTCGTCACTGGCATTTGCCGAGCCTAACCCTAATATCTGCAATCACAAATCGCCTCTGCCAAAACCCGTCTTGGCCACAAGCGGGCCGCGGATTATCACCTACGTTTTACACTAGAACGCCAGCTCGTGCCAAATCGACCCAGATGAAGATTGTGTTTTTGCCGGAGCTCAAGGACGATGTTTTTGGGTGGCGGAAGTGAAAGAGAGGAATCGTGGAATTTTCAAGGGTACCCGCACGAGTCAATAATCAAAAAAACCCTCCTACTGGCAGCAAATGTGTGAGGTGGACCCGGAAATTCGGACAGGTGGCTAAGTGAGAGTCCTGCTCCTAAAATAAGCGCAGCTGTGGCTGTGAAGGAGGAGTGGGACATGTCAAAAGAACGGAGGAAGCACAGCCCGTCATTCA
>DAOUHE010000181.1:0-6217 GCA_034428715.1 Dehalococcoidia bacterium | reverse complement strand
CGGACGACGAACTCGAAGCCATCTATTTGCGTAGAGACTCTTTCCATGGTGAATGGAATTATTCGCTGCTACCCCGCGTTGCGCTGCTCAATTGAACTAATTATTTCGTGACAATCCCTAAGCGTGGCCGTCAAGCTGGTGGACACTTTACAATCGCCGAGCTAAAATCTGGGCTCACCCGCCGAACTGAGGCTCCCAAGTCGAGAACAGGACTGCCGACGTGGACCAAGAACAGACGCTCAAGGTCATCGCCCAGGTCGATGAGAAAGCGATCGTCGATCTGGCCAGCGAGCTTATAAAGATTCCTAGCTTCAAGCTGGAAGAGGCCCCAGTGGCCACCTTCTTGGCTGAATTCTTCGGGCGCAGGGGTTACAAGGTGGACCTTCAGGAGGTGGAGCCGGGGCGGTTCCAAACCATTGCCACCCTGGAGGGGACCGGCGGAGGCCCCAGCCTGATGCTGAACGGCCATACCGACATCAACTCCCTTACCCGCCGCTGGCGCCGCGACCCCTGGATTCCCGTTGTGGAAGGAGACCGCCTGTACGGCCACGGCGTCCAGAACATGAAGGGCGGCCTGGCCAGCATCATCATGGCGGCGGAAGCCGTGCGCCAGTCGGGCGTCCGGCTGAAGGGCGACCTGGTCGTCGCTTGCGTGGTAGGAGAGACTCAAGGAGGGGAAGGGACCCATTTTTTGATGGGCAGTGGCCTTCGCACCGACATGGCGGTGGTGGCTGAACCCTTTGGCGTGGGCAATCTGGTCACCGTCCATGCCGGCATCGTGCACCTGGCGATTCACACCTACGGCGTGACCGGGCACATCCGGCAGCTTGAAGGCACCGTGAACGCCGTGGAAAAAATGACCCGAGTGATTGCCGCCTTGAGGCGCGTTAAGTTTACCTATCAGCCTCGGGAAGACTTGCCGGACCTGCCCAAGCTGAACGTGGGCAGCATCATAGGCGGGCTCGGTGAGGATTACATTCTGGTGGAGCCTCCGTACATACCCGACCTGTGCACCATAATCGTGGACGTGCATTTCTTGCCGGGCCAGACGGTGGAGGGAATCGTCGCCGACATCAGCAAGGTTTTGGATCCCTTGCAGGCTGAGGACCCGGAGCTATCCTACCAGATCGAGATCCCGCCCCCGGAATCCTTCAAGGGCCGGCGCCGTCTGGTCATGGACCCGCTGGACGTGCCCCTGGACGCGGAGATCGTACACGCCGTGGCCCGCAGCCACCGGCAGGTGACCGGAAAGGCGCCCAAGGCGATGGGCGCCGTGCTGCCCTACTCATATACCGCCAACGACACCTGCCACCTGTGGAACGCCGGCATTCCCTGTTTGCTCTACGGTCCCGCCGTAGTCCGAGGGAGTGAAGGCGAGGACGACAGCTGCGTCATTATCAGCGAGATGGTCCAGTGCACCAAGGTGCTGGCCCTCACCGCTTTGGACGTGTGCGGCGCTGAGCGATCACTGTGATCATAGGCGATAACTAGCTTTTTTTCAGACCATTAGGAGGCTGGCCATGCGAGCCATCCCAGGCATCGAGTTCCATACCTTCTCCATCATTGGCCGGTGCTCCCGAACCGGGATGTTGGGAATAGCAATCACCACCAGCGATATCTCAGTCGGCTCCCGGTGTCCCTACGTGAAGCCATCGGTGGGGGCAATATCCACCCAAGCCTCAACCGATCCTGGTCAATCGCCTTCCGGCTAACTACCCAGCGCCGCCCAAGACGCAATGCGCCCGGAAGTTCCCCTCTCGCTGCCAAGTCATAGGCCGTTTGCCTACCAATCCCCAAGATGCGGGCCGCTTCTTCCACCTTCATAGTAGCCGGTTCAGATGCTAGCGTCATAAAATTTCCATTTACGTCACAGCTATTCTTGTAGCCTGATAGCCTGTCAGCTATAATACGACATGTCTTAACTATGACTTGCGACATTTAGGTGCGACATCGCGTCACAGCAATTTGAACCCAATTATCGGATTGACAACTTGGTGGTTGAGAAAATTATCGAGCTTGCGATTGACGGTGTGATCCCGGCGGAAATATACCGGCAGTTACGGGCACATCCGTTACTCAAGCAGTTCCAATATTCGATAAAGACGGTAGAGAGGATTGCAAAGGTTCATAAACCGCCTACGCCCAAAGCGGGGGGAGAACGAGAGTATTGGAATCTTTTGGAAGGGGATAGCGAAGATGCCGCCCATGTGCTTGAAGCTCATCACGAGAGGATTTTTCGCTACAGACGCAGCATGTCCCGCCCCGAGAAGTGGGAGACACAGATCGTAGCAAGGCTACTCAAAATTGCGCCTGAATTCCCTAAAGATACAGTGTGGTTTTTTGCGAGGGTGTACGGAGTGCTTGTTAAGTTGGGTGTAACCACAGCACCTTTTGATGATTACTTAGGATTTTCTCCCTGGCGTAGCGAGATCCAATACGATATTTACTTGCAGGCAATCCAACGGGGCTGGATTTCCCCTGTGCCTACATGGGAAGTGCTGGTGGAACAACAGAATCCCAAACTATCTTTTCAAGAAAGGCAAGAGCGCATTGAAAGTTGGACCCAACAGGAGGACATCAAATGGCAAGCATAGATGAACGCGGGGAAAACCGATGGCGAATCAGAGTCTACGCTGTGCGGGATGGGACGGGTAAGAAAAAATACATCATCGAGTCCTTCCATGGGGGACGTCGGGACGCTCAGAAACGGGCACGTCAGCTACAAACTCAGGTTGATGCTGGCGGATTCGTGGAACAGTCGAAGATAACGCTGGGTCGATATCTAACCCGGTGGCTGTCCACTTACGCCAAACCTAATGTGCGCCCCAGGACTTTCAAGCGGTATAAAGAGATCGTCACCCGGCACCTGGTTCCCAACCTGGGCAATATCCAGCTAAAGCAACTCTCCAACCGTCGTACATAGCGGATGACTACGCTCAGGCGTCCTGAGAGGGCCGGGTTGATGGTGCCGGTGGCCTGTCGGCGCAGACGGTTCAACACCATGCTCGTGTTCTTTCCCAGGCATTAAATCATGCGGTAGCCATGCAGGTTTTAGGCCGAAACGTGGCTAAGTTCGTAAAACCGCCGCGTCCCATCAAGAAAGAGGTGGAACCGTTAACCCGCGAAGATGTGGGCAAGCTGTTACAGGCGGGGTTCAATACCGAGTTTTACCACCCAATACTGGTAGCTGTATTTACCGGGTTAAGACGAAGCGAACTGTTGGCGCTCACATGGATGGATGTAAACCTTGAAGAACGGTATCTAACCGTGACCAAGGGTCTCCATACCCATTCGGCAGTTGACGAACAATATCAGCCGCCCAAGACGGACAAGAGTAGGCGGCGGGTTTCTCTGCCCAATGACATTGTACTGGCCCTACGGCATTACCGAGAGCAACAGGAAGCGATCCGAGACCGGTTAGGCGTAGAACTCACACCGGAGACTTGGCTGTTCGCCAGGGCCGATGGTTCAATGATTCACTCGGATAGCTTGTCCAAGGCTTGTGTTCGCCTCGCTAAGGATGCCGGTTTGAAAGGGGTCCATCTTAATTCTTTGCGGCATACACAAGCGTCTTTGCTCTTGGCCCAAGGGGAATACCCCAAGGTAATCTCAGAACGCCTTGGCCACGCAAGCATAACCATTACAAACGATCTCTATTCGCACCTGATGCCAGGGATGGAACAGGCTTCGGCAGCCAAGGTCGATGCGGCGCTTGAGGGGGTGATATCGAGCACGGAAATTGCAAACTTTGGGAAATAGATGTCCAAAAGGATGTCCAAACCTAATAATTAAGAGCCTCGATCAACAGGATAGAGGCTCATTTTATGCCTAAAATGTGGAGCCGGTGAGGGGAGTCGAACCCTTGACCTGCGGTTTACGAAACCGCTGCTCTTCCACTGAGCTACACCGGCTTGAGGGAAATTTTAGCTTTGATATCGCCTATTTTGGAGAAACCGCCGTCCGTCTGTTTACCCAAATGTGCACGAAATGTGCACGGGGCTTATCCGAAGGCAAATTTTAGTATACAGCCCGACGCTTATTCCTGTCTCCGTATCCCCCTGGTAGCTCAGGTGCTTTGAAATGTTGCCCCGTCACCACAAGCACCCTGCACCCTGTGCCAGGGCTCCCCGCTCCCGGTCCACCAGATAATCCCGTGTTGCCCGTCCCCGGTCCACGCTACCGCCAGACGCTCTCGAATCAATGCCTCGTCGATGCTCAGGCCACTCTCGGTGTAAACGTACCGGAGAAACCGCCCGTAGCAGTCAATCAGCCGGGGCCCTTCCTGCACCCGCGCCCTTGGACCCCCGTAGCTCCTCAAGGCGCTTCGTGTCCTCTACGGAGCAACGCTGGCCCCGTTCCGGCGCGTCGATTCCGAACAACCGGATGATGCCGATGGAACTCTCGAAGGTGTCACCGTCGATGATCTTGACGACCTAGACTACCTGGCAGTCCGGGCATAGCAGCCGGGTTGCAGCGCCGCTGCTGGAACAGGCGGCCAGGATTAGGACCATGGCAATGGAACCGGCAAGTGAATTCATGTGGTCACGGTGTAGCAGCCGACGTGGTCCATGTTCTTGAACCACGTCGGATCCTGGCGTACGCCAGGGTCACGTTGGATTTGGCAGGGTTGCCGAGTGCCGAGAAGGGAACTGGTTTACCGAGCTAGCAATCGATCTTGAGTTGGCTGGGATCGTGGGCCTCAATTGCAGGATCGCCCTTATAGTCTACAATCGTCCCACTGGCGCAAACCGTGTGTTTCAAACACCCAGCGGCGAAATTCGATGGGAAATTCTCTGCGTCATCTCCGGCAATGGCCACCTTGAAAGTTGTTGGGATCTCCAAGATTTCAAGATTCTTGCTTCTTGTTCCCACAGGTGCGTCAAAGATAAGAGTGTAGACTTTTCCAGTCTTGTTGTAGTTGTAGTCTTGGACCGTACCCTTCACTATCCCGTCCTCTCCCATGTGCTCTCCCGCCACCGGCGACGAGATGTAACTGGCGGCGGCATCGGCACCCAACGCAGCATCGGAGGCTGGTGCGATACCGTGGGCCTCGGAACCGCCACAGGAGGTGAGGACCGGCGCTCCTATTGCGCCCAAAACCAACAATTGGGTCACGTAACTTATTCGAATATTCTACCGCTTTAACCCCGGCTTCATGGACAGGCGTTTTTTGATATGTTCGTAACTATAAAACCGTAACCTGCCTGGGTCAATTAATTATTCGTCCTACAAACCGATACCAGCCGCCGTGATCCATGTTCTTGAAAACTTGCAACCGTTGGCTATCTTCTAGCGTCACCTTGTAGTGGAGCCGACTGACGGGCTTATGCCGCCAGGTCTCGGCGTCGTCTTGCCATTCCTAGTCTATAAACTCAACCCGCAGTTCTTCCCCTAGGTAGGTCACGGCCGAGGGCCGGTGGAACTAGTCCTCGGCGACGGTGACAGGCATCGGTGGCTGGGGCTGTGGGTGTCCCGGGCCCTTGGCGCGTTTGGACATTGGGAACCTCCCTGAGCGTCGGCTATGAGCCGATTCTAGGGAGAGGTCACCGGGGTTGGGAAGGCCGGGGTGTCAGGAGATTAAATAGACTTCATTCTTGGCGACATAGCAGCCCAGTGATCGTCGGTCCAGTGCCATTTCCAAGCGACCGAATATTTACGATTGTACATTTTTCTAGCTAAGCCCCAAGGGTGAATTAGAAGAAGGACTAACTCCATCGGTGTGTAAGCTTTTAGGTTTATGATTGCTTCCACATCGTGATCGCCACCTTCAACCGTCTGAAACGCCTCCGTCATTTGTTGACTACTGTTGACTGCCAAATGACAAGTCAATACGGACACTCTGTCCAGTCGCGACTTCGCCGGTGCTGCCGCTGGTGTCCGCCCAACGCGTCATATTGCCAAATCGGACACGTCCAGTAATCGTTACCTTATCTGCCCCACCCCCTTCTCCATATAATACAAGGTCACACTGCAAATCGAATGTTCCGGCTAGAGTCGTTGAACTGACGATTGGTGGCATATCAAATCTTACATCGGGGGCGATGTCCTTCAGGTAACGCGCCCTTTGAACCGCGTAGGCTAATAAAGCGGCTAGTAGTCAGTCAAACTTGATATTAATGGTAACGTGAAAGATTGAGCAAAAGAGCTACCCTGACTCTGGATAGTGTTGATGGGAGGCGGTGGTATGGTCAGGGAAAAGTATGGAGTCCGGCTGACG
>DAOUHE010000180.1:0-16696 GCA_034428715.1 Dehalococcoidia bacterium | reverse complement strand
CTATATGAAAACGGGGAATTTGAGCGAATCAGGCCGCATTTGATGCCCTTGGAATGCGGGATTATATTTGACGGTATCCCAGAAGGAGCTATATCCAGGAAAGTTGGTTTGATCTGGGGAATCCCGGGTTAGGATAAACAGCCGTTGCAACACCCCATTCATGCTTTCGACCTCAGCAGCCTTGGCAACGCCGATCCATGGCGATAGGCTAGCCAAAACGGCAATGCCGGCAATCCAGGAGAAGTGGTAGACTGAACGCCATTGGGGGGATTCTTTTAGCCTTCTAGATACCAGAAAAATCCCCGTGATAGCGGCTAAAAAACCTCCAAGACCAGTCGAGTTGTGCAAGGTTCCAGTGAGTGTCTGAAATTCACAGCCTGGATCACAAGGAAAGACAGCGTTGGCCAGTCCCGATGAGACCGCGAATACGCCTATCAGAACCGGGCCAAGTTTTGCACCACCGCCACCGATGCCTTTATGGAGCCCTATAGCAAATGCTATGAACAGCACACCAAGCACGGCGAAATTTATGTTCTGGAGCAACGGGTACTGGGCCTCAACCCCACCAAGCTCACTGACGGCCTGGGTGACATGGCTATAGCCTTCGTAAATGAAGCCACCCACCGTAACGACCACGGCAAAAATAATCGGAGCAGCGATACCACATAGCGCTAGAACTCTGAGCAAGTTTGCCTCGTTGGTGTTTCTCTCAAGCATTTGTCCGTCCCCCTTTGTATATTTTGACCCCCCAAAGGTTCTGCTGTGATGCCCACAGCCGGGCGGTTTTTCAACGCCATCGTTTTGGAGTTCAGATGTTTAGTTTACAGTCTGTAAAGTAGAGTATGATAAAGTTTACATCATGTCAATAAGAAGACAGCAAACAAGGTCAAAGATCCTGGAATCGGCGCGCCGGTTGCTGGTGGAGCGCGGCTTTTATGGAGTGGGTCTGGAAGAAGTCGCTCGAGACGCCGGCGTCTCACGCCAAGCTTTGTACCTGCACTTCAAGTCCAAGGCGGAGCTTCTGGTGGCTACGGCTCACTACACCGATGAAACCGTTGGGATCGACGAGATCCTTCGGCCCGTACCGGAAGCCAAGACTGCCGTGGAAGCTCTGGATGCTGGGGTTGTGGCTTTCGCGACCGTTGAACCTCAGATCTACGATGTTGCCAGCGTGATCTACTCCACACGACGGTCTGATCCAGCGGCCGAAGCTGCTTGGCAAGACCGCATGGCCTTCCGAAGAGACAACATCAGGCACAGCATAGAGCGTCTGCAGGCCGAAGGGATCCTGGCCGATGGCTGGACGGCCGATGAAGCGGCAGACTTCGCTTGGGCAATTTTATCCCTGCACACCTACGAATATCTCGTGGTGGAGCGCCGATGGCCCATTGAACAGTTTGTGCGCCGCCTACAGCAAATCCTGCGCGGAATACTCGTTGTTGAACCAATCGTGGGCAATCCTTAGCTTCTGAAGGGTTGAACCCTAGGGGCCAACCGGTCCAGTCTTCCGAGGAGAGGCCAACTCTTCGACGCCTTGGAGCATTAACTGTCAGGAAGAGGAATATGTCCTGGAGGCTTTGGCCAGGATGTGCTACCGAATTTTGCACCCGATCTAGGCCCACCTAGACGGCAAAAACGCTAACGGTCTATTTGGCCCTCCGAATAGGGCCGATGGACCCTAATATCAATCTTCCGCATACGCCATCATGTGAATCGGCGGTTACAACCGGCTCCTTCCAAGTTTCCAGGCACAGCACTCGGTTGTGACCGACGTGGAACCAACGGAATGAGGGTGAGCGCTATGTACTGGTTGAAGGCGTGTCCTCGCTGCCAAGGAACCTATTTCGAAAACGAGACTTGTTCGGCAGTTACGTGTCTTTCATCCAATGTGGCCATGAGCTGAGCATGTTCGAGGAATTGTACCCGAATGACCCATTTAGCAAAGTCGCCAGCGAAGTGGTGGAACCGGTATTAGCCCACGCGGCCTGATCCTCCATTCACCGCCGGCGGGCCTGGGCTACCCTATGACGTGGGCGAGTTTCCGGCGGCTACCCGTACATGGGCTTGAAGAAACTGTGCAAAAAGTTGTTTCGGTGGGCCCAGGAATGCCCCCGCTTGACCACGGTATCGGGTATGGGTCCAGCGTTCTTGTAGGTGATCCGCACGGTCTCGTAGTTGGCCAATTCGGGAGGCGCGTCGGCAGTGAAGACGACCATGCACTCCTGGGACTCCACGAATTGCTTCATGCCGGGAAAACCCTTGACCTTGGAGTTGGGCGGCTGGTAGATGTAAAACTCGGTGGCGCCCAGCAGCTCGTCAAGGTGGTCGTTGCCGTTCCCCCGGCCTCCCCCTTGCCTCAGCTGCCGCCTGCCAAACCCATGATCTCTCAGCTGCATCTTTTACCCCGAAGCTCCTATGCTCTACGTCTTAGGTGTGTTCCAATATAACCCTACGGGTATATTCCCCAACCTACCCGGTCCGTCTCCGCGCGGTAGAAGTGCCCATCGGTGGAGGTGACGTACAGGGTGGTCATATCCGGACCGCCGAAGCAGCAGTTGGTGGGCCGCGTGCAAGAGATGGTATGGGTCTCCAAAACCCGGCCCGTGGGCGAGAATACGTAGATCATTGGACCCGGACCCGCCGTTGGCCAGCCCGCCGTGGCAACGATATTCCCGTCGACATCCAGGCACATGCCGTCGATGCCCCGGTGCACGGCGTTGGCGTCTTTGCCGAAGGTGTGCAGCACGGCATAGGGGCCAAGGCTGCCGTCATCGTTGATCGGATAGGCCCGCAGTTCCCGGTCGATATCCAGCCTGTCGCTGTTGCTTTCCGCTACATACAAGGTTTTCTGGTCGATGGACACCAAAATGCCGTTGGGCATTGTAGTGTCGAAGGTGACGCGCTTAACCAGGTAGCTGCCGTCGGGCCGGGGATCGGCCATCAGTACCGACCGGTTGTCCAGCTCCTCGACCTCGTTGGGGTCGATGTTGGCGGCGTTCCAGGGATTAGTCCACCAGATGCGCCCCCGGCGGTCAACCACCAGGTCGTTGGGCGTGTTCAGCTTATGGCCGTTCACGCGGATGGCGATGGCCACGTCGGCGCCATCGGGGTCAAAGCGGAGGATGGAACGCCCGCCGGAACAGGCGCCGAACAGCCGGCCTGATGAGTCCCAGGCCAACCCGTTGGTATGGTTAGTACCCTTACGCCACTCGCTGATCTGGCCCGACTCCGGGGAATACCGCATGATGCTGCTGTTCCCGATATGGGTGAATAAGATCGACTCCCCATCCCAAACCGGTCCCTCGGAGATGCCCCCATAAGGCTTGCCCACCAACTCAAACCGCCAACTACCGCTGCTCATAAAAACCGTCTCCCCGGCAACCTGCTACACCCCAGGCCAGCCAAGCGCGATTGTAGCAGAGGGGTTGGGGAAGGGACAAATTAGGGGTTATTCAGTTATTTCTGACTCGCTAGGATATAGGGCTACGATTATCGCTATGAATGCATCCATCCATCGTTGTCTTTCACCCGCGGACCATGTTCGCCCTTCAACAGGAAGCTCGCTAAGAAACCCTTGGATCGCAGGATGAACGTTGCTAACAACTTCTGTTCTTTCCATCGTCCCGAAACCAAAGCCGGAGGGCGTTTGCGGAGCGGGCTCCATTTCCGGCTGTTGATCTGGCTCGTGAACAGTTCCGTGTTCAACCAAACCAGCAGGAACGGGATGGATTAGTCTGTTGGGATCTTGCCGCATAAATCCAGCCTGTTCTGCCGATCCGAGAAGTGTCTTTAGAGCTGCTGACAAGCGCCTTGGAGATACGCCAAAGCTCACTTCAAGCGCCATTTTTAAGCCCTCGCGTGTTGAGGGCATAGCCGAGCCTTCATATCGCCTATACACTTCTTTGAACAGAGGGACGTTAAGAAACGCCTCCGCCAATCGACGGTCGCGTTGTATCCCGGCCCTTGGTGAAGCTAACTGTTCGCCTAGAGGCGTGAGCGAGATGTCCCTCCTCTTAATATCGATTATGCCAAACAACTGGGCACCCCATAATTTGGCTCGAAAGGCCCCGCTGAATTCGTCCTTGTGCCCAAGATACGAAGCAAGTTGAATTAGAGAGGCTTTCCCGCCTGCCTTTTCGTGTAGGGCCTCTGCGACTTTTAGAGATGCATCCAAGTCGTAATATGGAAAGACGAACCGCGATACTTGACGAGTTGTTTGATCTTGGTGGGAGCCGACGCCAGCAGTTTCGATTTCATCTAGCCTTTCGTTTGTTTGACTTGCCATGCTTACAACCCTCTTTAGAGTAACCTAACCGCCACAAACCATATTATATTGCTTTAAACTGCAATTGTCAAAAGATATTAGTGGTTTTGATGGGATTGCAGTTGGTTGCACCCATTCCTTATTGACCTTCTGTAGCATCAATGCTACGCTGCAGGATCGTTGTAGGTGGTTCAAGTCAGGCTGTAGAATTGACGGGGGTTGGGAGAAGGGCCAGAATGATTGTGTATACTTCCCAAGGAGGCGTTAAATATTCTTTCACAGATCACGCTCTCAGGCGCATGGCCTTGAGGCGAGTGTCGCGGCAGGATGTGGAGCGTACGTTAGATAATTTTGATTCTTCAGACGTGGACAAACAAGGCAATGAGCGATTCGAAAAACGCTACCTGGGAAGAAAGCTGAGAGTAGTTGTGGCAAAGAATAGCAATCCGAAGAGGGTCATTACCGTTATTGTTCTTGTCTGAACAAGGAACCACCCTAATGAAGTACGAATACGACCCCGAAGCTGATAGCGCATATGTCCTAATCAATGACCTTCCACACAGCTACTCAAATGAAGTCGATGAAACCCGGTTTATCGACTACTCAGATGACGGCACTGTAATCGGGATAGAGTTGCTGTACATTGGCTCAGGCGTCGATACTTCTGATTTACCGTATAGGATTGAGTTGATTGCCTTACTAGCAGAGAACAATGTCAAGGTGTTTGCCTAAGCTCTCCGGGTTTTCTGCAAATTAAACCAGACAAGCTGTTATAGGGAAATTAACAGCCCGTCTATTCTTCTACGAAATAACTGCTTCAAACTCTTTTCACTATATCGCAAAGTCCGGAAATCACTAACTGAACAAAAACGAGAAGTGAACCTCGTATGGGTGGTTGGGAAAAGGGCCAGGCTCCGATGCTCTATTAGCTTACAATTGGCGATTTTCCCGTGGCCGTTCCACGAGTTTTGGTTTGATTTATTTATTCTGAACCGAACCGCAAAAGCAGCCATCACCCCCCAACCCTTGCATCCCCCGCATCCCCCTCGAAGAGAGGCATCTGCCAGTGGCTGGTTTTGGGGAGGAAGTGTTTGCTTAGGATGAGGCCCTGGCCTTGGTATGAGGAGCCTATTTCCGCTCCGTATAGCTTTTCGGGGATTTCCAGCATCTTTTCGAAGGTGATGGTGCAGATGTTCTGGCCGTGCTCGATCATGAAGGGCACGTCGTGGGCCCTTACCTCCATCACCGGTTGGACGCCGTCCAGCTTGCCGCGCTCGCCCAGGCCGAACCCCGGATCGAAAAACCCTGCGTAGTGAGTCCTCAACTCGCCGCTGGACGGGTCGTAGGCCGTCATTTCGGCCGCGTAATCGGCGGGGATCCTCACGCTCTCGGCCGAGGTCAGCAGGTAAAACTCCTCGGGCTCCAAAACGAGCCGCCGCGTACGTTCGGCGTAGACCGGCTCCCAGTAATCGCCAGGATCGTAGTAGTGTTCACGGGATAGGTCCAACAGGCTGCTGTTCTTCTTGGCCCGGTAGCCAACACCACCGCCGCGGCTCGCCAGGTTGGCGCTGAGTCCCACGGTGTTGTCCAACGATGGTTGACGCGCCTGGCCGGTTTGGCCGGGTTCGGCCAACACTATGGGTTGCCGGCGGTGGCGCTGCAACAACTCGCCTTCTTCGCAGGAAGCGCCGCCTTTGGTCAACCGTAGCTGGTTGAGGGAAAGGCCGGTTTTCACCCGGATGGTGAAGGATCTGGACACCACTTCCAAAAAGAGCTGGCCGTGATACCCGCTCACGACGTCGTCAAACCGGTGGCTGTTATCCGTTATCACCCGGGTGAAAATGTCCAGCCTGCCGGTGGAGCTTTTCGGGTTGGTCTTAGCCCGGATGAAATCCGGCAGCCTCAGTTCTTCGATCAGTGGGATTAGATACGGCCGGTTCCGTTCTAGGATCGCACCATCCCGCAGGTCCAATTCCTCCATTTGAAGGCCGGCCAGCTTATCCCACACCGTGCTGGAATCGGGCAGGAAGCTACAGCGCAACCGGTGGGCCCGCTCGCCAAGTCTCAAATCCAGACTGGCCGGCTGGAAATTGGCCGCTGGGATCTTGTACCGCTCGGTAAAGATCACATCGTCATTGGCAGCTTCCCGAAGCCACCGAGTAGGCAAAATGCCCGTAGCCTCGATCTCATTTATGTCTTCAAACATCTGCGTCTCGAACATGGGTCATTGATTGATTGCCGGGAGCAGTGGCAGTGATCGGGGCAACAAAAAAACCCGGCGCCTGAAGGCAACCAGGTTTTAATTCACTCAATGTTAGCCTCTCTTAGTTTGACGAGATAGTACCGTCTGCCTTATCCAGTGTCAAGGCAGGATTGCCGGCGCGCAGCCTGAACCCCGGCGGGGAATCAGGGCATCGCAATGACATCAACCAGCGAAACAGCCACTCGTTCCCGCGGTTATTTATCGGACTGCGCCGGATGCTATAATCTTGATTAGTTGACATATTTACCCCTGCCGGCTACCTGACCGGGGCGCATATAGGCTGAATCGGTGTCATACGCGCGATGAAATATCCTAAGAAGTTACTGGATCGCCCATGTCTCGTGTAGCCAGAGAAATTATCGAAGCGGTGGCCCTCGCACTCATAGTCTTTTTGGTGATCCAGACTGGAGTGCGGAATTTCAAGGTGGAAGGCGCCAGTATGCAGCCCACCCTTGAAGGCGGCCAATACCTGCTAGTCAACAAACTGGTCTATTTCCAACTGGACAAGGAGCGTCTGTCCCGTGTGATCCCCTTATGGAGTGTAGATCAATCAAGAGACCAGTTCGCGTTGCGCCCTCCTCAGCGAGGAGAAGTCATAGTGTTCCATTACCCCAGGGATCCAAGCAAAGATTTCGTGAAGCGGGTCATCGGCCTCCCTGGTGAAAAGATCGAGGTGGAAGACGGCGACGTATTCATCGACGGAGAACCCCTGGATGAACCTTATTTGCGCAGCCGGGACACCACTTCCGCCAAGGCAACGATCCTTGGCGACAACGAATATTACGTCATGGGGGACAACCGGCAGGGCAGCAACGATTCAAGGAATTGGGGGCCGGTGGCGGGTGAACTGGTGTTGGGCAAGGTATGGTTTGTCTACTGGCCGTTTTCCAAACGCCACATAATCAGCGGGTTCCCCTAAGAGTTCGCGTCACGATAAAAATTAACCCAGCTCTGGCCAGAGCTGGGCGAGAGGGATGAGGTTGGGAAGTTAGGTTCTGCCGGTTGAATTCCAACGGGTCAAACCTACTGGGCGCTGCTACTTCTTACCGGTGAGGACCTTCCGGGAACAGGTCGGGGAATGGAATCCCCGGAACCATGGGCAACCTAGGCTGGGGAGGCAGCTTCTCGTCGTCGGGGATCTGGAAGAACCGAGACCTGGGTCGCCGGTCAAATTCCGTCGGCCATTCACCCAATCTCAGCACCACTTCGATCTCCGCGCCGTCCCGGAAAATCGAGAGGGTGACTTCGGTTCCTGCGGCATGCCGGTTTAACTGAGTGATCAACTCACCCACCGACTCAATGGCAACCCCTTCCAGCGCGGTGATTATATCGCCACCTCCAGCCGGACGGCCCCTTCTGACGGTTCCTGCTTGAATCAGGCCCGCTTCCGCCGCAGGACTGGAGGGAATCACAATGGTCACGTAGACTCCCCGGTCCCGGTCCCGGTCCAGATTCAAAGATTCCACCAACGCCCCATCTACCGTGGTGGCGCTTATCCCCAACCATGGAGGCCTGACCACTTTGCCTGCCTTCAAGTCTGTCAATTGATCGGCCAAGGTGTTGATGGGCACCGCGAATCCAATACTGCCTCGGTTGACCCTAGGCGAAATAAAATTCATCGCCGAAACCTGGATCGCCGTGTTTATCGCCAACACTTCGCCGGACCGGTTCAGCAAGGGCCCGCCCGAATTGCCTGGGCTTATCAGAGCATCGGTCTGAAGAACTCCCGATATGGGCCGGGCAATGTCGCTGTCCAACGTCCGGTCCACGCCGCTTATCACCCCCACGGTCACCGAGCCGTCCAGGCCGAAAGGACTGCCAATGGCGATGGCCAGCTGGCCGGGACGCACCAACGAGGAGTCGCCAAACGGGACGGGCTCGATTCCCTCCACCGCCGCACTGGGCACCTTGAGCAGGGCCAGGTCGTTAGCTGGATTGGTGCCCAATATCCGAGCTTCGGCGATAGACCCATCCTTGAAACTGATACGAACCCGGTCGGCCTGCTGGATCACGTGGTTGTTGGTCACGATGTGGCCTTCGGAATCGATCAAAAACCCTGAGCCAAATCCCAGCCGGTTGAAAGAATTACCTTCTTTGCGGTCAACGTTGACGTCCACCACCGCCGGACTCACCCGGTCGTAAACTGCTTGAACGACTTCTTCATCGAACAAGGCGGCGGAGGCCGGCGTGATGGCGGACCCCAACCCTGGACCAAACCAAGCGAAGGCGACCACCAGAATCACGGCGCCGGACATCGCGGTGATAGCCATGGCAAAGGCCTTGCTTATTCCGTCCATATTTCGATCACTCCCCTCTCAGAAGCTGGTTAGAGAATGGTAATCTTCAAGAATGTTAAAGGCAAATATTTAATTTCTTATTAAGATTCGCCTTCGATTTCCAAGTATTTCTACTTTAAATTCTACTTGGAACCTACCGCCTGAGCATCCGGTTTGGCCCCGTTGACTGGAACCACAACCCGAAACTCGCTACCTATGCCTTCTTGGCTGGTAACAGATATGCCGCCGCCGTGAGCTTCGGCCAGCCGGCGGGCGATGGTCAATCCCAGGCCTATGCCGCCGGTGTACCTGGAACGGGACTTATCCACCCGATAGAAACGTTCAAAGACGTAGGGCAGGTCTTCGGGAGGAATCCCAGGGCCGTCATCCTTGACCACCAGCACAACCTCATCACCTTCGATTCTAGATTTGATTGCCACCTGGCCATTGGAAGGCGTATAGGCGATGGCGTTGGACACAAGATTACGGATGATCTGGCTGATGCGGCCCTCGTCTCCCTGAAAAACCACCTGGTCCGGAGCGTCCACCTGCAACGTGATTGCTTTGACCTGAGCTTGTTGCTGGAACGCCGCCACAGCGTTTCGCACCGTTTGGCCCAGGTCACACTCTTTGACCTGCAATTGCAGCCGGCCCGACTCCGCTAAAGCCAGATCTTGCAAATCCTCGATGAGCCTGGTGAGCAACACCACCTCACCTTGCATCGACTCCAGCGTTTCCGGATTCGGCATGATGATCCCGTCGGAAATTCCTTCTATATAGCCTCTGATATTGGTCAAGGGAGTGCGAAGTTCATGGGCCAGGTCGGCCACCATGTTGCGGCGCAACTCCTCGGTACGTTCCAACTCTCCCACCATGGAATTGAAGCGGAGGGCCAATTCACCCACTTCGTCACGGGAACCGACTTCGGCTCGGGCTGAGAAGTCACGCTGGGCCACCAGATGGGCCGCCTTAGCCAGGGACTCAACCGGCGCCACCACCCGGCGAGATAGGAAAAACGTAAGAACCAGCGCCACCGCGACGGCCAATAGACCACTGAGCACCAACAACACGTTCAGCGGAGGGCCCGACGTTTCTATCGGTGCTACGCCGGTTGATGGAGGGCTTGACGGCAAGTCTGGGTTAACCATGACAGTGCCCAAATGCCCGTTAGGGCCGGAAACCGGGAACGCTACCCGGCTGGCGATCCTTTTATTCAAGCGGCGCCCCGTCATAAGCCGGTGGGTATCCGCCACCACGATCCCGTCGGTGTTGGTTAGAACCACACGCTGCCCATACATGGCGCCGGCGCCTTCCAAAAGACCCTGGGCTTCCAGCCAGCTGCGGCGCTGCTCGTATTGCCGGGCCAAAAGCATGCCCAACCGCCGGTTCCTTAAAGTGTCATCCCGGCCCTGGACCCGCTCGATCTCGGCGTTGGCAGCCCGCCCCGCCATAAAGGCGGTCATTCCCACGGTGATCAAGATCACCACCACCATGCTTAGCAAAATCTGAAGCCGCAGGCTATATATCAAAATCTATCTCTCTGGGCCCGGCTCTCGGGGCCTGGCTCTCGGAATCAGACTATCGGCGCCTGGCGCCCACGCCTAACTCCCCAGTTTGTAGCCAAGCCCATAGACGGTGCGAATGTATTTGGGCTGGTTGGGGTCGGGCTCAACTTTCCGCCTCAAGTTGAGAACATGGACATCTACGGTCCGGTCAAGGCCATCATAATCGTACCCCAGGGCCTTCACCACGAGTTGGGAACGGCTAAATAAACGGCCCGGTTCCCGCATCAACACCGCAAGCATGCGAAATTCGGTGGGCGTCAGGTGGGCTTCCAGCGTACCCACTTTCACCACATGGCGCGCCAGGAATTGAGGTTTAGGTCTTCAAACCTCAATTCCTGGCTGAATCCTTGTGAACCGGAAAAATCGTCTTCATCCGACGTCCGGCGCAAAACCGCCCGAACCCTGGCAGCCAATTCCCGGGGACTGAACGGTTTGGTGATGTAGTCGTCGGCCCCCAAGTCCAGGCCGTCCAATTTATCTTGCTCAGTGCTTAAGGCGGTCAGGACGATGATGGGCAGATCGAACTCACTGCGAATCGCGCGGCAAACGTCCAATCCGCTCATTCCAAGTAAAGGCGTACGATGTCCGCCGTTTTGTGATCATCTTCGACGATGAGGACCCGTTTACGGCCGGTTGGCAAATCTTTCCTCCTGAAAATGGCCTTTTGCTAATATTATCCCAGAACATTTAAGTAATTGTTAAGGCCGCGTGAAATATTAAGAATTTGCCTCTCAGCTTTGTCACTACACGGCGGTCAACCAGAATACGCTGAGCGCACGCTACGACGCACCGCGCCGGGGCCGGACGATGGGTCAGCGTCGCCACATCAACACCAACCAAGATCACCCATGTAAACCATAAAGCCCCCGGTAGTTCCGGGGGCTTTATGGTTTGGTTTTATTAGCCTTGAGTTAACCTCAGCCAGTCAAGATGCGGATCTTTCCAACAACTCGGCAAGCTGAGTGAGGCATCCAGCCCAGCCGTGGCCGTGTTGATCCTTAGAGTTTTGGTCTGCGAGGTTCTCGTGGGTCACGACCACCTCGGTAGAGCCACCCAAATCCAAGAATTCCACGGTAATCAGCATCTCTTGCATGTCTCCGGTATGGCTGGTGTCTCCCGTCGGGTCCTGGACACTGCCATCCGAATGCTCCCATTTCCAGGTGTATACCAGTTTTTCCGGTGTACGCACCTCATGGAAGACCCCGCCCACAACGTAGGGCGCGGTCTCCCCCGGCGCCAGCATGCCCAGCCGGTATCTCCCGCCGGTACGCAGGTCCACTTCGGTGATGGGTGTGCTAAATGACGCTTCCACACCCCACCATTGCTTCAGTCTTTCCGGCTCGGTCCACGCCTTGAAAACCAGGTCTCTGGGCGCAGCGATGGTTTTTGTGATCCGCAGGGTCGTTTCCACGTCAGGTGTTTGCTGGGTCATCAGATTCCTCCTGATTTTGCAATTCATCTAGATAACTAGCCAATGAAGACAGCCTATCCTCCCAAAACCGCCGGTACCGTTCCATCCATCGCACCGCCTCTTGCATGGGTGCGGCGTCCAGACGGCACCGGCGGACTCTGCCGTCTTTCTCCTTCACTAGAAGTCCGGCGTTTTCCAGCACACTCAGCTGCTTGGATATCGCGGGAAGCGATACATCAAACGGTTCGGCCAACACAGTGACTGAACTATCGCCCTGGGCCAGCCGTTCCAATATTGCCCGGCGGGTGGGATCGGCCAGCGCCGCGAAGGTCAAGTCCAAGGTGGGACCAATCGCTGTCTCAGAATAATTAACCATTTGGTTAAATATCATAGACAACGGTGGACCTGTCAATACACGCCTGGAGAAAAGCCGCAAGAGAGGTGCTGCCGAATAGTGGGCAAAACATATTGGCACGGATGGAAATGGTGATTATGAAATTGGACCCGGTGGGCGCTAAAGGCGGCGCTGGTCGCGGTAATTGCCGGCGGAGATGGGCACCCAATTCACCACGTTGGTGTCCATAAGCCTGGATCCAACCCGGGGCTCGGCTTCCTCTAGCTCATCAAGATCGAAGGCGCTGGTGATCACCGTGGGAAGGCGGGACTCGTGGCGTTCCACCACGATCTGGTATAGCTTTTCCTTAGCCCAAACGGTACTGCTCTCGGCTCCCAGATCATCCAAGATCAACAAAGGAGCGGTCTTTACCTGTTCGAACAGCTCATCGTAGCCGATGGGGCTGTCGGGGCTGAAGGTTGCCCTCAAATGATCCAAAAGAGAGGGCACAAAGGCGAAGAACACATCACGCCCCTGGCGAAGGCTCTCACCGCCGATGGCAACGGCCAGGTGGGTTTTGCCGCATCCCCTCTGTCCAGTGAGCAGGAGCCACCCCTCGGGGGATCTGGCGAAATCTTCGGCCGCCTCCTTGGCGAATGCCAATATGTCCCGGTCTTTCTGGCTAGCGTTTTGGTTACCGTTAGGGTCAAAACTGGCAAAGGTCATCCGTTGTCGCATATCCTCGGCCAGATTGCCGATTCGCCGAGCCAGGCGTGAGTTGAACCGGCCCAATCGGAAGACCCGGGAACCGGTCTCGGAAAGTTCCGCGGAAAGGCCTGGCGGGGATTCCAACCGGGTCCTCAGGCTTTCGTCCAAGCGTTGCAATTGTCCGCGGATGGTGACCACGGTGGGCAACGCGGCGTTGAACCGGTGGTTGAATACCTGGAACAGCTTCTCTTGGGCCCACGGCGTGGCGGTCTGGGTGCTCAAGTCGTCCAGCACCAGAACCGGTACGTTGCGGACTTGATCAAAAAGTTCGTCGTAGGACACCGGATTATCCGGCGAATAGGCCGCCCTCAGGTGGTCTAGAAGATCGGCGGCCACGATGAAAAACGTGGGCTGTTCCCGCTCGATGCAGCGGTTGGCTATCGCCACCGCCAGATGAGTCTTGCCGGAGCCGCTGGGACCGGCAAAGGTCAGCCAGCCCTGGGGTTCCTCGGCGAACCGGATGGCGGCTTCCAACGCCTGGGTAAACAGGGTGCGGCTACCCACGTCGGTCAAAGGACCTTCCGGCTGGGTGGCGGCGAAAGTCATGCGGCTGAGGGGGCCAAGGTTGCTGTGACGGCGCAAGGAGGCCATCCGGGCAGCCGGTTCGGCCGTCTCCTGACAATCACACGGAAATGCTTCTCCAAAATCTGGATGGCCTAGTGGGACCCTTTTGGTCACCCATCCAAACCCCTTGCAATGGGGACAACGGTCAACGCTTGGTTGGCTGGTCTCGAATCTGGCGCCGTCGCCGTTGGTAGTCCTCGATATGTTTCTGGCGGTCACCCGTCGCAGAATGTCGCCCAGGCTTTCCATCGTCCCTTCCTTCTCCCCGTTGTTCTCCCGTTCGGGAAGCCTTCCCCTCCGTCTTGCCTTCCGAGGCCCACCTCCGCAGGATCACCACGATATAATTCCAGCTTCGCCTATTCTGGGTAGCGGCGATCTTGAACGCTTCTGACAGCCAAGACCAGGGATATAACTCCTCGGCTTCCTTCAACTCCTCCGCCACGAAGGGTGAGATCATGCCCACGTTGTCTTCATATAGCGTGAAGATATTGGGCCGGTCAACATTAGGCAAATCAGCATTCCCGGAAATACCTGGCGAACCAGGTGGGTCTAGTTCTGAAGCTACTTGCGCCCATCCTGGCAACTTGGAGATTGCCGCCCGGTCTCTTTCAGCGTTGAGCAGGTAATATATCTTTCTGGAATTCGCTGGTCCGGATGCCTCTGAACCGGTATCATCTGGCTCGGCGTTTTGAGTCTGCTCCTGGGGCCTGTGGGCCAGGAAGATCCCCCGCTTTACCGCCAGCTCAAGACCGTGAAGTATCGCCACGCCCGCGTCATTGCCGGACCCTTGAAACGCCCGTACCAACGTGTTGTCGGTTAGGAATTCCTCCTGGGAGACCAGCCTGGGCCATCCCCGTTTACGTTGCAGCAGCCAGATCCCCCGCAATACGACCTTCAATTCGGCCAGGTCTTGAATCTCTTCCAACAGAGGCCCAAACAAGGGGTTGGGCACGGAAGTATAGCGAGTACCACTGGGGAAACCGGAAAAGGCCATAACTAGAAGTTATCTGTGCTGACCATGGAATCGAACCGGACGAGGTTGTCACGGAAGATGAGTTTCATGGCTCCGATGGGGCCGTTGCGGTGTTTGGCCACGATTATCTCAGCGATGTTCTTGGGGTAGATCTTGCCGGGAAACTGCTGATCCCACTCTTGTTGAGTGTAATCCCTGTCTTCACGGTGGATGAACATCACCACGTCGGCATCCTGCTCGATACTTCCGCTGTCCCGCAGGTCAGAAAGTTGGGGCCGGTGGCCGGTCCGGCCTTCCACCGCTCTGCTTAGTTGGGAACAGGTCAACACCGCCACCCCAAGGTCCCTGGCCATTCCCTTTAGCGACCGGGATATCTCAGCAATCTCCTGCACGCGGTTGTCGCCGCGCCCCTTGCCTTGAATAAGTTGGAGATAGTCGACAATGAGCAGGTCCAGCCCGCTCTCTAAAGACAACCGGCGGGCCTTGCTGCGCATCTCAACCAGGGTCTGGAATGGGGTGTCATCTATGTACACCGGCAGTTCGGAAAGACGGCCGATGGAATCTATGATCCTCTGCTCTTCAGCCTCGGTATACAGGCCCAGGCGCAAACGGTGGGCATCGATCTCAGCCTCGGACGCCAGCAGCCGCAGGGCCAATTGCTCCCGGCTCATCTCCAAACTGAACACGCCCACCCTAGCGCCGCTCTTGGCGGCGTTTAACGACACGTTCATGGCCAGGGTGCTTTTGCCCAGGGAGGGCCGGGCTCCCAAAATGATCATGTCCGAACGCTGCAGACCCCCCAGCAGTTCGTCCAGGTCGTTGAACCCGGTCATGATTGGTCCGGTATTCTGTTCCGTGGGCTCGGCTATCGCGGCCCGGTCTTCCAGGTATTGGTCGTAGATTTCCCTCAGTGGGATGAAATCACGGCTGCCATAGCCTGACCGGACGGTGAACAGCGCGTCTTCCGCCTGACGCAACGTGGATTCAACGTCATCGGTGTCTTCATATCCGAAGGCGGAGATGCGGGAAGCGGCGTCGATGAGCCGCCGCATGGTAGCCGTGCGAGCCACCAGATTTGCGTAGTGTTCCGAGTGGGCTGACGTGGGCGTGATCGAAACCAGGTGGCTTAGGTAGGCCATGCCGCCGACGGTATCCAACCGGTCGGTCCGGCTAAGTTCCCTGGCGACGGTGACCTGGTCGATGGCCTCGCCACGCTGAAAAAGCGATAGGCAGGCACTGAAACAAATCTGGTTTTTCTCCCGGTAGAAATCATCGGGCTTGATGACGTGGGCGACTCGCACAAAGGAATCGCTGTTGATCAATAAGGACCCAACCACCGCCTCTTCCGCTTCCAGATCATGAGGAAGCAGCTTTTCTGCGTACATCCCCCTATTCCTCAGCCTCCGCCAAAATGTGGACCGTGGCCGTGATTTCGGTGGACAGCCTCAGAATCACATCGTATTCGCCGGGCTCTCGAATGGCGTCGCTGGTTTCCACCAGCCGCCGTTCGATATCCTTGCCAGACTCAACGCTGAGCTGGGAAGCGATCTGGGTGCTGCTGATGGCCCCATAGTACCTGCCGGCGGGGGTGACCCGGCCCGTCACTGTGATGCTGATATCGTTTAGGGACTCGGCCAAGGCCTTCAACGTCACGGTCTCGCGGTCCCGGGTTTCGTTTCCCAGATCCGTTATCTTGCGGATTTGTTTCAATACCTCGGGGCTGGCGGCTTCAGCCATTCCCTGGGGTATGAGGTAATTGCGGGCATACCCGTTGGCCACGGTTTTGACCTCACCGGCCCGAGCCTGATTTACCACGTCTTTGAGAAATACTACTTCCATGATGGGAACCTATCCTTAAGTCACATTCTATCGCGGCCGCCGCGCCCTAAAGCCCGGAATCTCGGTTTGAGATTCTATGTTGAGGACCTAGCGCCGTATAGATTATAAAGCACTTCGAATTAAAGACGATAGGGGCGAGTGACGTCGAGCCTCGGCGCTCCCATCGACGAGGACAGCTCCGGTAGATGCCCGTTCTCCCCTCCACAACGCCGAGGCAAGCACAACATAAAACCATTAGCCTTTACTGTGTCAAGGCGGAAATCCCGGAATTTCTCAAATTGGCGAGGCCGGTTTTGGCCATTGTTGGTAGTATACTAGTAGTCAGTCAAACTTGATATTAATGGTAACGTGAAAGATTGAGCAAAAGAGCTACCCTGACTCTGGATAGTGTTGATGGGAGGCGGTGGTATGGTCAGGGAAAAGTATGGAGTCCGGCTGA
>DAOUHE010000179.1:0-21749 GCA_034428715.1 Dehalococcoidia bacterium | reverse complement strand
CTATATGAAAACGGGGAATTTGAGCGAATCAGGCCGCATTTGATGCCCTTGGAATGCGGGATTATATTTGACGGTATCCCAGAAGGAGCTATATCCAGGAAAGTTGGTTTGATCTGGGGAATCCCGGTTTGATGTCCTCGGCTCCTTTTTGGACGTCCCGTTTTATCTTGTCCGAGTCTATTTCCACCCCACCGCCACCTCCTGCGCCGGAACCACCGGAACCACGGATAGCGATGGACTCCGGCATAATAGCCCAACGCACTACGCTCTTGTCCTTGGTGTCTATTTGCAGCAAGAAATCAGCGCCAATTTGACCGCTCCAATTTACAACGGCCACCCTGATGTCGAGCGGAACGCTCGCTCCCGCCACTACTCGGTACTTTTCCTCAGAAATCTTGGAAGGATTGGATATTCTCCACTGCACCTTGCCTTCAATCTGTTCCCGGATTTTCGAGCTGGCAATGTTGTCTAGTAGTGGCGCACCACCCGCCGCCGCTTTTCCCAATCGATCAGCTATCCTGTCGATGCTAGACACTGTCCACTCGTTCGCGACCTCCAGGGCGATTTCCTCCGGGGTTTGACTAGAGCAACCAGCCATTATTAGGAAAAGAGCGACACATAATATGATGATTGCGTATCTCTTCATCTAATATCCTCCACAATCCAGGATATGTTGACATTAAAAAATGTTATATCAGAAAAAGGGTGTGCAAAGCTATTTCCTAGCCTCATTTCGTTGAAACCGAATTATCTTGTTAATGAGGCTAACTGGACCGTAGATATTAGCGAGCCGGTCGCCTGCCACGACGAACACGGGAAGTCCGTTTAGGAAACGATTCGTGGCTCGATAGGAGCGTGCTCCGCCTACCATACCATCAAATTCGTACCCAAACCGAATCAAAGCGGAGTCAATTGAACCCCTGAAGCCCACAGCGTTTTGGAGGAGCCGAACGGGAACAAGCGCTACGCCGCCGTGGTCAGGCGCAAATCCAGATGATATAATCCTCCCTCGCTGGCGGGCCGGCGAGTTTTTTTGCCATCTTCGCGCCCTGCCGGCTAAAACGCGGGCACCAAGATGACACTAACTAGGACGCAACCACGGAGGCGGCATCAGTGAAAATGCCTAGGCAGAACCTTAGGACTCCCGGACCAACGCCCGTGCCCGGCGATATAGTCGAGGCCATGTCCAACCCGATGATCAACCACCGGGGTCCAGAATTTAAAGACATGATCAACCGGGTCACGGACCAACTCAAGCAAGTGTTCATGACCCAGAACGATCTTTTCATACTCACCGCCTCCGGCACCGGCGCCTTGGAGGCGTCGCTGGTCAACACCCTCTCACCGGGGGACAAGGTGATCGCTGCCACGGCCGGCTCCTTTGGCGACCGGTTCATCGATTTGGCCAGGGCTTACGGAGCCGATGTGACGGTCTTGGAGTTCGAGTGGGGTGCAGCGGTGGACCCCGATGCCATCCGCCGGGCCCTCCTTGACGACCCCGGCGTAAAGGCGGTGATGGTCACCCACAACGAGACTTCTACGGGGATAACCCATCCACTGGCGGAGATGTCGGCCGTGGTAAAGGGAGAATTCAATAAACTGCTGCTGGTTGACGCCGTTAGCAGCCTGGGATGCATCCCGCTGCCGGTGGACGGGTGGGACTGCGACATGGTGGGCACGGCGTCGCAAAAGGGGTTCATGATCCCACCTGGACTCGCTTTCATCAGCGTGAGCGAGGCAGCTTGGGAGGCCCAGCAAACCTCCACCATGCCCAAGTTCTACTTCGATCTCCAATCCGCGAAGAGCTATCTGGAGCGGGGCCAGACCCCCTTCACGCCGGCCGTCGCCGCGATGTACGGCCTATCCCGGGCTCTGGATAATATCCTTGATGAGGGCCTGGAAAACGTATACGAGCGTCACGTCAACATCGCCCAGTACACCCGGGAAAGCATGAAAAACCTGGGCATGGAGCTTTTGGCGGAAGACGAGACCTACGCATCGAACACGGTCACCGCCATCAAAATGCCCGCGGGTGTGGACCACGCCAAACTGATGGGCATGATGCGCAGCGAAGAGAACGTGGTGTTGGCGGCGGGGCAGGGCAAGCTCTCCACCGATATCTTCCGCATCGGCCATCTGGGCTACGTTGCGCGGGAAGACATAGAAGAGGTGGTAGAGGCGTTGAAAACCGTGCTGCCCAAGGTGGGATTCAGCGCTTCCTAAAATCGTCCGGCAGCCCCATCCTTTTCGTTAAAGGTGGGCTAGGAGGTGGGCTCGTATCGTGGCATTTTCCCAGTTACAGCACGTTATGGCAACCCTGCGCATGAGCCTGGCCGAGATTCAGAATAAAGAACGCCAACTGGACGCGCTGGTCAGCCAGTTTCGCACCCAGTTGCGCCGCCTCCCGCGGCAGGTCCTTTACGGAAAGACCGGACTTGAATCGTCCCTTTCGGCCATGGGCGAGATCGAAGAGCGGCTGGAAGACGCCTTGGCAACCAGGCGGAGGGTTTTGGAGTTCAAGAAATCAGCCCTGGAAGAGCTCCAGACCCTGGAATTGGTGAAGCAGGTCGACGAAGCCCGTCAATTGCTGCAAAGTCTGCGCCGGCGGGTGCGTGCTTCATCTGAAGTAGACGAGGAAGACGCCGAAAGCGCCGCTGAGATCCGGCGTCTAGAAACCTTTATCGCCGAGCACAGCAAAAGGGCGGAACAGGCCATCACCGCCAGCTACGAAGAGTGCCATGCGCCGGGCTGAGTTGGCTGTCGTGGGGTGGGTGATTACCGCCGGTGAATACCTGCCTGCCCAGCCTACAGTGTCCCTTCCAACTGGTTGATCACCAGGCCGGTGGGCAGTTTGGGATAAAAGAAGGTAGACTTCCGGGGCAGGACCTGACCCGCGCCCACCACGGCCTCAAAACGATCCATTGGGAATGGCTTTAGCAGGAATGCTAGCTGCTGTTGTCCCGAGGAGACCTGGTCCAAAGCTTGCTGGTGGTCGTGGGCGTAGTCGACCCGGCCAGGAGTGGAATCTCCCAAGATCGGCTTTAGCACCTGCTCTTCCAGGATCCAGCCTTCGGATATCGCCAAAGGCCCCCACTGGTTGGTTTCTTGGGTCTCCTTCAACGTCAGCAGGCTCAACCTGCCGGTTTCCAGCCCAGCCACCCCCATGACTCGGTTACTGGAATCGGCTACCTGCGCCAGCAGCGTTTCCAATCCGGCATGGCCCGGCGGTCCCGCATCCTGTATCTGGAACATGCCGGCCAACCGGGCCTTCAACTGCTCCAGTTCCGTGGACGAGAGACCTGCCACCACCCGGTGGTACGGAAGCACCAATAAACCCGGATCGTCGAACTCGAAGAGGGTCATCATGACATAGTTGTGCGCCAGTCCGGCGTCTCTGGACTTCGCACTCCCGAGCCTCTGTTTTTGCGTTCTCAGGCGCAAAGATGCTTCGTACCGATGGTGCCCATCGGCCAGGAATACCGGGATATGTTTGAATTGATTTGAGATCCGCTCCTGGGTCGCTGGGTCCGCGATCTTCCATAAAACCGTTTCCTGTCCGGAATCGTCGTTTACCCGAAAGAGGGGGTCTTGGGCCATTGCCTGGCCGCAGGCCGCGCCCAATGACCCGGAAGCGTCCCGGTATAGGGACATAATAGGACTGAAATTGGCATTACAAGCGTCCATAAGGGAAACTCTGTCTTGCACGGCAGGTTCCTGGGTGTATTCGTGGCGCAGGACCTGCAGGCGTTGGTACTCCTCCAATCCCACGCAGCCTATCAGGCCGGTGCGGGTCAGCTGGCGTCCCAAATGCGGGTACCTATGCCTCATCAAATAGAAACAAGGTTCCCCATCCCGGTTAAGCACATGCCGGTCCCGCCAGTCTTGAAAAAGCTGGGCGGCCTGGGCATATCTTTCGCTGGCTGGGGCGTTCCAGTCAGGCCGCTCGGCGCCCTCCAGATATACCGCGTTATAGGGGCTGCGGCGATGAAGCTCCTCTTCCAGTTCTCTATCGATGATGTCGTAGGGCGGGGAGATGACCAAAGACAGGTCCCCGACAACATCGGGATTGTACCGCCATCCACGGAACGGGCGTAGTTCTACCATCTTTGATGGGTCCTCCTGCTTGGGTCCTCATCTGGATTATAAATGGGTATAACCGACCGGTCCACGGGCATTACGAGGCTAGACCGTCACCGGATCACTCTCGCTTTCGGGCTAAACACCCTTATGATATACTCTGTTCTTGCTAAAAAATCCCTATCTAATGCAATAAATCAAAGCGATGGGGGAACATTTCTCATGACCGTTTCAATAAGCTTGGTGGAGGGAGGCACGGTCACCACTCCCCTGGGGTTCCAAGCCGGAGCCACCTTCGCTGGATTGAAGACATACGCCGAAGACAAGCTGGACTTGGGGATAATATTCTCCGAAGCCCCCTGCACGGCGGCCGGCGTGTTTACCACAAGCGCGATTCGATCGGCGACAGTGGCGGTTTGCCGGGAAAACTTGGCAAAGGGCCCGGTTCGGGGATTAGTGGTCAACGCGGGTATCGCCAATACCTGTGTGGGAGAACAGGGTTATAAAGATGCCCTACAAGGGATCCGGCTTGCTTCGAAGCATGTGGGTGTTCAGGCCCACGAAATGCTAGTGTGCAGTACCGGCGTGATTGGCGTAGAGCTGCCGATGTCCCTTATTGAAACCGGCATGGAGAATATCCGGATCTCCCGTGACGGTGGACACGAGGTGGCCAGGGCCATGATGACCACCGATACCCGGCCAAAGGAGGTCGCCTTTTCCTTTGAATTAGACGGCATACAAGTTCACATCGGCGGCGTGGCCAAGGGCTCGGGCATGATTCACCCCAACATGGCCACCATGCTGTCATTCATCACCACCGATGCCGCTGTAGAGGAGGAGTTTCTGAGATCGGCCCTGTCAGAGGTGGCGGATATCTCCTTCAACATGATGACGGTCGACGGAGATTCCAGCACCAACGACAGCTTGATCGTCATGGCCAATGGCCTGGCTGCCAATCAACCCATCGCCCATGGTTCTGCCGGCGCTGAGACGTTCTATGAAGCGCTAAAAGAGGTGTGTGTCCATCTGGCCAGGGAGATAGCCCGGGACGGAGAAGGGGCCACGCGGCTCATAACGGTGGATGTAGAGGGCGCCCAGGACACCGCCGATGCCCGCAAAGCCGCGCGAACCGTGGCATCGTCAAACCTGGTGAAATCGGCGGTTTATGGCGCCGACCCAAATTGGGGGCGTCTGATGATGGCCTTGGGGCGCAGCGGCGCGGCTGCCGACGAAACCAAGGTAGACCTGTTCATCAATGGTGTCTGCATCATGCAAGAAGGTAAACCGTTGCCTTTTCCCCGGGACGCAGTCGTCGCTCAAATGCGGGGCCGGGAAGTGTACTTCCGTCTGCATCTGAACCTGGGGGAGGGACGGGCGACTGCATGGGGCTGCGATCTGACCGAGCAGTACGTGATCATCAACAGTGCCTATACCACGTGATTCGGGCTCGCTGATTCGAACTGGCTGATTTGGGCTGGGGATAGCCTCACCGGGTTCCGGGCGGTGCCTGGAGCAATCCTAGTTCCATCTTAAATTTGGCAGCATCCGCCGTCCCTTTTCATCAAGTTGAATCAAGCCGATCAAGTTGCGATTGCTTTGAAATTTATTATTGATCAATGGAGCAACCAGTGTTCGGTCCGCCGCTGATAGTTAAGATCGGGGGCAGCACCCTGGGAAGCCACGACACCACCCTGAGGGATTTGGTTACCCTCCAGCAAGAGGGCACCGCCGTGGTGGTGGTGCATGGTGGCGGCAACGTAATCTCCCAGTGGATGCAGCGTCAGGGCATACCTCCCCGGTTCGTCCGGGGTCTGCGGGTCACCGACGCTGCCAGCCTGGAGATCGTCGTCGCCGTCCTGACGGGTCTTATCAATAAGCAATTGGTATCGGGCCTGCACGCTCTGGGCGGCAAGGCGATAGGCATCAGCGGTCTCGATGGCGGTATGCTTGAGGCCCGGATCGCCGACCCGGAACTTGGATTCGTGGGCGAGGTTCAACGGGTCAACCGTGGCGCATTGGAGGCCATATTGGATGGCGGATACATTCCCATGGTGGCGCCTCTGGCCATGCACTGCCATGACGGCTCGGAACATTCCGGAGGCGCTTTGAACGTCAATGGCGACACCGTGGCTGGGGAGTTAGCCCATGCTTTGGGGGCCCAGCGCCTGATTTTTCTCACCGACGTGGACGGGATCATGGACGGCAATGGCCGGGTGATCCGGCGGCTTGACCGCCACACCGCCAACCTATTGTCGTCTTCGGGAGTGGTTCAGGGAGGTATGATCCCCAAGTTGGCCGCCTGTCTAAGGGCCCTGGAAGCCGAGGCTGAACCGGCTGCCGCCCAGTTACCCATTGCGGGTATATCTGCCGCGAATGGGCCCATTGCCCATGTCATCGATGGCCGTCGACCTGAGGCCCTGTTGGATTGTGTGAGGGGAATTTCCACGGGCACCAGTATCATCGGCGGCTTCTCCCGGTAGAGTCCCCTGACTTGATCCAGCCATGAGCTATGACCTGAGCAACGACGCCGAACAGCCAGCACCGGCTAATCTTCCGGGCATTTCCCTTGAAAATCTACGCCGTCTGAGGATGTGGAGTCTGGCCATTGCCTTGGCGGTGGCCTTGGTCCTTGTGTTGTGGTGGGCCAAGACCGCCTATACCGATTGGCTCTGGTTCGGGCAGCTGGGTTTTCGGGACGTGTTCTTGAAGATCCTGGTGTTGAAGGCCGGGATCTTCATGATAGGAACCCTGGTGGCGGCGGCCGTTCTTTCCGTCAATCTGTATCTGGCCTTCCGGTTCTCCTATGGCGAGTCCATCATATCCCAGCCTGAAGATGTCAAGCGGCTTTTGTGGGCGGTGGTCATCGGCTCCGCCTGGCTCATGGTGGCCATCGCGGGACCGGTTCTGGGAGGGGCGGCATCCGAGCGGTGGGAAACTTTTATGGTTTTCTTCAACCGGGTCCCATTCGGGGTGGCTGATCCCCAGTTTTCTCTGGACGCCTCGTTTTATATCGCTGTCTTAAGCCTGTTTCACTTCGTTCAGGGTTGGTTTCTGGGGCTGGCCATAACCGCTATCGTGGCGTCATCTGCCCTATACATCGCTGTCTACAACGTAAGAGGGTTGGGATTCGTGCTGGCTCCCAGGATGCTGGGGCACGTAGCGGGCCTGGGAGCTTGGTTGATGTTGATCATCGCGGCCGGCCACGCGCTGCAGGTTTACGAGTTGGTGCTTTCGGACAATGGCGTGGTTTTTGGGGCCACTTATACCGATGTCAACGCCCGGATACCGGCGTTGTGGCTACTCACGGCTATAGCTTTGCTGGCCATGGCGGCATTCATGGTGAGCAGGTTCTATGGCGGCCTGCGGTTGATGGTGGGCTCTTTCAGCCTTTGGATCATCGCGGTGATTTTGGCCGGGTTTGCCTACCCTGCCCTTTTTGAGCGGTTTCAGGTGCTGCCCGACCAATTGACCAAGGAACGTCCGTATATCCAGCGGAACCTTGATGCCACGCGGGCCGGTTTTCAGTTAGATGGGGTGCAAACGGTGCCGTACCCCGCGGCGGGCAAACTTGATTCTGCCTTGGTGGAAGAAAACCGGGCCACGGTGGACAACATCCGCCTATGGGACGGCCAACCCCTGCTGGACGCTTACAACCAGCTTCAATTCATAGAGCTTTATTACCGGTTCCAAAACATGGATTCCGACCGGTACGTGATAGACGGCCGCCTGCGCCAGGTGCTTGTGTCGGCTCGGGAGCTGGACCCTGAGAACCTGCCTGTAGATGCCCAGAATTGGGTGAACCAGACCCTTCAATACACCCATGGGTACGGCGTGGCCATGAGCCCTGCCACCGAATTCACCCCCGATGAAGGCCGGCCCAAATATTTTTTGCAAGACATACCCATTGAAGGCAAACTTGCCGTGTCGCGCCCTGAGCTTTACTACGGTGAGAGCCCGGTGGAGTATGTCATTGTCGGGCATTCATTGACTGAGGTGGACCCGGATTCAGAATTTAAAGACTATGGTGGGGACGGGGGCGTGCCTCTGAGTTCTAGCTTTCGCCGTTTGGCCTATGCCTGGCAATTGGGAGATATCAACATCCTGTTGAGCGATCAGGTAACCGGTGAAAGCCGTATTCAATACCGCCGGCAGATCAGAGAGCGGGTCAGGACCATTGCCCCATTCCTGAAGCTGGACGCCGATCCATACCCGGTGGTGGACCAAGGTGGCCGGCTTTGGTGGATTCAGGACGCTTACACTGCCACCCGGCGCTACCCCTACTCCACCCCCCACGATCAGAGTTTGACCGAAGCCGCCGCCAGGCGCAGGGGCGGAGGGTTCAACTACATTCGGAACAGTGTCAAAGTAGTGGTGGACGCCTATAATGGGGATGTGGCCTTCTACGCCATCGAGCCTGAAGACCCACTGCTTCAGATATACCAAAAAGCGTTCCCATCGATGTTCACGGATTTTGAAGAAATGCCCTCCGATCTTCGCGGCCACATACGGTACCCTATCGACATGTTTTCCGCCCAGTCTCAGACGTACCTGCGGTATCATGTGACCGACCCTCAGGTATTCTTCAATCAGGCGGACCAGTGGGCCGTCCCTTTGGAATCCCGCTTTGGCAAGCGGGGGGTGAGGGTGAGGCCATCGTATCTGGTGTTGAAAAACCCCGGAGAAGACCGTGAAGAATTCGTTTTGATGTTGCCCTTTACTCCGGCGGGAGACAAAAAGAACCTGGTCAGTTGGCTGGTGGCCCGCAACGATTGGCCCAACTACGGTCAGTTGCTGAGTTTCCGAGTTCCAAGCAATCCCCAGGTGGATGGTCCCAGCCAGGTAGAGGCCCGAATCGAAAATGACCAGGAGATCTCCCAACAGTTCACCCTGTGGGAGGGCGCGGGTTCTCAGATCGTTCGGGGCCAGCTACTGGTGATTCCCATCGCCGGCAGGATAATCTACGTCGAGCCCCTTTATCTCCAATCGGAGGTACTGGCATTTCCCGAGCTCAAAAAGGTAATTTTGGCCGACGGCAGCGACGTGGTCATGGCCGATAGCGTCGACGAGGCGTTGGCCATGCTCATTGGAGAAGTGCTGGAGCCACATTCTCCATCAGCCAGTAGTGGGGGTACGGGGCGCGAATTGCGAGGCTTGGATGAGATCGATGCGGCGGTCACCGGCCTGGGGGAAGCTATCCAAGAGCTGGAGAAAGCTCTGGAAATTCTCCGCGAATCAATAGGAGGTCGCTCACCATGAGCACAAGCAGCGAATGGATCGCCAAGGAAAACAAGTATTACGCCCAAACAGTGCGCCGGCAGCCGGTGGTGATCGTGCGTGGTGAAGGGACCCGGGTTTGGGATGCCGACGGCAAAGAATACCTGGATTTCGTGGCTGGTTGGGCCGTGGATAATCTAGGCCATTCCCATCCCGCCATCACCCAGGCCATCGTGGAGCAGGCGGGCACCTTGATCCAGACATCCAACCAGTTTTACACCGTGCCCCAACTTCAACTGGCCGAACTGCTGGTGGAGAATAGCTGCCTCGATCAGGTGTTTTTCGGCAACAGCGGAGCCGAGGCCAACGAAGGCGCGCTTAAGCTGGCCCGCCGTTACGGCAAACTGAACCGGGACGGGGCTTACGAGGTCATAACTGCCTTCAGTTCATTCCATGGCCGCACCATGGGGACCTTGGCCGCCACGGGCCAGCCCCACTACCAGGAAAGCTTCACCCCTTTGTTGCCCGGTTTTGTTCACGTGGACTTTAACGACGTAGAAGGCATCATGAACGCCACCACCGACAAGACGGCGGCGGTGATGCTGGAGCCGGTGCAGGGCGAGGGCGGCGTCATCATTCCCGACGATGATTACCTGCAGCGGGTCAAGGCCTGGTGCGAACAGCAGGGTCTGTTATTGATCTTAGACGAAGTTCAGACCGGTATGGGGCGGTTGGGCAGCCTCTTCGGCTACCAGGAGTACGGCGTGGAGCCCGATGTGATGACCCTGGCCAAGGGCCTTGGCTACGGAGTGCCCATCGGCGCGTTCATGTCTAAAGAGTACTGCATGGCTCTGGTTCCCGGCGACCACGGCTCCACTTTCGGAGGCAACGCGTTGACCACGGCCGCGGCCTACGCCGGCACCAAGTTCCTCATCGACAACGACATCCCCGGACATGTCAAAGAGATGGAAGGTTATCTGTTGGGACGCCTGAACGAGGTGAAATCGCGTTTCTCCTTCGTGACCGACGTGCGGGGCAAAGGCTTGCTGACCGCCATGGAGTTTGAGAGCGATATCTCCGGCCAAGTATTGACCAACGCCAACGCGGCGGGCCTGCTGCTCAACGGAGTCAAGCCCAACGCCATCCGTTTCATGCCCCCCCTGAACATCACTCGCGAAGAGGTAGATCAGGGCATGGAGCGCCTGTCAGAGGCTTTGGGTCAGGTTTAGGGGTGGACTGGCCAGCGGTTGGCGAATTGGAATCAATCCCTTTTGGGGGAAGAAAGCATGAGTAACCAGGACGTACTAGAACGCATTGTGCTGAACCAAGACACGATGGTTGGCAAGCCGGTGATCAAAGGGACTCGGCTGACTGCTCAATTCATCATAGGGCTAATGGCTCAGGGAGCAGCCATAGACGAAATACTTGGGGAATATAAGGATCTGGTTCGGGATGATATTTTAGCGTGCCTCCGGTTGGCTCAAGAAGTGTTGGAACGCACCGACTTCGTTCCCTCTATGAAAGCAGGTTCATCGTAGTTGATTAAATAAATTTTAGGGGTAGCCACGCCAGCGGTTGGCAAACTGGCTGGAAGACGCTGGAGCCAAAGGAGAACACACAGTGGGCCCAGAGTTCTACGTAGTCTTAGAGAAAGATCAAGATGGGTTCTTTGTAGGCGAGGTCCCTCAATTGAAAGGCTGTTACACCCAAGGACGGAGCCTGGATGAGTTAATGGCCAACATCAAAGAAGTCATCCAAATGTGTCTCGAAGAACAGGAAGTCGATGGCATATCGGAGTTCGTCGGCATTCACAAGGTAGAGGTATAGTTCTGATTGGGCAGGATTCCCTCTCTCAGATCCAGGGATGTAATATGAGTGCTTCAGAAAACCGGATTTGAGATCGTTCGACAAAGGGGAAGCCACATGAGATCAAGCAACTCACAAGGAATGGTAGTAACGGTTCCTGTCCATCAAGGACAAGACATAGGCCGTGGACTGCTGGCCAAAATCCTCCACGATGCAGAACTCTCGACGAGTGAATTCTTGAGAATTCTTCGCGATTAGATTGACCAGTAATTCAGAAGGCGGATATTAAGTTCGTGAGCAACGATACGCCGAGAAGAAATGTCTGATAAAAAGATCGTTTTGGCCTACAGCGGTGGGTTGGACACCACGGTAGCGGTTCCGTGGCTCAAGGAAAAGTACTGCGCCGACATCATCACGGTGACCATCGACTTGGGCATGGTGGATCTGGAATCCATACGCCAGCGGGCCATCCAGGTGGGAGCCGCCAAGGCCGTCACCGTAGACGCCAAAGATATCCTGGTCAACGAATTCCTTTTTCCGGCCCTGAAGGCCGGGGCCATCTATGAAGACCAGTATCCCCTGGCCACGGCGCTTGGACGCCCCCTGATAGCCCGTTGCCTGGCCGAGGCCGCCAGAGCCGAAGGGGCCTATGCGGTGGCCCATGGCTGCACGGGCAAGGGAAACGACCAGGTCAGGATCGAAGTTGGCGTCGCGGCCCTGGCGCCTGACATAGAATTGATAGCCCCCATTCGGGATTGGGGTATGAGCCGGCAGGAAGAGATCGAATACGCCAACGAGCGCAACCTGCCCATCAATCCCAATAACAGCAAATTCTCCGTTGACGAAAACCTTTGGGGCCGGAGCGTTGAGGCGGGCGAACTGGAAGACCCATGGCTGGAACCGCCGGAAGAGGCATTTGCCTGGACCCGGGCCGTGGCCGATTCCCCCGACGAGCCCTCCTACATTGAGGTCCATTTTGAGGGCGGAATCCCGGTGGCCATCGACGGTGAGACCATGGCAGGGACCGATCTGATCCGCCATCTCAATACCTTGGGTGGGGACCATGGCATAGGCCGTATCGACCAGGTGGAAAACCGGCTGGTGGGCATCAAGTCCCGTGAGATCTACGAAGCCCCGGCCGCGGTGATCCTTCATGCCGCACACCGGGCTTTAGAGGCGATGACCCTGGGTAAGGACCAGGCTCGCACCAAGGCGCGAATCTCCCAAGAGTACGCCGACCTGGTGTACAACGGGCTGTGGTTCACTGCCCACCGTCAAGACCTGGATGCCTACGTCAGCAGCACCCAGCGTTACGTGACCGGTGATGTGCGGCTGAGGCTGCACAAAGGCACATGCACCGTGGTGGGCCGGAATGCTCCCCAGGCGCTCTACCAACATTCCCTGGCCACCTACGACCGGGGCGACGAGTTCGACCATGCCGCGGCACAGGGATTCATCTCCATCTATGGCCTGCCGGTTCGCACCCAGAACAAGATTCAGCCCCAGTAAGGTTCAGACGGTAGAGTTCCAAATAATAGAGGCAGATAGGTTTTCTACCCTGTGTGGCAAGTTCGAGAGGCCCTGGCTGACGACCTGGCCGCCATCGAAAAGTTGGTGGGATCGGTGGATGGTGACGTCCACCAAATGGACCAAGGCCAATTCGTCGTCGCCGAAAGTGAGGACGGGACCATTTGGGGCTGTGCCCGGCTGCGCCCATACCCCGAATTCTGCGAGCTGGCCAGCCTGGCTGTAGACCAGCAACAGCGGACTGGCGGCGTCGGCCGGGCCATGGTCACCCGGTTACTGGAACTGTACACCGGCGACGTTTACTTGATCTGCGAAGATCACGTCGTTAGCTTCTTTGATCGTTTCGGATTCCGCCCGGTGCCGGTTGATGAGATGCCCGAAGGATTGCGGCCCAAGTGGCAGCATTTTCGCTCTCTGGTCAGTTCCATGAATGTGATGCTGTTGGAGAGGTCCAAAGAGGTGCGGTAGCTATTGATAGGAATGGTTCGACAGGCTCACCACGAACGGAGGAGGTGCTATCCAACCGTTCGCCCTGAGCTTGTCGAAGGATCAAATTTTTTGGTTAGACGGTTTTAAGATTTTTTCTTAGACTTCGGGATCGGCGCCAACGAAACTGACCGGCCTTGGCTTGTTGCCGCCGAAGGATCGTTTAATCGATCAGACCGGCGTTCATCCCACGCTCGAGACAGGAGGAGATATGACAGTAGCCGCCCGCATGATGGACCTGGGCACCGAAACGGCTTTTGAAGTGCTGGCCAAGGCCAGGGCGCTGGAGGCTCAGGGCAGGGAGATCATTCACCTGGAGATAGGCGAGCCTGACTTTGACACTCCCCAGCACATAATCGAGGCGGGAGTGGAGGCCCTTCGCGGCGGGTTCACCCACTACGGTCCCACGCCAGGCCTGCCGCAACTGCGGGAGGCCATTGCTAGGAATAGCCGCGAGGTGCGGGGACTGGACTCCGACCCGGCCCAGGTGGTAGTGACACCCGGCGCCAAGCCCATCATGTTTTACGTGCTGCTGGCGTTGGCCGAACCTGGGGTGGAAATCATATATCCCAACCCAGGCTTCCCTATCTATGAATCGATGATCAAGTTTTGCGGCGCTACCCCAGTGCCCATGCGGCTGTTGGAAGAGACGGCTTACCATCCCGATCTTGACGATCTGGCAACCAAGATAACAGACCGCACCCGGTTGATCATTCTGAACTCGCCGGAAAACCCTTGCGGCTCGGCGTTGACTAAGGAAGAACTGGAGACCATCGCCAACCTGGTCAAAAAATGGGACGGCCTTTACGTGATGGCCGACGAGATCTACAAAGATATCCTTTACACGGGCGAACACCACAGCATCGCCGCGTTCCCCGGAATGGCGGAGCGCACCATCATCCTGGATGGTTTCTCCAAGAGCTACGCCATGACCGGCTGGAGGCTGGGTTACGGCATAATGCCGGAAGAGTTGGTGCCCCATGTGGTGAAACTGGCGGTCAACAGCGTTTCCTGCGCCGCCTCTTTCAGCCAGATGGCCGGAGTGGCAGCGTTGGACGGGCCCCAAGACCAGGTGCAGGAGATGGCCGCCGAGTTTGCCCGCCGCCGCCGTTTGATAACCGATGGCCTGCGGGCGATTCCAGGGATCAACTGTCCGGAACCCGAAGGCGCTTTTTACGCCTTCCCCAGCATCAAGGGAACGGGCATCAGCAGCAAGGACTTTGAGGACCGGGCCATGGCTGAGGCGGGCGTCGCCCTGCTGTCCGGCGCCGCATTCGGCGAGTTTGGCGAAGGGTATGTCCGGTTGTCCTACGCCAATTCCCAGGAAAACATCAAAAAAGCCCTTGAAAACCTGGACCGTTTCGTCAGATCAGCCTCCTGATCTCAGTATCGCGAAATTAAAGAGGTGAATCATGGCCGAGTGCCGGTTGATCAAGTCCAATGAACTTGAAGTAGAGATCTCGTCGGGGACCATGACCAGACTGGCTGGGGTTTCCCAGGGGTTGGTGGGCTCCACGGGTATCCACCTGGCCATCGCCACCATACCCGCCGGCTGCTCTTCCAGCCCCCATTACCACGTCAACTGTGAATCGGCCATCTACGTGGTCAAGGGAAAGGGCAGGTTCATGATCGGCGAGAACCTTGATAAGGCTCTGCGCATGGAGGCGGGGGACTTCCTCTACGTCCCGGCCGAGGCGGTTCACCAGCCGGTGAACGACGGCACCGAGCCCTTGGAGCTGATCGTAGCCCGCAACACCGCAGTGGAGATAGTGGTTGAGACTGAGCCCGGCAAGACCACGGCCCACTAGCTCATTCTTGAGCGCCTATGGGCTTTGAGCTATACTAGCCAGGCTTTTTAGCCCGGCATTTTAATTCGGCTTTTTGCGCGTCTCGTATTGGCTATAACTAGAGGATGACGGGGCGATTATTCTAGGAACCGCTGTCCATTTTTACCTATTCCCTTGGGATGTGACACCGGCGGACCGATAGAGCCAACTGAAGAACCCAAAGGAGATCAAATGGACCTGGGGTTGAGTGAGATCCAGCAAATGTTGAAAAACAGCGCCCAGGAGTTCCTGTCGCAGGAATGTCCTCTGACCCTGGTCCGCGAGTTGGAGGAGGAACCCAAGGGATATACCGAGGAGCTCTGGCGGCAGATGGTCGGCCTGGGCTGGACGGGCCTGGCCTTTCCTGAGGAGTACGGGGGCACCGGCGGCAGCTTCCTAGACCTGGCAGTGCTGCTGGAAGAGATGGGCAAAGCCCTGGTTCCCGGTCCATTTTTCTCCACGGTGGTCCTAGGTGGGCTAACGGTGATGGACGCGGGGAATGAAGAACAGAAGCGGCAGATTCTGACCGATATCTGTGACGGGCAGATACGCCTGACCTTGGCTTTGACCGAACCCTCGGCGACCTATGAACCGTGGGGAGTGGAGACCACCGCCACGAAGCAAGGCAATGACTACGTTCTGAACGGGACCAAGTTGTTCGTACCCGACGCCCACGTGGCCGACCTGTTGCTGGTGGTGGCCCGCACGTCCGCTGGTCCTAACCCAGCGGAAGGCATCACGGTTTTCCTGGTGTCGAGGGACAGCGCCGGCATCAGCGTCGAAGTGCTGCACAGCATCGCCTCGGATAAACAATGCGAGATCGTTCTTGACGGAGTGACTGTGCCGGCAAGCTCCGTACTGGGGGCAGTTGATCAAGGATGGCCGGTGGTACAGCGAGCCATGGAAAGGGCCATCTCAGGAAAGTGCATGGAGATGTTGGGAGGTGCCGACGCCGTTCTGGAAATGACCCTGGAATACGTGAAGCAGCGCACCCAGTTCGGCCGTGCCACCGGAACCTTTCAAGCGGTGCAACATCATTGCGCAAATATGGCTACCGATGTGGAAGGCTGCCGAAACGTGGCCCACCAGGCGGCCTGGAGCATCTCCGAAGGGTTGCCGTCCCAGCGGGAGGTGTCCTTGGCCAAGGCCTGGACCAGTCAAGCCTATCGCCGGGTATGCGCCACCGCCCACCAGTGTCATGGTGCCATTGGGTTCACCAAAGAGCACAACCTGCAGTTATACTCCCGCCGCGCCAAGGGCATGGAGTTGGCCTACGGCGACGTGAATTTCCACAAGGAATCATTCCTGCAACAGATGGCAGGATGGTAGACGGATTTTAGCTAGGCTGGGCGAACAGGCTTAAAAGTTGGAGGCCCGCATCCAATGAGCGCCAGCGATTGCATTTTCTGCGCTACGTCGCAGGACTCGGCTCACGAGTCGCCCATATACCGGGATGAGCGCGTTTTCGTCGTTAGGGACATCAACCCCAAGGCGAAGGTGCACCTTTTGATAATACCCAATATGCACCTGGCCTCTCTGGCCTACATCGGACCCGGCCAGGTCCCAATCATGGGGCACATGTATGTCGTGGCCGAGGAGATGGCCCGCCGGGAGGGCGTTACCTTGAGCGGATATAGGTTGGTGCTGAACCAGGGCCCAGATTCCGGCCAAGAGATAGTGCACCTGCATATGCATCTTCTGGGCGGACAACCCCTGGGAGCAATGGGTTAACAGGTTCAAAGCCGTGGCAAACGACCTGGCTTCACTGGTTATACGGCGGGTTCAGTCCCTTCCCATTGGTCTCCAAGACCACATTCACCGGGTTGAAAAGATCGCTCAAGAACTGGGCGAAGTCCACGGAGTAGATCCACAACGGGCCGGTCTGGCTATGCTTTGCCATGATGTGGCCCGGGCGATGGGCGGCGATGAGTTGTTGCGCCGGGCGTCCCACTTGGAATTGCCGGGCTCGCTAGTGGAGAAGCAGGTTCCTATCCTGCTCCACGGCCCGGTGGGGGCTGAGATCCTAAAAACGGAAGACGGCCTCTCCGACGACGCAATCTACCAGGCGGTGTATTGGCATACCACGGCCCATCCGTCGCTGGACCAGCTGGGCAAAGTGGTGTTCCTGGCCGATAAGCTGGACCCTCAAAAGATAGACTCCTATCCTTTCCAGCCTCGGATTCGCGATCTGGCCTCTCATGACCTAGACCGGGGGATTCTGGAGTTCCTTACCCAGGAATTGATCGCCCGGGCCAACCGGGGAGAATTGGTGCATCCTGCGGCGGTGGAAACCCGCAACGCGCTGCTTTCCGCCATTGGCAGGAATTCCGGCCAGATGCCGTGAGTGGTTTACGTTCCGGCTGGCGATGAATCTATCGTCAGTAACCCGCATCATAAACATATGACCAAGTTGAACCAGAAGCGAATTTCTGTGTTGGTAGATTTCTGAGGTAGACGAATTGAAAATATCCATGACCGATGATGCCCTGGCCCATATCCAGCAAAAGGGCGGTCGGGCCACGGTTGACTTGGTGTGCGTCTCGAGTTGAGCCGGCTCTATCGCTGAGGTATCGGTCGGTACCCACATTGGCAGGAAGGACCTTTCCAGTTACCGGCGCGTCCAGCAAGACGGCGTGGAAGTCTTGGTGGCGCAGAACCTGGCGTCGCATCTAGAAACCATTCACTTGGACTTGAAGCGGTTTCTGTTTTTGCGCAGCCTAAAAGCCGAGGTCGAGTTCGCCGACGGGCTGGTATTGGCGTAACCAGGTCCCATTAACCCAGCTAGAATATGCGGCCGGAGCCCTTTTCAAACAAGGGCTCCGGCCTTTGGTTTTGCTGGGGTTTTTGGCATAGATTCGGATTCCTGGAATCTAAGGCTTATTGATTTGGACTGGAGTTGAATGATGCGGTTTGGCATAAACCTGGGCGGCGGCAACCTGCCCGATGAATCCAGGGAAGATGCCCTGGCGGGACGTCTGGAAAAGGCCCGTTTGGCCAAGAGATATGGCTTCCATTCAATATGGACCGGCGCGGGGTATCTGAACAACGACTTTCATGCCATGCTGTTGCAGGCGCGGGTGGTGGCAGAGGCCCCCGGTCTGGAACTGGGCATGGTGGCATTGCTGCCCCTTAATCACCCGGTGGAGGCGGCCGAGCAAATATCCACCCTGGATGTGATTAGCGGCGGTAAGTTCTTTTTGGCTCCGGCCCTCGGGTGGCGGGATTTCCAATTCAATGCCTTTGGCGTGCCCAAAGGGGAACGCCTCTCCCGCTTCCGAAAGGTGCAGGAAGTAATGAACCTCCTTTGGACTCAGCCCAGGGTGACCCACCACGGGAAGCACTTCTCCATGGAAGACGTTCCCGGCGCGGGACGTCCCTTGCAAGAGCCAGGGCCAAAGATCTACATAGCCGCCAACCTGGATCAGGGCGTGGTCCGGGCCGCCCGCGGGGCCGACGGCTGGTTGGTCAGTTCCCGCTCTACCTTGCCCACCATTGAAAGCCATACGAAGCTATACCGGCAAGCCGCCAAAAAGGTGGGGAAGCCGGGATATATATCGGCATGTCGGGAGATGTTCATCGCTGAAACCCGGGAAGAGGCCATCCGGATCGCCCGTCCCCATGTGGAATGGCTGTACCGCAACCGGGCCGCATTGGGGCACGATAGAGAGCTTCCCCAGGCCGACCGCATCGACGTGCCGTTCGAACAGGTGCTGGAAGGCAGGTTCATCATTGGCAGTCCCGATGAATGCGTCGCTGAGATCAAGAAGTACCAGGAATTGGGGGGTTGAAGAGCTGATCCTGCGCTGCCAGTGGCCCGGCATGCCCAATGAAGACTCCTTCCGGGCGGTGGAGCTGTTCGGAGAGAAAGTATTGCCGGAGTTCGCCTAGTTTAATGTCCCGATGTCGCGTTCCGGCTCACGTTTCTTTGGTTTCCGGCGTGAAGAAGATGGCGGGTTAGAATCATTGACGGAATGCTTCGCTGCGGGGCAAGACTCGCAGGACTATGAGGGTATGCGATGTTCGTTCAAAGGTGAGGATTATCCGCCATTGCCCAACCCGCAGCCTTTGTTCTTGCGGACGTCCCCGCAATTGAATTAAATCCCCACGGCCCGTTTCGACCAATCGCTCGATGGCGCCGGTGATCCTGGCAGCCACTTACCTGTCAAGGTTTGCGAAATCACGCCGGGCGCGCTGGGTTAGGACTATTTGCCATCGCACAAGCCCAGCTCGTCCGTTAATTGCTTCATGGTTAAAACACTGCCAGACCTCACATCATCCCAAGCCTCATCGATGGCCGACTCTTCCTTTTTGGTGAGCGGCTCATCGTTATAGGGAGCCTCAAGCAACTTTCGGGTCAATGGGTCGCCCAGGATTTGCAGGTATACCAGAAACCGTTTGACTCCGTTCAACTCTTTGTTGGGCAATTCATCCACCAACTGATGGATGTCTTCCCTAAGTACGGTCGTCTTGCTCTTCCTCTTTGTTGCCATCGAAATGTCTTTGACTACCCGGTTCGGCAAAAATCTGTAATATCTCCGTCGCTCGTTGTCTGGAGCGTTGGAGCGATTATACCAGTTCAGCGCCACTCCAAGCTCATACCGCGCGGTACTCCGGCTCCGGATTCCCCCAAAGCGTTGGCAGGCATCTTTGAAGTGCTCCCTCACCCGAATCTCGGCGAACTGCAATATAGGCCGACTCCGGCCAAAAAGCATTAGCGCAAATTTGTTCTAAATTGCCTTGCTTTAGGTATTGACACTTCAAGAACATTATTTCTAAACTAAGCCATCGGTTTTAGAACAAACGTTTTGGAGTGCTAATATGATTTCCTCGCCAATGATCACCAAACCCGCCACAAAATCCGTTGCTAAATCCGTCGTCAAAGCCATCGATGCGGTCCCCGAGTTTTACCACTATGAAGACACCGGCTGCGAAGTATCCCGGTCTTGCCTCAAATGCCCCCTGTCCCGGTGCAAGTATGACGATCCCGTATGGTTTCAGCGGCACCGGCGGATGGCCCAAGACCTCAAGGTTTGGCAGGCCATTCAGCGAGAGGACCTTACCGCGGATCAGGCGGCCGAGCGTTTCTCGGTGACGGTGCGGACGATCTTCCGCATCATGCGCCGCTGCCGGGACGCTGGAGAGGAGTTGCAGGAGGAAGAACTTGAGGTGTTCGCGGCCGCGTGATCGCCCTGAATCCATATCGTGGATCCACCAAAGAAAAGGCCCCGTGATCCATTTCGGGGCCTTTTGACTTTCTTCCTATGATTGCAATTAGAAACTATCTCAATCCCATCTATCCAAAATGGGCAATCCTTCAACAGGCTCGGGATGGACGGGCGGTAAAAACCCTCTCCGTTCGTGGTGAGCCCTTCGGCCTCGCTCAGGACAGGCTTGTCGAACCATTTTGGGGATAGACATTCAGCCTCGGGGCAGACCCAGCCCTCGGCTGGCGATGATGTTGCGCTGGATTTCCGAGGTTCCGGCCGCGATGGTGTCCGCGAAGGAGCTCATCCAGGCTTCTTGAACCCTTCCCATCAGCGGCGCCCACTTTTCGTCCCGGCCCAATATGCCGTACATCCCCATGATCTCCATGCCGGCGGCGGTGACCCTCTGCAAGGTTTCGCTGCCGAACACCTTGCTCATCGATGCTTCCTTGTTTGGCACCAACCCCTGGCCCTGCATGTAGGCTACCTTGTAGGCCATCAGCCGGGCCACCTCGCAGTCGATGTAACGGTCGGCCAGCAAACTGCGGACCCACGGCAATTCGATGAGAGGCTTGCCGTTCTGCGTGGTTTCAGTGACGTAATCTTTGAGCTCATCCATCAGCCGCCGGGCGCTAGCGGAATAGTCGATACCGGAACGCTCGAAGTCCAGCAGGGTTACCGCTACGTACCAGCCCCGGTTCTCCTCTCCCACCACGTTGGCCCTGGGCACCCGTACGTTGTCGAACATGATCTGGTTGAATTCATGCCGTCCAGCCATGTTGATGATGGGCCGCACCTCTATCCCTGGTGTCTTCATGTCCACCAGGATGAAGGTGATGCCCCGGTGTTTGGGCGCGTCGGGGTCGGTTCGGGTCAGCAGCATTATCCAGTCGGCGCGATGGGCCATGGAGGTCCATATCTTGGCGCCGTTGATGACGTATTCGTCACCGTCTAGCACGGCGCGTGTGCTCAGCGAAGCCAGGTCGGACCCCGATTCGGGTTCGCTATACCCCTGGCACCACTGAATCTCGCCCCGGGCCACCGGCGGCAGATGGGTGAGCTTTTGTTCTTCGGTGCCGTATATCATCAGGGTGGGCCCCAGCATGCGTACGCCGAAGATGTCCCTCCCAGGAGTCCGGTTGTAGGTCAGCTCTTCGCTGAAAATGGCCGAGCGCACGGGCGACGCGTCCTGGCCGCCGTATTCCTCGGGCCAATGCATGGTCAGCCAGCCTTTTTCGGCCATCTTTTTGCGAAGTTGAAGGGTGAATTCCCAGCCGCCTTCATCGGGATAGCGTCCGCCGCCTTCCCAATCCGCGGGGAGTTCCTGCCTGATGAACTGGCGAACATCCTGGCGGAAGGCGTCATCTTCGCTGGTGAACTGAAAATCCACGGACAGCCTCCTAGCTGGGAAAGATCAAAGTGATGTGGGATTGGGGCAGACCAATTTTGCCGGCTGGTCTAAAGATGAGATGGAAACCTAAACTAAGGGATTGTCACGAAATAATTAGTTCAATTGAGCAGCGCAACGCGGGGTAGCAGCGAATAATTCCATTCACCATGGAAAGAGTCTCTACGCAAATAGATGGCTTCGAGTTCGTCGTCCGATACG
>DAOUHE010000178.1:0-121604 GCA_034428715.1 Dehalococcoidia bacterium | reverse complement strand
CCGCACCCGCTCGTCCACAACGGGGGCAATCGCTTGGTAACGAGCTTGAATCGCTCCTTCAACTATCACCCATTAAGTATAGCTGAGCATGTAGTAAAGAACAAGTTATTTCGTGACAGTTCCTTAGCCACCTGTCCGAATTTCCGGGTCCACCTCAGAGCTTCGCAAATCTGTGGCCAATCTGTTGATGTATTGACCGAAGTCGATTCTGGCCAGGTCATCAGACTGATAAAGTTTTTCGTGCACCAGGGCCATGGCCCTAATACGGTTTTGGCTTACCTCAAACGATCGCAAGGTTTGTTCGTCCTGGATGTCCCGGCTTTGAAGGTTGAGCAGGCTGATGATTATTTGGAGATTGTTTTTGACCCGGTGGTTTATCTCCTTGAGCAGCACCTCTTTTTCTTGAAGGGACCTCTTGATTCGTTCTTCTGCCTCACTCCGCTCCAAGGCCTCGGCCTCCAGCTTCTCGTTGGACTCGATCAACTCGCGGGTTCGCTCCTCTACCTTTCGCTCCATGCCTGCGTAAACGCCCTGCAACTGAGAACGCATGTCTTCTAGAGCCTGGCCCAGCACCGAGATCTCACTGGTGCCTCGCACCGGAACTGGAGCATCCAATTCACCTTGCCCGATCTTAGCCGCTGCGGCCGCCAAATTGTGGAGGGGCTTGGTGGTATAACGTGCGATCATATAGACGTACACGATTCCTACGTCGGTTAGGACAAGCCCTTGCCACAGGTGTTGAAGCACTAACTCGCGGATCTCGGCTGACACCGAGGCATCGGTGAAACCGAACTGCACCACGCCGATCACGTCGTCCCCAATCAAGATCGGACTGGCGAACTCCAGGCCGCCACCATCAAAACGGAGGGCCGTCTGATCATCCCGGGCCACGTTCAACCCAAATTCGCCTTCCACGAAGCCTGTGGCATAACCTGATTGGTCGTCGGATCGGCTGCCTCGAACCAGGAATCTCCCATCCGGGGTGAATACATCGACATAGGTGATGTCCGGTTGACTTAGGAACACTTCGGATATATCGCGAAGGGCGTCGACATCAGCCAGATAGATATGGTTGGCCAAAACATCGTTAAGCCCCCCGGCGAGGAGGTGGGCCCGTTCTTTAAATCTATCGTGGGGAATAGACCGCTCCCGGCGAATGTCCGAGTAGGTCAGTGTGGTTATCAACGCGGAGACAAGAGCGACCATACTCACTAAAAGAAGGGTGCCCATTCCCCAACGAAACCTGATCCTTGCCATCATGGATTTCCCCAGAGATACGCCACCGTCACCGGGAAACCAGCTTTATCAGCCCTTTGAGGTCGTCCAGTGATTCTGCGGAATCTTGGGGCAAAGCGTCAAACTTCTTTGTCTTTTTCAATTTATCCAGGATTGCCAAGCCCTCATCTGTCTGGTCCAGTCCAATCAGCGATTCCCTCACTTTGCCTACGACTTGAGGGTCAAGGCCAGGCCTGGCAGAGACGAGTTGCCGGGGGACTGCGATGGTCTGGCCTATCGCAGTGATCTGATCAATGAGTTCCTCCGGCAATTCTTGGTAGGTCCTGGTTCGAAAATCCCCCGCCGGCCACCAGTCCCCTCAGAAGCAGCTCAACGGTGTTCTCTTCATCCAGGGCGAAATAGTAGCCGATCTCACCGGGAGCCACATTCGCGTCGGGCCGGCTGACCTCTCTGAGATTAAATCCTTGCTGGACAAGGGTGCCGGCCGGAAGCAGGAACCCAGAGGTGGAATAGGGGTCCTCGAAGGCGAGGACCTTGCCAACGAAGTCATCCACGCTGGTTATGCCACTGCCTTTAAGCGTGATGTAAGTGCTCCAATAGGTTGGGTCTGCCTGCTTCCAGCGGCGGGCGATGACCTGGGAGCCGGAAAGTTCCTGAACGGCCAGGGTCGGGAAAGAGCTGTCAAAGTCGATGTCAACGATCCCGTCTCGCAGGAAGCCCGCCATTTCCTCGATGTCTCGGGCGATGACTACGTCGCCTTCGGCAATGCCGAATTCTTTTAGGTGGCTGGCTAGGTAGCGGGCTAAAGGCTGGAATCGCTTGATCTTCTTCACGGGTTCGCTGGCATCGATGTCACCGAGTGTGATCGCCCGCACCGGTTGGCTCTGGGACAATGGCCCGGGCATAGCCGGGGAAACGTTTGCGCTGGCGCCACATGCTAACGCGAAGAAACCAATCGATCCTATTAGAGCAAATGCGATTGTGGATCGTATCGAATGACGAATCTTCATGGTCATTGCCCTGGCTCCCTTCCCCTTTTGAGCTTTTCCATATTCTGTGTTTAACCATTAACCCCAGATTGGAAACACGATCATGTGATAGCGTTGAATACTACAAACAGAAGCAAGAATTAGCCGGCGGGAATGCCAGTTGGTGGTAGTCGACAACGGAGGCTGGTGATGGAGTGCCGGGCTTTACACTTCGAACCTAATAGCCCAAGCCGTTTACGGTTGGCAGCATTACAGGACTGGTGTTTTTGGATTCCGCGAACTGGGGCCTAGAGCCGGTCTGCGGCACGGGGAAGCGTTAAAGGGTTGGACGAATGGAATGCGGCGTCCGGCCTAAATTTTCCCCGGTATATCCCGAACAGGATCTATGATTGACTGGCCCACACCATTATGCCTCACGCGGCAGAACTGGTTGTCCTACAAATCCCCTGGCGACATTATCACCGGCTATCCCCCCATTCACAAAAGGGCCCTCGGACGTGTTCCAAGGAACCCTTGTAGTTTCCAGCCGTTGTTTCCCGTAATGATCTCTTGGTTTCGGGACTCTCCGGCCTAACCGGTGGACACCGCCTAATCTTCCAAGACTTAAGCGCCCTTCCGCGCGGCACCGGTCAGCTGGGCCCTGGTATAAAAGGCCAACGCCGCAGCCTCGGTGTTTTCCGCCTTACCAGCCCAAGCCGACAAAGGCGAACCTTGTAGGCTCCGGCCGAACGAGAAGCTGAGTTCCCAGGGCGCTTTGGCGCCGGCGGCTTGCCGGTTGAGGGCGCTGAGATTGGCCGTCACTGAATCGTCGGGCTCACCACCGGAGAGGAAGACAACCCCGGGTACAGCGGCAGGCAGGGACCGCTTGAAGCATTCGATGGTCCTCTCGGCGACTTCCTCAGGGTTGGCCCGTTTGGCCGCGGATCCGCCAGAGATGACCATGCTGGGCTTCAGCAACATGCCTTCCAGAAGGACTTTCTGCTGGGCCAACTGGTCAAAAACCTCCCTAAGGGTCTCCTCGGTGACTTCGAAACACCGGTCGATGTCGTGGTCACCATCCCTCAGGACCTCAGGTTCGACGATGGGCACCAAACCCGCCTCTTGGCTCATGGCCGCGAAACGGGCCAGTGCATGGGCATTGGCGTTCAAGCCGTAGGAAGTAGGAGTATCGCCGCTGATGCTTATCACTGCCCGCCACTTGGTGAAGCCTGCTCCCAATTCCTCGTATTCCTTGAGGCGGTTTCGCAGGCCGTCGAGACCCTCGGTCACCAACTCATCGGGGGCTTCTGGAAGAGGCACCGTGCCTGTATCCACCTTGATGCCGGGGATGATGCCTTGGTCCGATAAGATCTTGACCATTTTCGTTCCGTCGGCGCCGTCCTGCCGGATGGTCTCGTCGAACAAGATCACGCCGCTAATGAACTCGGCCACGCCCGCGGTGCGGAATAGCATCTCCCGGTAGTCGCGGCGGTTCTTCTCGGTGGACTCTACATTTATGGTGTCGAACCGTCTTTTGATAGTGCCGCTGCTTTCGTCGGCCGCCAAGATACCCTTTCCCTGGGTAACCAGCGCCTGAGCTGTCTGGACTAGCCGTTGTTTATCCATGATTCACTCCTCCTTCCCATCCTAATCTCGGTATGTTTGGCCTAATCAAAGATGCCTGAGCAAGGCCTCTAACCGGCTTTGATCACCGATACCGTGGCCTCGACAACGTCTTTGTTGCCTAAGATCAGCGGCGTCCGCTGGTGCAGTTGCTCTGGGATGATGTCCAGGATCCGTTGATAACCCGTCGAGGCGGCGCCGCCGGCCTGCTCGGCCACGAAGCCCAAAGGGTTGGCCTCGTACATCAGCCGCAGCCGGCCATCCTTCCGGTTCTGATCCGCTGGATAGGCAAAGATGCCACCCTTCAAGAGATTCCTATGGAAATCGGCCACCAGGGACCCCACGTACCGCTGGGAATATTTATCGCGGAGAAGGGTGATGGCCTTTTGGGTAGCTCCATCCAAGACTTTGTTATTGCCCTCATTGGTGCTGTAGTAGGGGCACTCCGCTGGGATCTTGATATCTTGGTGGGTCAGTGCAAATTCAGCGGACTCGGGATCCAATGTAAAACCGCAGACGTTGTTTTCGGTGGCAAGCACCAAAACGGTACTGGAGCCGTAAACCACGTAGGCCGCGGCGACCTGCTCATTACCAGGCCTCAGTAGGGAGTCATCGTTAACCGTTTCGCCGGGCCTCTTTTGCCAGATCCCGAAGATAGAGCCGATGCTTACCGCTACGTCGATGTTGGATGAGCCGTCAAGAGGATCCATCAAAACGATATATCCATCGGCAATGTCGCCTTCGACGATGACTGGCTTTTCTATCTCTTCGCAGCCGATGACGGCCGCGTGGCCAGATTGAGATAAGGTCTCTACGAAGATATCCGAACTGGCCTTGTCCAGGCGGGCGACGATGTCACCCCCGGTGTTAGTCTCGCCCGTGGTCCCCAACACGTCGGCCAAGGCGGCCTGCCTGACCTGTTGTTCGACTCGGCAAGAACCGTCGGCGATGGCCATGATAACCGCGTCCAGGCCGTTATACCTTCCTCCGCCCCGCCACTCCGAGGTCACGTGATCTTTAAGAGTAGTACGATGTCCTACCGCTGACATGCGTCGCCTCCACCGCTTGATTTCCCTGCCCTAATCCACACCTGACCGCATCGAGTATGTAACTCCTCCGCTAACCATACCAAACATTGCTAGCCTGGTGGCAAGTTCCCAGAACCGAAGATTATGCGGAATATTATTCCTTCACCACGCCATCGATGCCAAGAATGTTGCATGAGATTTGCTGTTGACTGTAAAATATTCAATACATCTATTATTTTCATACTAGGTTATCAGTAATGGAAATTTCTCCCCAAAATTCGCCTCGGATACCACCGGCAAAAAGAGACCCTTTAGACCAATATGCGCTGGAGATCGCTCGGAGGAACAAGCTGGAGGGAGAAAGCCTGCAAAAACTGTCAGCCATTTTCCCGGCGGGCGCCACGACTTTGCACCGAAAGATCAAAGGTTGGCTGGAACAGAGACGTTTCGAACTGACTGACACGTGGAGTGGCCAAACGACCGCTATGCAAGCGGCCATAGATGAGCCTTTGGGGGAGCGTCTGGCCCGGGAAACCGCGATCCGGCGGGCCCGAGTGGCTCACCTCTCCGGCGTTGAAGCGGCGACTGGTGAGGACTACCGGATACAGGCAACCGATAACGAAAGGGCGCGGGCTGCCTACCAAGCAGGGGATCACCTCCACAGGGCTCTAGGGGATGTTGCCGCTAGGTTTCTCGTTGACCGGTTGCGGCCCCAAATGACCATCGGCTTGGCCTCGGGAAGAGGGGTTGCGTTGACCGTCGACCGTTTGGAAGACCTGGCGAAAGACCGGCGCGAATGGATGAGCGGTTACCAGGGTATAAAAATATACTCTTTGAGCGGCGGTTCATGGATGGGTACCTGGGCGATGCCGTTTAACAGGCCCTTGGACGCCGACGCCAACGTATTTCACCTGGGAACCATCTTGCACGTTTCTCCCGGGATTCGGACATACATTGGGTCGTGGCTACTAGCAGGTGAAAGGGTGACCGACCCACCTAGCTATGAAGGTGTCCATCTCGATCTGGCAATCGTTGGGATAGGCCAGCTAAATACAGGGCACCACTTTCTCCGGCCCGACGCTGCTCTACAACTGGAATCCATGAGCAACGCTCTGGCCAGCATTCGCGAGTTCCAAGACACGGATGGCGACAAGCATGCCAGCATCGCCGACATCTGTCATGTCTTGTTTTATGTTGGCCCGGGTCAACCTCCCAAACAGATATCCAAAGCGATAACCGAACTGAATAACGCTATGTCCACCGCTCCCAGGAAGACCTTGGAAAGCGCCGAGGAGGTTATTTTGGTGGCAGGTGGGGCGCAGAAGGAAGAGGCGTTGTACCACTTCGTTAAGGGGGATTGCCGTGACGCCCCTATAGATCCAGCGCGGGTTACCTTGATCACTGATTCCTGGACCGCCAACCGCATTTTGGAGCGAGGCTCAATCCTCAATCGGGGTGCCGCCAAAACCCGGTGTGCGAATCGCCGGCCGCGCCAAAAGCGTTGCCCGTAAGCCACCACGGGTGTATATTCAAATTAAATCTTGGCCGGAAACCACATTTGACCCGGTCCAAGATTATTTCAACGATGTATATCGATTTCGACCATTCACGAAACCGTTTCCGGAACTGACTTAGGGACGATCACCATGGAGTTCCTCCTCTATTTGACCATGGCCCTTTTGCTAGCGTGGTGGACCACCAGACTGGCCCGCTCCAAAGGCCGGACTATGCCTTGGCTATGGGGCTTAGCGGCGTTTATTTTGAGCCTCGTCCCAGACGACCGTATGCGGCTTTTGGCAATGGCGCCACTATTCGTCTTGATCTTTTTGAAAGCCCCGCAACCCCGGGTGGATTCACCGCCCAAGGAATTGACCTGCCCCAAATGCCAAGCCGGCCATCCCGCCAGCCAACGGTATTGCATCAGTTGCGGATGGGAGCTTGGCAGGGCTTATCCTGAAGCTGGGATCGCCGCCCCGGGACCTGCTGATATTTATGCTGAGACTCCCCAGGATGGGGAGATCAATCCCCAGACGCCGGAGCCGGCGCTGGCCAGTGAAGACGCTAATCCCACGGTGATTCCGGCTGATTCAACTACGGCCGCGGACGCCGATGCCGTGGTCGAACCGGAGCCCCAACCAAAGGCGCCCGTCTACTTTGGGACGCCTACGGCGGCCGGCATGACCGAACGGGGAATCCACCTGTTCAATTTGGGAAGGACTGAAGAATCCATTGACCAGTTCACCAAGGCCATTGCGCTGGATGCAAATCACAAGGAAGCCTGGGAGCGGAGGGCCGAAGCCTACGCCAGGCTGGGCCGGGACGGTGAGGCGGCAGAAGACCGGCGGCGTTTGAACGCCATCAATCCCAGTTCCTCCACCGGGTAATTCCCCCGGATAGGCCTCTGCCAGGCTGGCCATCAAGACGGTTTCTACTGTCCTTGAGGCACCAAGCTACCCCCTTAGGCAACCGGAAAGAAGCTGTCTCGGACCTGAACGGCCGGCGTTCCTTGGCGGCGGTTATCTATCTATGCATGGACCGCTGAAGAGATCTCAACAAGTAAGCAACGTGTTCCCAATGTTTCAGAATTCATTGCCAACAGCCCGGCGTTCACCATAGACGATAACCGAGCTATGGAATTGCTATGGAATTGCTATGGAATTCCGGGATATGGATTTCCAGGCAATCGCAATTCTGGCCGAACCCATTAGCTAGGACCAATCCATGGCCGCCATCGATGGCATCGGCCCGCGTTTTTTAGGCCCTAATTACTATCGAGCCCATCTAATCGTACGGCTGCCGTTCGGTGACGCCACAGGTGTGCGAAGACCACCACGTGGGTAATGATAACTACCGGAACTATGAACAACGGAACGGCGAGGGTTGGGAATCGAGTCAGTTCGACCAGGGCTTGGGCATCGCCGCCAAAGAATAATATACGCTGTGCTACTACGAACACCATGAGAATGTCGGCTAACCCGAGGATATTCCAAATCAGCAGGGCGCGGACTCGGACCGCGGTCAGCAAAGGGACGCACCATATCGCGAGAAATGCGGCTAGGCCTATTACGATGTCCCCGATGCCGGCTTTAATGGCGAACTCTGGGGGTAGGCGGCCTGCAGCCTCCATTAGAAGAAAAGCCGTGCCAATGGGCGCACGCAAGATGTGAAAGCCGATCGGCCATCGAAGGTCGATGGACCAAATCCAAGACCGCATTCGGGGGAAACCGAAAAACCCAGCAAGGAATACGGCTACCGGCGCCCAAATGATGATCGGCAAGATCACCTTGGGTGGATCAAAGAGGATGCCCGACCTAGACACCGCGAGCGCGGCTACCAGCCAAACAACCAATCCAAGTGCGGCTTTCGCCGATCGCCGGTCTATTGTCGTCTGCTGAGCCACGAGTTTACAACTGATCAGACGGCCATGATGTGATATCCGGCGTCCACAGTGATCACCGACCCGGTGATTCCGGTGGAAAGGCCGCTGCAGAGAAACAGTGCCGTTTGCGCCACTTCTTCCACGGTGATATTCCTTTTCATGGGCGCCCTTTCAGCGTGGGTTCGTTTCATATCACGGAAGCCGTCTATGCCTCTGGCCGCCAGGGTTTCCAACGGCCCTGCCGATATGGCATTGAGGCGGATGTTCTGCTCCCCAAATTCCGAGGCCAATTGCCTCACTTCATGCTCCAACGCCGCCTTTGCGGTCCCCATAACGTTGTAGCCCGGAAACACCCGTTGAGACGCCTGAAAAGTCATGGCCACCACGCTGCCGCCGTTCTTCATCAGTGGAGCGGCGTGTCTGACCAGAGGTATCAGAGAGTAGGCGCTGACTTCCATCGCCAGCCGGAAACCCTCGCGGCCTGTTTCGGAAAACGGGCGCGACAGGTCCTCGCGGTTGGCAAAGGCGATGCTGTGAACCAGGAAAGAGATCTCGCCGAAAACCTGCTCCACCTGCTGAAACATATCGGCTATCTGCTGATCATCGGTGGCGTCACATTGCACCAAGAGGGGATTGTTGAGGGTATCTCCCAGACGGGCAACACGGTCCTTCAGCCGGCCGTTCTGGTAGGTCAGGGCCAAACGAGCTCCGGCTTGGCCCAATATATCGGCGATGGCCCAGGCGATGCTCCTCTCATTGGCGACTCCCAATATAATGCCGTTCTGTCCGCTAAGGTCTATCGGATACAACTGACTAAGCCTCCATTGGCGTCACTTCGATTTGATCATGTCCCCATGGTTTCACCGGATGGCCTGGATCACTCCCAGACTGAGGCAACCTTTTCTAAGAAAAGATCTAGTTGCCGTTCCGGCTGGAGAGAGGCGAACCGCACCACGATGGTCTGGGCGCCTGCCTCTGCATACTCGGCCATCCGATCTTTAACCATATCCGGCCCGCCGAATGGACCCCAACGACTGCCCCAAATATTGGCGCCGTAATATCCCGTCAAGAATCTCTCGGCGTCCGCCTCGGCCTTCGCCACGTCTGGTTCCATGTTTACCGTCATGTACATGACAGTGTCCAAAGCCTGTCCGTCTCTTCCCATCTCACCGGCGAAACCCCGGACCTTCTGTACCAACTGGGCGTATTCTTCCGGGGTGTCCGATATGGAGATGATCCCGTCGGCCAGACGCGCGGCGCGGCGGAATTGAGCCTCTCTGCCGGAACGCCAGTGGCAGGCTAGCAGGAACGGTATGCCGCCGGCCTGGACTGGACGAGGCAGCATCCTGGTGGAATCCAACTGGAAATGTTTCCCAGAGAAATCCATCGGCATCTCTCCGCCCAGGCCCTTCACGATCTGAACTATCTCTTCCAAGCGCCGTGCCCGCCCCGAAGGCGCAACGCCGGCATCCTGCCATTCGTGAACCTGATCCTCGTTGAAGGCACCTCCGACGCCGGCCGCAATGACCAGGCGTCCTTCGGAGATGAGATCGACCGTGGCGCAGGTTTGGGCGAGCAATACGGGATGGCGCAGCGCCGCAAGAAGGACCGCCGTGCCCAACCGTACCCGGCTGGTCCGGGCGGCAATGGCTGATAGGACCGTCAGCGGCTCCAAACGGGGCTTGGCGGTCAGACTGTCGCCGACCCATACGGAATCCAGGCCGGCTTCGTCCACTCGTTGCGCCATATCCAGTACCAGCCGGGCGCTTCGGGCGGCCGGGTCGGCGAGTAGTAATCCACGGGTTGGGAGTAGAATACCGAGTTTAGCCCCCGGAATTTTGGGCGGATAACCGGTCATTCGGGCGCCAGCCGGTCCAAAAGTCCTGGCTCCATGTGTTGGTACGTCTCCAGGTCTTCTGGGATGTCTAGGTCAAACCCCAGGCCGGGGCTATAACAAATGGCCACGGAGATTTCTAGCTCTGCCGCCATGGCCAGTTGCCGGGTGAAACTACGGTCACCCAGATTAGGACGGAAGGGTATCCCCAGAGGCACCAATAAACCGTTGGTGCCTCCATCCCGCCGCGCCGGGGCAAGGGTGATGTTGTTCTGGCGTCGGGTGGCGGTGATGAGGCTGTGCAAATCGGCCGATTTCAGGAAGGGTAGGTCCCCCGCAACGTACAGGGCGGAATACCCACGTTCAAATGCTTTGTCAAATGCCTTACCCAGGGTGTCATTGAGACTCGTGCCCATCTCTTCAAACCATAGGCAATGCATGTTAAGGGCCGTGCCTCGCACCCGGCTGTCTCCACCCACAACCCATATCTGGCCGATGGAAGAGCCTTGGATGGCCAGGATCACCCGGCCCAGCATCCCCAACACCAACTTGGCGCGCCGCTCGGGTGACAATTCCCGAGCAAGCCGTGTCTTACTGTCGTCAAGGTTTCTTTTGATAGGGATGATGGCCGCAATCCCCAACGCTTGCTCCACCATGGCCTACTGGCCCGCCAATTCCAGGATTTGCTCGGCCAACGACACTTTATCGGCTTCCGACTCCATGATTATAGACGTGATCACCGGCTGAATCCCCAGGGAGGCGATGGCTGAGGCCGATTCAGCGTCTTGATTGTCGATGAAGAAGTGATCGCAGATCCCTTGGTACTGGCGGGCTACCCCAACGCAAGTAGACTCCTGCCCAAGTTCAACCATCATCTTGGCGGCGGGGCCCCTCAGGGCGGCTCCTCCCACTATTGGGCTCACGGCTACACGGGTTCCCGGAAATGCCTCGAGGCCCTGTCGAATCCCCGGTACGGCCAAAATGGGTCCCAAACTGAGAAAAGGGTTGGATGGGCAAAGCACCAGCAAACCTCCGGTCGACATCGCGGCGGCTAGTTCGGGAGAGGGTTGCGCCGATTCCGCCCCTTCGAACCTGATGCCTTCCACGATGGGTTCGGCCAGGCGTTTGACGAAGTATTCTTGCATGGCCAACTCACCTTCACCGGTGGTGATGACGGTTTTCACTGAATCGTCGCTCATGGGGGTGAGGATATGTTCCACGCCTAACGCCCGGCTCAATTGAGCGGTTACCTGGGATAGCGTGGCTCCTTCCCGAAGAAGCTGAGTCCGCCGTACATGGGTGGCCAGGTCCCGATCCCCCAGGTTGAACCATACGTCGGCGCCATATCTGCGTAGCATCCCCAGGGCATCGAAGGTGTCGCCGGCCAGTCCCCAACCGGTTTCCGGATTCGACAACCCCGCCAGGGTATACATCACCGTGTCCAGGTCGGGCGACACGTGAAGGCCGTAGAAACACTCGTCGTCGCCGGTGTTCACCCCAATGACTAGATCAGCGGGAGAAACGGTCCGGCTCAACCCTAAAGCCAGCTTAGCGCCGCCAACGCCTCCGGCCAGTGCCAATACCCGACCGTTCCAAGAATTTTGAGAGGTCAGAAGGTTTCCTCAGAAACGACGCCAAGAGTCCGCCAAGTCTGCAGGGGCCAACCGGTGGTCGACTGAGGGCTGGCTACCTGCCTACCAGGCTCCTCATTTTTCATCGGCCGTTACACCGGCTGCCGCCGTGGCCTCTCCGGCGTTCGCTATTGCTTCGGCCGCCCGGCGTGGGTGAACGAAACGGTAAGTGTCTAGTTTGACCAACTTTTTGTACGACCCAAACACATCCTCCACGTTGTCTCCAACCAAATCCAGCGGGTCCAACTCCACGTCGGATTCGTCGAACAAGCGTTTAATCTTATAGGTTGTGTACCTCTCGGCAGGCACCCGGCCTGCCTGGCGGATCATGTGCCGGAACTCGGAAGGGCGCATCAGCTGGCCGTGCTGGGCGCCGGCGGCAGTGGAGATGCTTTCGTTGATCAACGTGCCTCCCAAATCGTTGACTCCCGATGTCAGGAGCAATTGGGATAAACGGGAACCCTCTTTGACCCAAGATGCCTGGATGTTGGGGATCCAGTTGTTGAGCATGATGCGGGCAATGGCGTGGACTTTTACCACGTCCATACCCGTGGGCCCCGTACGCACGTCGTCCACCAACCCACGCATGAACATGGGCGCTTCGGTGTGGACAAAGCTGAGAGGAACGAACTCGGTGATGCCTCCAGAATTTTTCTGGATGTCCCGCAGCAACGCCATGTGCCGGGTCAGGTGCCCGTTTGTCTCAACATGGCCAAACATGACTGTAGAGGTGGTGGGTATGCCCAACTCGTGGGCGGTGGTTATCACCTCAACCCACTGATCCACCGTTATCCGCCCCGGGGATATCTTATCCCGCATCTCCTGGTCGAGGATCTCGGCCGAAGTTCCCGGCAGGCTGCCGACACCGGCGTCTTTCAGGCCTTGCAGGTATTCCCGGATGGTGCACTTGGACCTTACCGACCCGTAGAGGACCTCTTCTGGAGAGAAACCGTGGATGTGGATGTCCGGCGCTTCTTTCTTGATGGCCTCACACAGCCTTATGTAAAGGTCCCCCTCCATCTGGGGCGGCAGACCGGCCTGAAGGCATACTTCCGTGGCGCCATATTCCATCGCCTCCTTGGTGCGGCGGATGATCTCTTCCACCGGCAAAAAGTACCCTTCCTCTTCCCGGTGGTCCCGGCTGAAGGCGCAAAACCCGCACCGCTTGATACACACGTTGGTGAAGTTGATGTTACGGTTGACCACGTAGGTGGCGACGTCGCCCACTGTCCTGCGGCGCAGTTCATCGGCGGCCATGACCATGGCATGGTAATCAAGTCCGGTGGTATCGAACAGGAGTTCAGCATCCTCTGGGGTGATGTCACGGCCTTCAAGAGCCGTCCCCAGCACCGTGGCGACGTCTTGTCTTAAAAGTCCCAATAGGGACTCTAATTCTTTAGCTGGTTCCGGCATAACTTTCGATACCCCCTAAAACGTAACCTTGGTCATCGGTCAATCCAGATATCTTAGTCTTCATCTGTTGGGAAAGGTAGCCGCCTGACATGCCAAAATATTCAGGATACACCGGCAGCCTGGGCCGTAATTGATACCCCATGGCCTGGGTCCGGTCCCTCAGTTCCGCCAGCCCCGGCCAGGGCGCCTCGGGATTTACGAAGTCAATGGTCACCGGAGAAACGCCGCCCCAATCGTTGATCCCGGCGTCTAAATAAACCTGGTAGTCATCGGCGTTGAGGTTTGGAGGCACCTGCAGGTTCATACCCGGCCCCAATATCATACGAGCGGCGGCCACGGTCCACAGCAACTCTTCGGCTTGAGCGTGCTCTTCCCCGCCCATCGGCGTGTTGGGTTTGGCCCGGAAGTTCTGGATGATCACTTCCTGAATGTTTGCGTGGGCCTCGTGCAACTTCCTTATTGCCAACAAGGCATCGATTCGCTCCAACCTGTTCTCCCCGATGCCCACCAGTATCCCCGTGGTGAAGGGCACGCCCAACTCACCGCCGATCTCCAGGGTCCTCAACCTTACCCTGGGCCGCTTGCTGGGTGCGAACTCGTGGGGACCTCCCTCTTGGTACAGGCGGGGGCTGGTAGATTCCAGCATCAAGCCCATGGACGGGTTGTAAGGCCGCAGCTCCGCCATCTCCCGGCGGCTCATAGTGCCAGGATTGGCGTGGGGCAATAATGAAGTTTCTTCAGACACCATGCGGCACATGTCCGCCAGGTATTCCAGCGTGGTCTGGTAGCCGCGGCCGGCCAGCCATTTCTTAGCTTCGGGGTACCGTTGTTCCGGGCGTTCGCCCAGGGTGAAAAGAGCCTCGGTGCATCCCAATGCCTGCCCTGCCTGGGCGATCTTCAATATCTGTTGCGGCGACATGTAAAGGTCACCGGCCGACTCCGGGTCTCGCCGGAAGGTGCAATACCCGCAAAAATCCCGGCATAGCATTGTGAGGGGAATGAAGACCTTGGGGGAAAAAGTGACGGTCCGCCCTTTTCCGTGATCTCGCAACTCCGAGGCCGCGGCGCACAGGGCGGTAAGGCCATCCCCAGTTAAATCCGCCAGAGAAGCCGCCTCGGGTTCCGGCATGGCATTTCCCCGCAGGACCTCGCGAGTCAGGCCATCCAACTCGGACACAGCCATGGTTCCACCCATGAAAAGATTCTCAGTTGCACCCAGATTCGTCACAAGTGACCCCGTTCTTGTCGTCGCCTACTGCCTGCAAGCTTTCCGGGAAAACCGGTCCAGATAAACCCAGTCTGATTGATCCCGGTCTCAAGCCTGAAAGGGGTACCCAAGTATTGTATCCGGTACCCCTGGCCCTAGCAACTGAAAACCCAAGCCTCGGTAAGTGATAGCTGGCCATGATCGATGACTGACCGTTGCTAACCGCGGCTAACCGTATCGGTTACTGCATCGGCGAATACGCCGTCGGCTTCAGGATTATATTCTTGACCCGGGCGTTGATGGGGCCGTCTTTCTCGGTTTCTGACCGGACCTTGTTCCAGTCGGGGTCGGCGCCAAAAGCTGCCCATTTCTTTTCCCGGTCGGCCAGGCTGTCGTAACCCAGCATGTAAACCAACCGGTTGCTGGTGCCAATGTCCTCGGTCCAAAAACCCACCACGTGGATCCCATGCCGTTTGAAAAATCCCAATGTATGGTCGGCGAACCGGGCGTTCAAGTCCGGCAGCCGTCCCGGCATGGTCTCATAAATGCGCAATTCGTAAATCATGGCTCCTCCTAGTTAATTGAGGGTTTGACCCAGTTTGCCAAATGATAAGGACACGGGCCACCAGGAAGTGACGGTAGATTATGCGGAGTTGCGGGTCAAGTCCTCGATGCAGATCAATAAAAGAGAGGTTAAAACCCGGAAAGACGTCCTTGGTCGGACGGGTCCGGATGGGAATCGGATCCCATGAAAGACCGGCCCAGGTACTCATGGGCCAGCCGGGTGGCTACCCGGCCCCGGGGGGTTCGTTCCAAGAAGCCTAGTTGCAACAGGTAAGGCTCCCAAACGTCCATGATGGTGTCCGAATCTTCGTTGATGGAAGCCGCCAACGTTTCCAACCCCACCGGACCACCGTCAAATTTGTCTATGATGCTGGTGAGCAGCCGGTGGTCCGATTGGTCCAGACCCAGTTTGTCCACCGCAAGCTGGTCCAGCGCCGCCCTGGCCACCGGACCGTCGATTATGCCATCGGCCATGACCATGGCATAATCCCGGTTGCGTTTCAGCAGCCGGTTGGCGATACGGGGGGTGCCCCTGGAGCGGCCCGCTATCTCCTTGATTCCCTGTGCGTCGGCCTCCACCCCAATGATCTTGGCCGACCGGCGGACGATTATCTCCATATCGCCGGGCTGGTAATACTCCAGATGAAACACTGACCCAAACCGGTCGCGCAATGGGGCACTGATCATGGAAAAACGGGTGGTGGCGCCGATAAGGGTGAAGGGGTTGATCCTGAGATTTATGTTGCGGGCGGCCAGGCCCTTTCCCACCATCCACGAGAGAAAGAAGTCCTCCATGGCCGAGTAGAGTACCTCTTCGACCACCCGGCTGAGACGGTGAATCTCGTCGATGAACAGGGCATCTCCAGCCTGTAGCCCGGTGAGGATGGCCGCCATGTCACCCGCCCGCTCGATGGCCGGACCCGATGTAACCCGAATTTCGGCATCCATTTCGTGAGCGATGATGTGCGCCAAGGTGGTTTTACCCAGGCCGGGGGGTCCGTAGATGATCGTGTGGTCCAGCGGTTCCTGACGAAGCTTGGCGGCGCGGATGCCTATATCAAGGGTGTCTTTGATGTGGTTTTGGCCGACGAAGTCTGACAACTGGCGAGGCCGCAAGGACTGGTCCACATCTTCGGGCTGAACCGCCCCCGTCACCAAACGTTCGGTCATCGCATCCCCTCACACCGCCGGATTATCGCAGGCTGTCTATTCTTAAATATAAAACATGCATCCGCCACCAGCCTACGAAATCAACCGCCGATTTCCGTTTGATTCTAGGCGAGGGTTTATCGCCCAGTCAAGGAAAATTAGTCACTAGGTTACGGCCAACTGACGTCGCCAAACCTATCCCTGAAACTTTCGGAAGACCAGACAGGCATTTTGGCCGCCGAAGCCGAAGGCGTTGGAAAGGACGACGTTCACTTCCCGCTTTCTCGCCTGGTTGGGCACGTAGTCTAGGTCGCAGGCCGGATCAGGATCCTCCTGGTTAATGGTCGGATGGATTATGCCCTCGGTAATGGTCTTAACGCCGGCCACCGCTTCCAAGGAGCCCGATGCGCCCAGGGAATGACCAATCATAGACTTGGTAGAGCTGATTGGGATCTGATATGCGCGGTCGCCAAACAGCCGCTTGACCGCCACCGTCTCCAGGGCGTCATTCAACGGAGTGGAGGTGCCGTGGGCGTTGATATAGTCCACCTGGTCCAACTCCACCCCAGCATCGGCCAGGGCCAGCTTCATGGCCTCGGCGGCCGCCGCGCCGCTCTCCTCGGGCTGCACGGCATGGGCGGCGTCGCTGGTGCAACCAAACCCGGCCAGTTCGGCAAGGATCTCTGCATTTCGGCCCAATGCGTGTTCCAGGCTTTCCAACACCAGTATCGCCGACCCCTCGGCGGGAACGAACCCGTCCCTTCCGGCATCGAAGGGCCTGCTGGCCTTCGCGGGCTCGCCGTTACGGGTGCTCAACGCCCGCATCACGGCGAAACCCGCCAGTCCTAGCTGGCTGATTCCCGCTTCCGCGCCTCCGGCCAGCATAACGTCGGCGGCGCCCCGGCGAATGACTCCCAGGGCCTCGCCCATGGCCTGGTTCGAGGCTGCGCACGCCGTGGTGGCGGTGGAGTTGTGTCCTCTGGCGCCGGTGAAACGCGATACATTCGCGGCCGCCATGTTGGGAAGGACCATCGGGAAGAAAAACGGCGTCATACGCATACCACCCCGGCTGGCCAGGATGCGGCAGTTCTCTTCCAAAGTGGGAAATCCTCCGTTCCCGTTGCCCAACACCACGCCTACCCGGAACGAATCTTCTTTGGAAATGTCCAGGTTGGCCGCCTTCACCGCCGTCAAACCTGCCGCCACGGCCAGTTGCGAGAACCTGGCCATCCTTCTGGCTTCCCGTTCGCTCATGTATTGGACCGGGTCGAAGTCCTGGACCTCGCCGGATATCTGGCAAGGGTAATCCGTGGGATCGCACAATGTCATCCGGCCGATGCCCGACTTGCCCGCCACCAGATTTTCCCAAAATGCCTGTGGGGTTTGTCCTAGGGGCGTGATGGCCCCAATGCCCGTTATTACAACCCTTCGATCGGCCCTTTCCACTCCCGCTACTCCCACGTCAGTTAAGCAATATTGCCGCTGTGATGATTTATCTTAGATCCGGTCTTAAATCCTGGGAAGAAGGTCGGGATAGATCTCCGGCTCAATTCCCAACATAGCTTCCCGGGCCTCGGCTACCACGAAAAGGGAGCCCGTGGCCAATACCAGGTCCCCGGCGGTTGCCAAGGCCAATGCTTGGGCCACGGCATCCGCGACCGAGGCAGATTCAACCGCATTGACGCCTTCGTTCTCAAAATGGGACGCGACCTCCGCCGGCGGCAATGAACGCGGGTGCCGGGACCGGGTGGCGAAAACGATCGGACTCTCCGAGGAACCAGGGTTCACCTGCCCAATCCTATGGACCATGTCCGCTATGCTTTTATCCCTGGAGAATCCCACCACAAGGATCAACCTACCAGTCAACGATTGGCCGTCCAATGACCCCATCAATGAGTTTACCGAGTAAAGGTTGTGAGCGCCGTCGGCCACAAATAGCGGGTTTCGGGATAGTACTTCCATACGGCCCGGCCAGGAGACTTGCCCGAATCCCCTTTTGATGGCATCGGCTGGGATCTCGTGGCCCTGTTCAACCAGCGCTTCTAAGGCGGCGATGGCCGTGGCGGCGTTTTCAAGCTGATGATCACCCAACAGCGGGATCTCCAGTTGGTATTCACCAAGACGGCCTTTCACCTTCAGCCTCTGGCCTTCCCACGGGTCCCGGCCGGTGTCGATTTTGTTCCAGGTGACGTCTCGCCCAACTTGAATCGTCTCGGCTCGTTGCTTCCGGCAGGCCTCCCGGATGCTGGACAGGGCTTCCGGCGCCTGAGGGGCGGTCACCACCACGCAGCCGGGCTTTATGATCCCCGCCTTTTCCGACGCTATCTCGCCCAGCGTGTCACCCAGGATCGCGGTGTGATCCAGGCTGATCGATGTGATCACCGCCACGTCGGGTGTTACAACGTTGGTGGCATCCAGCCTCCCCCCCAGACCAACCTCTATGGTTTGGAATTCCACCTTTTCCTGGGCGAAACATTGGTATGCCATTCCGGTCATGAACTCGAACAGGGTGACGGCTTCCGCTGGATTGGGCCCATCGGGATCATCATCCATGCGATGTGGCCACAGTTGGACCACCAGCAGGGCGAAACCGTCTTCAGAGATGGGCAGCCCATCGAGACGAATCCGCTCCCTGAAGTGATGGAGGTGGGGAGACGAGTTGAAACCGGTGTGAAATCCGGCGGCGTTGAGCACCGAATCGCACATTGCCGCGGTGCTACCCTTTCCTTTGGTCCCCGCCACGTGAATGGTTTTCGCCTGCCGCTGGGGTTCGCCCAACCGGGACATGAATCGCTCCATCCGGCTCAGATCGACTATGGCTTTCTGCCTGGGGCCGGGGATATTGCGCTCATGGTCGACCATGGCAAGCAGCGCATCTATGGATTGGTGATAGTCCACGTGCCTCTAGAAACCGGCGGTATGCTAAATGGAACCAGAAATAAGGGATCGAGATAGCGGGTGATACCAGGAAAGATTCAATGGTCCCGTATCCGCGCCTGCATGATCCCCAGTGCGATCTTCAACCCATCGGCGGCCGTCACAGACCTGACGAAATCTATGTTACCTTCCAAGGTCCTCGGGGTAAAGTCGAAGGATTGCTCCACGATACCCGGTTCGCCGACGTTGCGTATGCCCAACATCCTCAGTTGGTCCACGGTGACCGCCGGGCGGGGTTGAAACACCTGTAATGCCAGAGCGCCCAGGTGCATCATCCAGACGGGCAGGTGGATCCGCCAACGCTTTTCCCCCAAAGTCCTGGCGACGATCGATACTATCGCGTTATAGCTAAGCTGGTCCGGACCGCCTATATCTAGCGTTTTCCCCTTAAGATCTTGCCGGTCGACGGACAATGCGACGCAACGCGCCACGTCTTCCACCGCGATCGGTTGATACCGGTTGCGCCCCGCTCCGGCCACCGGCACCAGGGGGAAGATCCGAGCCAACCCCGCCAAGGTATTAAGAAACTCGTCGCCGGGCCCAAACATGAGGGTCGGCCTCAGAATGGTGTAGGGCAGGCCGCTGTTGATGACTGCCTGCTCTCCTTGCCATTTGCTGTAGAGATACCTGAACTTTACGTCGTTGGCAACCCCGTTGGCTGAAATGTGTATAAAGTGCTTTACACCGCTCTCCTTCGCCGCGGCAACGACGTTTGCCGTGCCCACCTGATTGATGGTTTCGAATGTGGCGCGCCTGCGCTGGCGAATGATCGCCACCAGATGAATCACAATCTCTACGCCCTTGGCCGCTTCGGCGAGGGCTTCGGCGTCGGTAACGTTCCCATAGTAGATGTCCGGGGTGCGGTCGGGGAATATCCGTTCGCCGCCAGGAGTGTGGACCAGGCACCGAACCGTGTGACGCCGCGCCTGTAGTTCGCTGACCACCCGGCGCCCCAAAAAACCGGTCGCCCCGGTCACTAAAACCAGCATCACAAACCTCGGTCCCGTCCGCCGGAGATCACATTTGGCGATCACACCGGCCGCCTATCCGAATCCAACGCCGCCCCCAACAGGACCTTTAAAGCCCCTGCAGGCAAAAAGAATGAAGAAGCCAGATAAATGATATCCAGTTCAGATTGGATTGTCATTAACCTTACGGTAACATGGACCTCGTTCATTCCATTCCCGGCATCACAGCATGACCAACATGATCCGATGATTTTTAAGCTGCAATCTGCTGCCTTCTTTCCAGGTCAGGTTGATGAAAACCATGCTGCAAATCTTCAGCCGCTTGGGGAGACGTGAAGATCATGACCACGCCGGACCTGCATTTCGGGATTGGAGCGGCTTTAGGAGCTGCCCACATTGCCTCCCAAGCCAAATGGATGGAGGAGTTGGGGTACGAGTATTTCTCCGCCGGTGAACACTTCATGCGGGGAAGCCCTCCCGGACCGACCCATGCGGTTCTGCCGTTGTTGGCAGTGGCGGCCGGGGCCACGGAAAAGATCAGGCTGCTCTCGTCTATCTTGCTGGCCCCTTTTTATCACCCTTTGGTCTTAGCCAAACTTACCACCACCTTGGACATAGCTTCGGGCGGGCGGTTGACCTTGGGCGTGGGCATCGGTGGAGAGTTTCCGGTGGAATTTGCGGCGGCCGGCTTGGACGTTAGGCAACGGGGCCGCAGGACCAACGAATGCCTAGAGGCCCTTACCCAGCTTTGGACACAAGAGTCTGTGAACCTTAAAGGGCATCATTTCCAACTGGCTGATGCCGCCATCAACCCTCATCCCGTCCAGCAGCCGCACCCACCCATTTGGGTGTCAGGACGGCGGGATGCCGCCATGCTGCGTGCGGTGAAATACGGCGATGGCTGGTTGCCGTATTTCTACGACCCCCAACGCTACCGGGACAGCGTGGCCAAGATCCAGGATACCGCTTCTCAGATGAACCGGGACCTTTCGTTATTCCAATGGGCTTTCATGCCATACATCTCGATATATCCGACGGTGGAAGAGGCCGCCCAGGTGGCTGCCAAGGAACTGGGAGGACGTTATCTGTACGGGTCCGAGTTCATAGAGATAGTCCACCGGTATTGCCTATTGGGCCCAGTGGAAAATTGCGCCGCCCGGCTCAAGGAATACATCAGCGCCGGCGCTCGGCACATCATCTTCAGTGTTGCCTGCCCGCGGGAAGACCGGGAGCGGCACTTAGAAACCATCGCCAATGAGATGATCCCGCAACTCAGGTAGGGATTCGCTTTCGATCGAAGCTAGAGTCAAATGCCCCAGTGCCTTGCAAACCGCCTTAACCAGCGCCAAAAATGTGGCGGGAATGGCAGCCGTTAGATCGAAATCGGCGCTTTTTCAGCCGTGTCAATGCCGACGAGGTTGCTGTATAATAACTTATCGTCACCGATGGGTTAAATGCGTTTACTCGACTCTCCGTGTCCATTGACATTCAACAAATGAACTTAAATGGCAACGGTTGTTTAAAAATAGTTTCCCCAAGGTTAAAACGGCACGGACAATCTTGGCTCGAAGGGGGAAACGGGAGCGGAAATGGCTAGTAGAAAACGGGTGGTGTTGCTTCAGCCGGCATCGGCGGGTGGGAATTTCGAATACATCGCTATTCCCAGACAGGGAATGCTTTTCCTATCCGGGGCGTTGGCCCAGTGGCAGGGTACCCACGTGTACGACCGGGAGATTTGGTTCGAAGACCGGTCGGGCTTGATTGACCCCGATAAAGACCTGGACGGCGTTGACATCCTGATGATCACCGCGTTGATTAATGAAGCGCCCAGAGGCTACCAGATAGCCCGGCAAGCCAAAGAGTTTCACCCCGGTTTGATAACCATTGGCGGCGGTCCTCAAATGGGACCATTGGCGGAAGAAGCCTTTGATTACGGACATTTTGATGTCGTCGTCCAACGGGAAGCCGAGGACATCGTCGGCCAATTGTGCGACACCCTGTTGGACCACAAGGCGGGCGAGCGGAACCAGTACCTGCACAAGATACCAGGAATCTCTTACCTGGAAGATGGCAACGTGGTACAAACCCGGCGGTCCGGGTTGGTGGCGCCGGATTTTGTGGAACTGCCCGACTTCCGGTCCATCAAGGACCTTTCCTCGTCCAACCCCATGGCCGGAGGGGTTCTGGAAACCGTCAGAGGCTGCACTGAAAAGTGCACCTATTGCCAGGTGATCCAGCAATTCCTGGGTTATCGCCTGATTAGCCGAGAAACCGAATACAAGCGATTGGACCAATTGCGCGAGCTGGCAGCGGATGGTTTGATCCACTCCTCACGCAATGGAAAGTTTCAGGTCTTCATTTCCGACGACCTGCATCCTCCGCCGTTACGGGCGGTCAAATACCGAGACGAACGGTTGGCGCGTCTCCACGGCTGGAAGGGCCGTACCGACGATATGTACATGATCTGCCAGGCCAGGGCGGAGATCGGTCAGGACCCGGAGCTGGCGAACGCCATGTCCGACGTGAACATAGACATGATTTACGTGGGAGTGGAATCGGATAACGCCGAAGCCCTTAAGCTGGTGAATAAACGGCAGGAACCCGGCCAAGTCCATAGGGACTTGGTCGTCCTCAATGAAATGGGCTTCTCCGTGGTCGCCATGACTATCATCGGCCTGCCTTACGACACGGAAGACACCATCATGCGAATGGCCGATTGGGTGGCCCAGCTTAGCAAATACCAGACCGTGAATCTCTTGACGCCTTTGCCGGCGACCTCCAACTGGAATGATCTGACGCCCCTGGCCGAAAATGGCGACCTGCTGCAACCCGGCGAGATGCGGCCATACCACCTCTACACGGGCCGCCAACTGGTCCACCATGATCCCAGATGGACCATGCAAGAGAGCAGAGACCTGTTTGACCGGTATTCAGACCGGCTGACCCCGGTAGACGATCTGTACCGGCGCATCTTCCGCATTCTACGGTCCTACCGTTTGCGGTTGGCCGCGTCCAGCAGGGATCTGGGCGACTCGATAACGTCGCGTATCGGCGAAGCGGTTGAAAGCCTTCGCACCTGGTCGGATCCCGTATCCGCCGCGGGTAAAGGACTGGGCGACAATATCTCTCAGGGCGTCGGCGAATTGGCCGAAAAACTCAAATCCGTCTCTCAACCTCTGGCCAACGCGCGCCGGGAGGTGGTGGAAAACGTAGGCAACCAAATCAATGATTTGACGGAATCGCTCAGGGCTTTATCCGACCCGTTGACACCGGGCCGGAACGAATTGTCACTAACCATCGCTGGCCGCATCAGCGAGATAACCGTTATCCTAGACGGCGTGGGCGGTGATACCCGCGGTAAAGAATCCAGGCGCCGCAAGGCAGCCAAACCGGCGGCGTCTGAATAATATCTCTTAGCTTCGAACGGTCTATCATCGCCGGGTCCCGTTAGCGGAACATCGAATCGTTGACGGGCGCCGGCGTTGGTGACCAAAGCTCATTTTCAATTAGGCATGGCACACGAAAGTCCCTTCCGGGAAAGGCCACGGGAAGTCAGGAGCATGAAGGGCGAAGGCCACGCTGGTTCCCTTCCATTCCTTGGTCATGCCTCGGTTCTCCTTAGACCAATTGACCAGATGTTGATTTTATGACTGAAAATCGCCGCGTATTCATCACGGGCCTGGGGATTGTCAGCCCCCTTGGGTTGGACGTTGAAACGACCTGGAACGGACTGGTTTCCGGCCGTTCCGGTGTAGATCTCATTACGGCATTCGACACAGAGGGATTCGACACCAACTTCGCGGGCGAAGTCAAAGGCTTTGACCCGGAAGACTACTTGGACCGGAAAACTGCCCGGCGCATGGACCGGTTTGCCCAATTTGCGGCGGTGGCGGCCATTGAAGCGTGCCGCGATGCCCGATTGACCCAGGAAACCATGGACCCCTACCGGGTCGGAGTCATCATCGGCAGTGGGATCGGCGGGGTTATCACCCTTTCCCAGCAACTCGAGGTGTTGAACACCAGGGGCCCCAAAAGGGTGTCACCATTTACGATTCCTATGATGCTTTGCGATATGGCCTCGGCCCAGGTGTCGATGGTCACCGGTTCCATGGGCGCCAATTACTGCGTGGTCTCTTCATGCTCCAGCGGGGCCGACGCCTTGGGCCAGGGTTGGGAGATGGTCCGGCGTGGCCAGGAGGATGTGGTTCTGGCCGGCGGCAGCGAGGCGGCAATCTATCCCATCGCCGTGTCCGGGTTCAACGCGCTGCGGGCGCTCTCACGGAACAATGAAAATCCCCAGCAGGCCAGCCGGCCTTTTGACGTGAACCGCGACGGGTTTGTCTTGGCAGAGGGCTCGGCCGTCCTGGTGCTAGAGAGCCAGGAGAGCGCGGAACGCCGCGGTGTGCCGCCACTGGCCGAGCTGCGGGGTTACGGGGCCACCTCCGACGCCTATCACCTTACCGAACCTTCTCCCACCGGGCAGAGCGCGGCCAACGCCATGAAACTTGCGCTGGAGAACGCGGGTATCGAGCCTTCCCAGGTGGACTACATCAACGCCCACGGCACTTCAACCCCGATGAACGACCGCCAGGAAACCCAGGCGATAAAACTGGCATTGGGCGATGAGGCCCACCGGGTACCTATCAGCTCCACGAAATCGATGACCGGGCATCTGCTGGGCGCGGGCGGCGCGCTGGAAGCGGCATTCTGCATATTAGCCATGCGCGACGGCATCATCCCACCGACGATAAATCTTCAAGATCAGGATCCGGATTGCGACTTGAATTACACCGCCAATGACCCAGCGAAACGGAAGATCTCGGTGGCGATGAGCAACTCATTCGGATTCGGCGGGCACAACTCGGTGTTGGTTTTCACCGACCCCGGCGAGGTCAAATGACGGGCCCCAGGCTCGGCGGCGGGGCCTGATAGATCAATCTGAAAACGGCGCCTACTCCCGCACAGAGAAGCTGGGCGGCGGCTTGGCCCATGCCGGGGCACTGATATTTGGCGTTCCCCTGGCAATTTTGCTGCTTCCGGCGCCGGTGGCTTTTGCCATATGACCGGCTATCTCCTACTTCATATCTCGCCGGTTTCACCGCCGTCAAATGCCCTGGGCCTCCTTTCAATCCCTCCAGGCGGCGGTGATCCAAATGGTCATGCTGGCACTGGTTACCCTCACCATGTCCGCCAACCTGCCCTCCCGCGTGGACTTGACCTTAGGCACGGGATGGTTCTTACTGTTGCTATATACCCTGTGGGGCGCAGTGGACACGCTGATGGGGTATGATTTCCGGTATATCCTCATCGGGAATTGGGCCGAAAAGGTTTCCCGCACCAACCTGGGCCGGGTCAACCGAAGAAACTCTAACAACTCTGGACACGGTCAAAGTAAGTGGAGGCAAATTCAACATGAACGCTGGTGACACGGTTAAGCGCTGGGACCTGCCTGCTCTTCCTTTGACACATTCGCTTCCCGCTGACCTGCCACCCGCCGCGGCGCAGGTATTACTTCGCCGGGGTATCGACACCGCGGAGAAGCTAAAGGTTTTCTTGAGCCCTCCCCAGAAGCTGCCCTACGATCCCCAGCGGCTGCAGGGTATGGACCGGGCGGTGCAACGGCTATATAAGGCCGTCAAGCAGGGAGAGAAGGTTGGTATCTTCGGTGATTTCGACGTGGACGGTGTCACCGGGACCGCTATTCTAGGGGAAGGTTTAGGGGAGTTGGGCATTCCGGTATTGCCTTACCTGCCCAGCCGGGCGGACGAAGGGCATGGATTGTCCAATCCCGCCATCCAATACATGGTGGATCAAGGGGTGACCCTGATCATCACTGTCGACACCGGTGTCACTGCCGTGGCGGAGGTGGCGGAGGCCCGCAGGCTTGGCGCCGATGTCATCGTGACCGACCACCACGTGCCCCAATCAGAACTGCCGGAGACGGTGGCGACTCTTGACCCGAACCTGCCAGGCGTCACCTACCCATTTGCCGGCCTGTGTGGAGCGGGTCTGGCGTTCAAGCTGATACAAGGTTTATATGAGTTCTACGGGCAGCCGTGGAGCCCCGCATTGCTGGAGCTTGCCGCCCTGGGAACGATAGCCGACCTGGTGCCTCTGGTCGACGAAAACCGCTATCTGGTGCAGCAAGGCCTAATCGAACTGGCCCAAACGCGGCGCCCCGGTTTGAACGCGTTGTATCAGCGGGCACGGGTCGAACGCAATGCCATCGACTCGGAAACGGTATCGTTCCAAATATCACCCAGGATAAACTCCGCCGGACGGATGGGCAGCGCCCACGACAGTTACACCCTGTTGACCACCCAGTCAACCGAAGAAGCGGAGACTATGGCCGACCTTCTGGAAGGGCTGAACCGGTCCCGGCGGGGTGCCAGCCAGATGGCAAACGCGTTAGCCATGGAAAGTCTGGATAGGAAGTATTCCGGGGGGCCTCTGCCGCCCATCCTTTTCGTGGCCGACAAAGACATCGCAACCGGCGTGGCCGGACTGGTGGCCGGAAGGCTGGCCGACATCTACCACCGGCCGGCCGTCGCCATGTCGTTGTATGGCGATTACGCGGTCGCCAGCGGCAGGAGTATACCCCAGTTCGACATGGCATCGGCCTTCGAGGCCTGCGAGGAACTATTCGTAAAATTCGGCGGACACTCCCAGGCGGCTGGATTCACAATTCTCCGGGAAAATCTGCCTCGGCTCGAAGAAGCGTTGACCAAAACCGCGGAGCTTTCTCTGGGTTCCTTGGACCTCACGCCCAGTCTGACCATAGACGCGGAAGTGAACCTTGCCGAGTTAACGGATGAAACCTTTGATTGGCTTTCCCAACTAGAGCCATTCGGCAAAGGCAATTCGAAGCCGCTATTCTTGAGCCGGGGGGTCAAAGTGCTTGACTCCCGGCACATCGGCCAAGATTCTCAGCATTTAAAGTTGGTGGTGGGCCAGGGTGAGAAGGAAATGACCGCGCTGGCCTTCAACCAAGCGCAGGACTGGCCTGAAGGCACTTCCCACCTCGACCTGGTTTACCACCTCTCGGCCGACTGGTGGCGCGGGGTAAAAACCATGGTGCTGAAGGTGGCGGACGTCCGGCCCGCCAACGGCTAGCGGCTTTAGACGGTTAAGTGGTCCCCGGCCTGACTATCTGGGCCTTGTACACCAACAGCGGTATTGCTACCACCATGATAATCAGGGAAACTATCTGGGCCTCGTTAAGCCCTAAGGCATAGCTGTTGGTCTCAACCCTTAGGAAGCTCAGGAAGAACCTTCCCATCGAATACAGGGTCCCGTAAAGCACAAACACCATTCCCCGCGGACGTAGCCGGTGGCGCAACGGCCAGATGATGGCCAGCACCACCATGTCCAGGATGATCTCATACGCCACCGCGGGGTGGGACACGGCGCGGACCACTCCCGGACTGTTGGGATGGGTGTAGAAGACCCCCCAGGGTAGCGTGGTGGCCGTGGCGAAGTGCTCACCGTTAATGATATCGCCGATTCGCCCGATAGCCATGGAGATCAACACCGCGGGGGCCGCCACGTCGGCCAGATGGCCGATACCCGGCAAGGGGGCTTTATGGGGCTCGCCTGCCCACCGGAAGAAGCGTTGCCATGCCGACAGGAACCAGTCGGAATTTCGAATGGTGATGTAAAGGGCCCCTCCGGCGAACCCGCCTAATATAGCACCTATTACGGCAATCCCGCCCTGCCAAACATAAATGATCCTTATAGGGTCATGCTGATAAACGGCGCCCCAAAAGTCAATTATGTGAAGAACCCTGGCCCCGATGATACCGCCGATGATGCACCAAACGGCCACCGACAAGATCTCGTCTCCTCCCATGCCTTCCCGGGTTCCCCACCGATGCACCAGGAATACTGATACGGCCACGCCTACGAAGGTGAATAACCCGTGCCACGAAAGCACTAAACCGAAGAAGCCAGCTAGAAATGGGTCTATTCCAATTGTGATGGTAGCCAGGATTCCCATGAATAAGCTCACAGCCTATAGGTTTAAACGACTCCGCCGTTTGATTCAACCAGTGACGTCAACCGATTGATCGAACACCCGTGGTGTGTACAAGGTATACCCCTATTCCATCGGGTTGCAAGGCTTTCGCGGCCCGTTGGAACTCGTCTTCGTTGGAAGGAAGACTGAACATGCCCGGACCCGAACCGGCCAACCGCAACGGGTTTTGAAAGATGCCTTCCAGCCGCCCCCAAATCCGGTTCAACTCCGGCAGCGCCTGATCCGCCACCTGTTCAAACACATTAAATGTTAGCTCTCCTATGGACTTTAATACGAACCGGCCCTCCAACAGGATTCGCGCGAAGTTGTCGGTAGAGCCTCCGTCGCTAAATTGGGCGGAATTCAATAAAGAATACATAGCGGCCGTCTTTCGCGGCAGGGCAACGTTGGGGCAGATCAGCGTCACCGGAATCGACGGCAGGCCGGGCAACTGGGTGATTAGCTCACCCCTGCCCTCACCCAACGCCGTTCCACCTGTCAGGAAAAAGGATACGTCGGAGCCGATCTCAGCCGCGGTCTCGGCCAGTTGCCCGCCACTCAGGCCAAGCTGCCATAGCTGGTTGAGGGCAACCAACGCGGCAGCCGCGTCGCTGCTGCCCCCGCCCAACCCCATGCTAACCGGGATACCTTTATGAATAACGATTCGCGCTCGGGGAGCAATCCCGCACCGGTGGGCCAAAGCGATAGCAGCCGACCATACCAGATTATCCTCGCCGTTGATTTCCGCCTGGTCACATTCCACCTTCAGATCGGAAGATGGCTCGATCGCCAACCGGTCGGACAGGTCCACCGTTTGCAAGATGGTTTTCACTTCGTGGTAGCCATCGCCGCGGCGGCCCAGCACTTCCAGCGTCAGATTGATCTTGGCCCTTGCTGTCACTTCCAAAATCTAAACCGGCGGCGGTCCATCACCCAGAATCAACCGGTTTCCTTGGCGTCTCGCCTGGGATCTTCCATCAATGGATAGGCGCTCCACGCCCGGTATAAATCAGCCCACTCAGCCAGCGACAAGGTCGCGGGCCTTCGATGACCATCCACTTCAGCTTGGGCCAGCAAACCGTCGGCGGCAGCACCGCTCAATGCCAATCCATGACCCAACGAGTTCCGTAACTTCTTACGCGGGGCGGAGAACCCGGCGCGGACCAGGCCGAAGAAACCATCGGCATCGTCCACTTCCACCGCCGGAGTGGAGCGCAAAACCAATTGGACCACCGCGGAGGTTACCTTGGGCGGAGGCCGGAAAGCAGAAGCGGGTACTGTGCACACCAGCGTAGCCTCGGCGTAAAACTGCACCGCCACCGAAAGCATGTTCATCTTCCCCGGTTCGGCGGTCATGGCCTCAGCCACCTCTTGCTGCAAGGTTAAAACCATCAGGCTGGGTTTGTGGACCGCCTCCAGGAAGCGCCTCACGATAGGGTTCGCGGCGTAATAGGGCAGATTTGCGGCTACCTTGTAACTTTGGCCTTTGGGAACCAATGAGACCAAGTCCACGTAACGGGCGTCTGCTTCCAAGACCGTCAATGCCGGAGGATTCCCCAGGCGGGACGTCAACATTTTCGCCAGGTAGCCGTCTACTTCCACCGCCACCACCCTTCCCGCCTGCTCCAGCAGCAGTCCGGTCATGGCCCCTGCACCCGGCCCAATCTCCACGACCAGGTCTTCAGCCGTTAGTTCGGCGGCCTTGACGATGCGGTTCAATATGGCGCCGCTGGTCAGGAAATGCTGCCCCAATGCCTTGCGGCGTGACTTTCCCGACGGTGGCCCGGACGGTGTTTTTGGTGTCTTTGATGAAAGCAAAACGTTGTTGATGAGAATCGATGGACCCTGCAGTTCAGGTGAGATAGCAGCCGGGGATCTCTGAGGTTTGGGGTACTGGAAAGAGACCGCACACCCCCCTTTGACGGTGGCCACCGAGCGTGTCCTCGGCCTCGACTCCGGCCAGGCACTCCCACGGCACCCGCAGGGTCCTGTTTACCGTTGCTTCCTCTCGGACCTGGCGGGGTTCACAGGTCTACGCCGCGTGGGACCCGGCCTTCAACATCGAAGCCTTTGGATATAGGCCCGTTCGCCATGCCTGGGGGAGGAATTCAACCTCGCTATAGCGGATTGCGAGTACAGGGCACCGCTAACTCCCCATCTAGCACGGCCTCACAATCCATGTTAGGCGAGCGGTTCAAAGGTGTCAAACGTCTTGGGGCGCGTTTCAACCGGTTTTGCCGCGTTTACTTAAAAAGGTTCGTTGGTCCGCCTATAGTCCAGATGATAGAATTGCTCTACTCCAGGAGGCCTTTATGGCGCAAGCGCAGGTACGCAAGGCAGTGATTCCCGCCGCCGGTTTGGGCACCCGGTTCTTGCCGGTGACCAAATCGTTGCCCAAGGAACTTTTGCCCATCCTTGACAAGCCCATGCTCCAGTACGTGGTGGAGGAGGCTTCCCAAGCCGGCATAGAGCAGATCATTCTGGTGGTGTCTCCGGGGAAAGAGTCCATCGCCGGCTACTTTCAACCCGATCCAAGTTTGGAATCACATCTGCTAGCCTCCGGGGCACCCGATTTAGTGTCTAAAGTCAACTACGCTTCCAACCTGGCCCAGGTTTCGGCGGTCATCCAGGAGCGCCCCCTTGGTTTAGGCCACGCCGTTCTCATGGCCAAAGACGCCGTGGGGAATGAACCGTTCGTGGTCATCCTGCCCGACGACATCATAGAGATAGCGGAGAACTCGACCGGCGCCATCGCCCAGATGCTGGAAGTCTTTCAGCGTCACGGCGGCGGCGTGGTGGCGGTGGAGCCGATGCCCTGGGACGTGGTCCAAAACTACGGTGTCGTCGATGCCGCCTCAGTGGCGGAGCGGGTTGGCCGGATCCATGGGTTGGTGGAAAAACCCGCCAGGGAAGACGCGCCGTCAAATCTGACCATCGTGGGCCGGTATCTGCTGCCGCCGGAGATTTTTGGGTGTTTGGAGCGCACCCCGCCAGGCGCCAAGGGGGAGATTCAGCTAACCGACGGCATGTTGCTTTTGTTGGAATCGTGCGAGCTATATTGCTATGAGTTCCGTGGCCGAAGGTTCGACGGCGGCACCCCATTGGGATTATTGAGGGCGGCGCTGGAATTCGGCCTAGCCCGAGAGGACACCCGCCAAGCCGTGAAAACCATGTTGGAAAATATCGGTTAGGAGATGACGTTGCGAATACTTCTTGCGATTCACATTTTGGCGGCCGTGGTATTCGTGGGCAACATCATTACCGCCGCCTTCTGGAAAGTACGGGCCGACAGATCGGGCAGTCTGGAGTTCATGGCCGAAACGTCCCGTTCACTGCAGCTGGCTGATAAGGCTTTCACCATGCCCGGCATACTGGGTTTGCTGGTCACCGGCATATGGATGGTGGGGATCACCGGATGGGAACGTTTTCAAGAACCGTGGCTGGGAGGTTCGTTCGTCTTGCTGCTCCTCACCGGCGCCATCTGGGCCATCGGGTTGGCGCCGCTACAAAAACGCATGACTCGCCTGGCCCGAGACCAAGCCACTGCCGGCCAACCCGACTCCGATTACCGGAAGGCCAGCCGCACCTGGGCCATGATGGGCGGTATCGCCACCCTGCTGCCGGTAGTGATCCTGGTGCTGATGGTCTTGAAACCCGGGGCATGATGGGCAACGACGTTATGGGAGCCTTGGGTTGGATTCGAGATTAGAGCCCCATTTTACGGCCATCCGCGATGCGCGGGAAAGGCTGCTCCAATCACTGGAGGGCATGGACTATTGCCTGGATTGGAAACCAGACCCGTCGGTCTGGTCTGCTCGCCAGGTTGTCTACCACCTGCTGGACCCCCCGCCGGGGGGACTTGCCTCGGTGGTGGAAGGCATCATTTCCGGTGGCCTGACCGAATATGACCTTTGGGCCGACCTGGACAACGTTACCCCGGAACGGCAGGAATTTGACCTAGAACGGGTGCTCAAAGATATCGACGAGTTTTTCTCCAGGTTGAGCGAAACGCTGTCCGCCGCAAGCGTCCAAGACTTGACCGAGAAGCGGGCCATGGTACACAACATTAGCCGGGGGAGCGATGACGAACGCACGGCGGGAGAAATTCTAGAAAGGGGTATTAGCGGCCACTGGGCGGCGCACTTCGAGCAACTACAGGAACTGAGGGATTCCCTGGGCGTTTAAGCGGCTAGGTCAGATTACCGTAGCGTTCCAGCCTTTTAATTAGGGACAAAAACCGTCAGTTGTCTCCACCCATCTTAAGCAGGGTCAGAAAGGCCTCTTGGGGGATCTCCACCCTGCCCACCATTTTCAGCCGCTTTTTGCCCTCTTTCTGCTTTTCCAGCAATTTACGTTTGCGGGTGATGTCGCCGCCATAGCATTTGGCCAGAACGTCTTTGCGCAGTGCCCTCACCGTCTCCCTGGCGATGATTCGGCTGCCGATGGCTGCCTGTAACGGCACTTCAAACTGTTGGCGGGGGATGGCCGTCCGTAGGCCGGCAACCACGGCCCGGCCCTGGGCTTCCGCGACGTCCTTGTGGGCGATCATTGATAAGGCTTCCACCGGATGATGGTTCACCAAGATATCCACTTTGACCAGTTGCGCCCGTTTGTACCCCGTGAAAGTGTAATCCAGTGACGCATATCCCTGAGTTCTGGATTTCAATTGGTCGAATAAACCCACCAGCAACTCAACCATGGGCATTGAATATTCCATCACTACCCGCGTTGTGCCGGCTCCCTCTTTTTCTTCGATCGCACCCGCGGCAAGGCCCTGGATATATTCCATTCGCTTGAATTCAGTGCGGCGGGAGTGCATCAGCTCCATGATCGCGCCGACGTACCTCTCGGGGGCGACGATGGTGGCATCAAGCATGGGTTCATGTATCTCTTGAACCTCATTGGGAGGGGGCAAATTGGAAGGGTTGCCAATCACAACGGTTTCGCCGTTGGTCAGTACCACCTCATAGCCGACTCCTGGCGCGGTGATGACCAGGTCGAGGTCGTATTCCCGTTCGAGGCGTTCCTGAACGATCTCCAAATGCATCAGGCCCAGGAACCCGCACCGAAAACCAAACCCTAAAGCCGTGGTATTTTCCGGCTCCATTGTCAACGCTGCGTCGTTCAACTGCAACTTGTCCAGAGCAGCCCGTAACCTGCCGTAATCTTCGCCGTCCGACGGGTACATCCCCGCGAAAACCATCGATTTCATCGAAACGTAACCCGGGAGGGGCTCGGCGGCCGGGCCGGCGTTGTCGGTGAATGTGTCCCCCACGCCACACTCGCTCAGGTCCTTGAATCCCGTAGCGACGTAACCAACCTGCCCCGCATACAGCACGTCCACTGGCTTGTGAAACGGGGCAAAGACGCCCACTTCCATGATCTCTGCCACCCGGGACGACGACATGACACGAACGCGCTGATTTTTGGAGATGGAACCGTCGGTGACGCGAATGTGGCCGATTATCCCTTTATATTGGTCGTAGACTGAGTCGAATACTAGGGCGCGCAGAGGAGCATCCGGATCTCCCTTGGGCTGTGGGACCCGGGTTACCACCGAGTCAAGTAGTTCCCTGGCGCCGCTGCCGGCCTTAGCGGAAACGAACAATATCTCGTCTTCATGGAAACCGAAGATCTGTTGTAGCTGGGCCGCCACTTTTTGAGGCTCGGCCTGGGGAAGATCTATCTTGTTGACCACTGGGATCAGTTCAAGATCGTAATGCAACGCCAAAAGGGTATTGGCAATCGTTTGAGCTTCGACCCCCTGACTGGCGTCGACCACCAACAGCGCACCTTCGCAGGCTGCCAGGGCTCTGGAGACCTCATAGCTGAAATCGACGTGGCCGGGGGTGTCGATGAGGTTTAGCTGGTACACGTTTCCATCGGGCGCCCGATGGCTCATGGTCACAGCCTTGCCTTTGATGGTGATGCCCCGCTCCCGCTCCAACTCCATCTGGTCCATGAACTGGGCCTTCATGTCTTGGGAGCGGACGGTACCGGTGATTTCCAGAAAGCGGTCGGCCAAGGTGGATTTGCCGTGGTCTATGTGGGCGATGATGCAGAAGTTTCGGATAAATTCGGGGTTCATTAAATTCAATGGTAACATGGGCCTAAAGCAGCTACAAGGCGATGTGAGGCTCGGAAAACCAAATGCCACGGGCAAGCAAAGAGGCGGCTAAATTGCCGCCTCTTTCACGTTTGGTCTATTGTTGAGAATTGTTGTATTCCCGGCCGGAATTATTCGATCAGTACGAACCGTATCCGGGCACCCTGAGGCAACTGGCCCAGTGGTTCGGCTCCACTTCCCGTAGTTCGGGAGTATTCTGGTTGCAGTCGTCGATGGCGATGGGGCAGCGTGGATGAAACACACAGCCAGGCGGGGGGTTCAATGGGCTGGGCACCTCGCCGGTTAGGAGTACCCTTTCCCGTTGGGAGTCCAGCACTGGGTCGGGAATCGGCACCGCCGAGAGTAGGGCTTTGGTGTAGGGGTGCAAAGGATTGACGTAGATCTCATTGCGGTCGGCCAACTCCACCAAGTGACCCAGGTACATTACCCCAACCCGGTCGCTGATGTGGCGCACCACCGACAGGTCATGGGCGATGAAAAGGAACGTCAAGCCAAACTGCTCTTGCAGCTCTTCCAAAAGGTTGATGATCTGCGCTTGAATCGACACATCCAAGGCGGATACCGGCTCGTCGGCCACGATGAATTTCGGGCTCACCGACAAGGCACGGGCCACCCCGATACGCTGGCGCTGTCCGCCGCTAAACTCGTGGGGGAAACGGTCGGCCATGTAGGGATTCAATCCCACGTTCTGTAAAAGTTCGCCTACCCGCTCACGGTATTCGGTCTTGTTTTCAACCAATCCGTGAACGATGAGGGGCTCGCCGATGATGTTGCCGGCCGTCATCCGTGGGTTGAGAGAACTGTACGGGTCCTGGAATATCACCTGCATCTCCCGGCGCTTGGCGCGCATTTGCCGGTTAGACAGGGTCGAAAGTTCCTCGCCATCGAAGAATATCTGCCCCGCGGTGGGTTTGTATAGCTGGAGTATGCACCGGCCGGTGGTGGTCTTGCCGCAACCGCTCTCACCAACCAAGCCGAAGGTCTCACCCCGTTTCACTTGGAAGGTGATGCCGTCCACCGCCTTGATCTGGGCCACGGTGCGCTGCAGTATAATTCCCGATGTCACCGGGAAGTGCATCTTCAGGTCTCTGACATCTAGAATGATGTCGCTGTCTGCTCCAGGGGCGCTACCCGCGGCCTGTGTATCTGGCATTGTCGTCATAATTTACCGATCTCCATCAACTAGATATGCCTGTTTAGCGAGCCATCGGTCAACGGCGAGCCCTTATCTTCCTCGGGGCGTTGGCTGGTTTATTCGCTGGTTGCCTTGCCCGCCGCCAATAGCGCGGCATCGCCCAATTCTTCAGACCTCCAACAAGCTGTCAAGTGTCCTTCCGTAAGAGTGGTCAACGGAGGGGTTTCGGTCGCGCACTTGTCTATGGCGAAGCGGCACCGGGCCCGGAAGGCGCATCCATCGGGAACGTTGATCAGGTCGGGAGGTTGACCCTCGATGGGCTCCAATTTGGCTCGTCTGGGCAGGTCCAAGCGAGGCACCGAGTTTAGCAAACCGATGGTGTATGGGTGCCGGGGATTGGCGTAGATCTCCCGGGCCGAGCCCCGCTCGATTATCTTGCCCGCGTACATAATGTTGACCCGGTCGGCGTATCTGGCCACCACCCCCAGGTTGTGGGTGATCACGATCAAGGCCACGCCGAATTCGGAGGTCAACGATTTCATCAGTTCCAAGATCTGGGCCTGAATGGTCACGTCCAGGGCGGTGGTCGGCTCGTCGGCAATGATCAGTTTGGGATTGCAACTCAGGGCCATGGCGATCATCACTCTTTGCCGCATTCCGCCGCTGAACTGGTGCGGGTATTGTTTGACCCGGCGCTCCGGATCGGGTATCCCAACCCTTTCCAGCAGACCCGCGGCGGCCGTCTTGGATTCCTGAGAGGCCATGCCCATGTGCAACTGCAACGTTTCCGTTAGTTGCTTTTCGATGGTCAAAACCGGGTTCAACGAGGTCATTGGCTCCTGGAACACCATAGACATGCTGCCGCCCCGGATGCGGCGCATATCGTCCATATCAATCTTCAGAAGGTCTTCTCCGTTGAAGAAGACCTCGCCTTCAATCGTTTTTCCTGGCGGGTCGGGAATCAACCGCATCAATGAAAGGGCGCTGACGCTTTTTCCACAACCGCTTTCACCCACCAAGCCAAGCGTTTCCCCTTCGTCCAGATCGTAGGTGATACCGTCTACCGCTTTGACGGTGCCTTCAAATGTATAGAAATGGGTCTTCAGGCCGTTTACTTGCAGCAGCGTCGCCAATGGGCCTCCTCAGCCTTAAACTCCTCGGTTTCCTAGACTATCCGTCGATAAACCTTTTTGGGATCATACCTTGCCATGATCCCTTTCAACTTCAATTCGGTTGCCAATTTCCTTGAATCGCCAATTTCAGCTGGTGGGGAAGGGGAGACTCGAACTCCCACGCCTTGCAGCACATGATCCTAAGTCATGCTCGTCTACCAGTTCCGACACTTCCCCGATCCGGCGCTGGACTTAGGGTTCATCCGACCGGATTTCAGCCCGATTTCATCGTAATGCAGCGAGCAACCCGCGTTCAAATCAACCCTTTAGAGCCTTGCAAGCAGGTCGAGGTATTATATCTGGCAATTTATTGGCTTGTCCACCCAGTCATTCCCAAATACTGCCATCCGCTACATATCATACTTTTCATACTTTATTTTTTCCGCCATTTCGTATGCACCCGCTGCTTTGACCCGCGGCGTTTAGCCATGGCGGTAGTCGATGTTGAAAAAGATTAGGTGACTGGGAAAGCCGGGGTAGGCGCAGCGATAGATGGTGACCCGCCCCGGGGTCGAACCGGGAACCTACTGATTAAGAGTCAGTTGCTCTGCCAGTTGAGCTAGCGGGCCAAGGTTGGTGGTGTGTATACGGTGGTCTCACTTGAAACTACCAAGAAACAAGTTGGATTGTCAATGAGCAACTCGATCTCCGCCGCCTTCAGCGGCCGTGGCTCAACCTTTCGGCTAGGTATTCGGGCAGGCCAGCCTCCCGTATCTTTTTTTGGGTTATTCCGATCTCATACGCCACACGGTGACGCCGGATCACTCCCTCTTGGCTATCGTATACGGCATAACTAGACCTGGGATCGCGGTCTCGCGGCTGGCCCACGCCCCCCGGATTGAATATGCAACGTTCTTCCTCCAACGGAAATGGCCGGCCTTCGGTAAACTCGAAAAATTCCGGGTATTTTCTTTCACCTTCGGCCTCCGGATCGACTTCCGAGCAGATGAAGGGCATGTGGGAGTGACCCACCAAGCAGTAGTTGGTCGCCATCATCTCCAGATTCGCCGAGGCCGATTCCTGGTCCACAAGGTACTCGGATAAAGGATCCCGCAGTGTTCCGTGGACCAATGTAAACGGCTCGGTGATGGCCAAAAGTGGAAGGTCTTGTATAAACCGGGCCGCCTCGCCGGAAAGTTGGCCTTGGGTCCACTCTGCCGATGCTTTGGCAGCGTAGTTAAAATCGTCGGTGCCGCGTTTACTCACTGCAGCAAAATCGTGGTTCCCGGCCACGGCAACCAGGGGGTGTTCCTGGATGATCTCCAGACAACGGTTGGGGTCAGGCCCGTAGCCAACAGTGTCTCCCAGGCACCAAATGGCGTCAAAGCCGCCTTTCGCCCGGGCGTCGGCAATCACCGCGGTCAAGGCCTCCAGATTAGCGTGTATATCGGCCAGAATCAGGGCGCGCAAGGTGCTTGCTCCGTCGTTGACATTCAGAACTCGTTGACCGGATTTATTGAATTGGCAGTTGACCTCGGTTCAATTATACAGACCAAACCGATTGCGCAATACGGGCAGATCACTCCGACGCGGTGGCGCGGGATCTGGACGGGGCAATTCGCCCAAATGCTAAGGCATACCTTCTGTTGTTCCAGTACTTGAGCGTAGGATTCTATTTTCACCAACACGATTACAGGTGTATACTGCGCCCATTATGTAAAGGGATACATTGTTCCTTTAAGTATCACCTACTGAAATATATCGGAAGGCAGGTCTCGTAGCGTGACACAAGCCGCGGAGCGCTCACAAGTACTGGTGACTGACGAGCCCAAGCGCACCAAAGACTCGGTGATGGCCACCACCGTCATCGGGGCCCACGGCCTGGAACACATGTACGCCCACAGTTTCCAGGTATTCCTGCCGGCGATATATGACAGTCTGGGGCTGATTCCGATACAAGGGGCTTTGTTGATGGCCGTCCGCCGTCTCTGCGGCGGCCTGACCAGTATGGGAAGCGGATTTTTCGTCGATATGTTCCACCACAGGGTCGGCCTGGTTCTAGCCTTTAGCATGGGACTCATCGGCGTGGGCTATCTCCTAGTTTCGGTATCACCGACTTATGTGCTGATCATAGCGGCTTTGGCTTTGGCATCGGCCGGCAGCGCTCTATGGCACCCGCCGGCCCTGGGCCTCTTGGCCAGGCGCTACCCGGAGAAACGCGGCTTATTCATCTCGCTACATCGTTCCATGGGCAATGTGGGGGATTGGCTCGGTCCGTTGGCGGTTGGCGCCCTGATGGGTTTTGTTGGGTGGCGCTGGATCATGGGCGGCGGAACGCCCGTTTTGATCCTTATCGCCCTCGTCATTTTGGTGATATTAAAAAACGTGGGCGGACCCAAGGTTGAAGACATTCAGGTCCGCGAAAACTTTTTCAAACAATTGCGCAGCATGAGGGAGGTTTTCGAAGCAGGTGGCATGTGGCCCATTTTCATCGTGTCAGCCGTGAGAGGGATGGGCGACACGGGTGTGATGTTCGTCATACCCCTCTACCTGACACGGGGTCTGGATGAGGGTGGGCTGGACAAGAGTTCCTTCGTCCTTGGCTTTCACGTAGCCCTTTTAGCCGCGCCAGGTATCGTCAGCGGGCCACTCTTTGGGTGGCTCTCTGATCGCATCGGGCGCAGGCCTGTGATCTCCTTCATCATGGGTGTCTCGGTGATATTGCCATTGGGCATTGCCCTGGGTGGTTCCGGGGCTTGGATGACCCTGTCTGTAGCGCTGTTCGGGCTGTTCCATTTCGCGGTGAACTCTTTGACCCAGGCGGCGGCGATAGACGTGGCTGAAGGTCGGGGATTGGAGGCAACGTTCATCGGATTGATGTGGGGCAGCAACTCGGCCTTTGGAGTGCTGGCGGTTTTAGCTGTGGGTATGCTGGTAGGGTCTTTGCCCGTCGACACCTTCGGGTTCGGCCTGCCCTTTGACACAGGGTTCGGCTGGCGCGCCGGGTTTTACTTCGCATCGTCCATGTTCTTCATTGGGTGGATTACATCGCTACTGATCCCTGCCCCTGGGTCCCGGGAACAACGTTCGACATAGCTGCGGTATAGACCGAAAGAAAGACCAGAGAACCATGCCGGAGTTCCAAGTGGCGGTTTAATCCCGCGGCCTACGTCTGGGCGGAGATTGCGTTCTCGTAGTCCTCAGGGGTGTTCAAATCCCATAGGATTTCCGGAGTTCCCAGTTCCACCCTTTCTGTCGATCTCTCGTATCGCCGAGTCACTGCCTTTAGACCCTGGCTTTCCTCTTCAATGGACCCAAGGTCCGGCAAAAGCTGTGCCGCGATGGCGATGGGGTGCCCGCCTTTCCCGTTGAATGTGGGGATGGTAATGAGGGATTCTCCGGCTAGATGGCGCCGCAATAGGTCCTTGATGGTCTCGGGCCTCCGCGGCTGGTCGACGTTCAAGATGAGGATGACGCCGGGATGGAACCCTTTAACGGCTTGCACGCCAGCCTTTAGTGACGTGGTCTTCCCCAGCAGATAGTCAGGGTTGACGGCGCAGGACACGCCCTTCTTGCCCTTCAGTCTGGCTTCCAATTCAGCTGCGCGGTGCCCAACAACCACCACGACCCGGTCGGCCCCGCCTTCCAACAACGCCGTGACCTGGTGCTCCAATAAAGTTGAGCCCTGCCACGGTAGCAGGGCTTTCAACTGTCCCATGCGGCTAGACTCTCCGGCCGCCAAGAGTATCGCGATAGTGGGTCCCACTTTAGACGCCATCAGGTTTGATGTTTTTGGAAACTAGACTTCCACCGCCCGCCCGGCGATATTTGCCGCGCGCTCAATGAACCACTCGTCCATGCCCATGGGCCCGCCTTTGCCGCCACGGCGCACCATGATGATCTCCGACATGATGCTGACCGCCAGCTCTTCCGGCGTAAGACCGCCTATGTCCAGGCCAATGGGCGCGTGAACGTCCCTGAGCCGGTCCACCGGAGTACCCTGCTGAATCAGACGGCGGTAAATCATTATGGTCTTGCGCCGGCTGCCCAATAGGCCAATGTATCTCGCCTTGGTTGCCAGGGCCGATTCCAAGGCCATATCATCGAACCGGTGTCCTCTGGTAGCGACGACGACGAAACTGTTGACGTTGATGGTCACATGGTCGGCCCACGTGCCGTAAGGAGTGACCACGGTCTGCTCGGCGTTAGGGAAACGTTCTTGGTTGCAGAACTCGGGCCGGTCGTCCACGACGTATACCCGGTACCCTAGAGAGTGGGCCAGGTCGGCGGTCGCCTTGCCGACGTGGCCGCCACCCACCATCACCAAGGTTGGCGGTGTGGTGAATCCCTCGACGAAGATCTCGGCTCCGATATCGGTGTTAAACGACTCGGTATTCCCAACCTCGGCCACCCGGCGGGCCACCTCTATCGCCTTTTCATCCAACTGGACATCGCCCAGGGTTCCCACCACCGACCCGTCTAAGCGCAGTAGCAGCTTGGCACCCAGTTTGACTGGGTTAATGGCACCTTCGAGCACGTTGACCACCGTGGCCAAGCCTACGGCGTCTCCGCCCTCATATGCTGCCATCAACTCGCTTCCGATCTCGGCGAAGTCTTGTGAACCCCACAGAGGCTCCAGGTAGAAGTACATGGTGCCGCCGCATACCAGCCCGTCTCTGGCGGCAATGTCTTCGTTGAGGTAGTAATCCTTGAATTCCGGCCCTCCGTGTTGCCGCAGTATCTCTTTGGCGGCAAACCATATGTCGCCCTCGACACAACCACCGCCAAGGGTACCGACGCCGGTTCCATCCTCGCGCACCAGCAGCATGGCCCCGGCCTTCTGCGGCGTCGAGCCCTTGGTTCGGACCACGGTGGCCAATACGCAGGGTTGGCCCTCTTTAGAGAGCTTGACCGCTTCTTCTATTACCTCTTTCATCCCTTTCTTCCCTTCCAGTACGCTGGTTCAAACCAGTACGCTGGTTCAAATAGGCAAAATCACCTATCTAGCTTAACAAAAACCGCTGTTCCAAGCAAAGTAGTGGGTACGGTTACCCATCAGGTGATTTCAGAGTATTTGCGGTGTCACCCAACCCGGGCGCCAGCATCCGCTAAACCGCCAACGACTGGATACAGTAACCAGGATGCAATTCATGATCCGGCGCAGGTCCTGTTTCGATAGAACCGAGATTCGTCGTTACCTACATTGTACCTCCGCCCCGATTTCAGGTAAAATGTAATGCTATATGGCGGTAATAGTTATTCCTTCCTCCGGTCAGCGAAACGCAAGCCGTTATATAGGCATAATGGAAACTTTGGGCGCTGACGTGAGGTTGCTAACCCCGGGAAAAGATGGTCACCGAACCACCGGCGATCTGATGGACGACGTGAGCGGTTTGATGCTGCCCGGTGGCCCTGACGTTGATCCTCCACTTTATCGTCAAGAACCAGACCCCCAAGCCGGTTTGGAAATCAACCGTTCGTTGGATGACCTGGACCTCCGCCTGCTTGATCACGCCTTGAAGCATGACATGCCCATCCTGGCCATCTGTAGGGGTATGCAAATACTCAACGTGGCCTTTGGGGGTGGGTTGATCCAAAACCTGCGGGGCCACCGGAACCAGCAGGACGCCGATTCCGGAAATAATCCGGCAGAACCTCTGTCTCACCAGATATACCTTTCGCCGGGTTCCAAAGCCGCCGCGGTGATTGGCCTCGCCGGGTTCTTCAAAGTCAACAGCCTGCACCATCAGGGTCTTTATGAGGCCCAAAGGTCACCCCGTTTGATGACCACCGCCTATAGCGTTGAAGATGGCCTCATCGAAGGTCTGGAAAGCCCGGAACATAGCTGGGTCATCGGCCTTCAGTGCCATCCGGAAAGGCAAAAAGAAGTCCCAAGGATCTTCGCCAATCTGTTTGCGGCGTTTAACGACCGGGCGGAAATATATAAACCTGGGGCCCTTGTTTGACCCTCGGGGCCGTTTCTCCGGCAACCAACGTCAAAGCACCGAGTCCACCCACCCAGAACCCTGGATGACCGAGACTCCCAAACCCGAAAGATTTATGACCAACGCGTTCAACCCAGAGGACGCATCTACCCCTAGGGCTAAACCCTGGGCGGCCAGTCTGGGGACGTTTACGGTTTCACCGTCCGCCGATCAGTGGAAGAGATAGACGTGAAGGAGAGGAGCAAGAGATGGTAACCACCGCCCCAATGCCACCGGCAGAGGGAAGCCGGCCCATACGCATCGAAGAGGAGATGCGGACGTCGTACCTTACCTACGCGATGAGCGTGATCGTATCCCGGGCGCTTCCCGATGTCCGAGACGGGCTGAAACCAGTGCAGCGGCGCATACTTTATGCCATGCAGGAGATGGGCTTAAGGGCAAACACCACCTCCCGAAAGACGGCCCGGATAGTCGGCGAGGTACTGGGCAAATACCACCCCCACGGCGAATCCTCGGTATACGACTCCCTGGTCAGAATGGCTCAATCCTTTTCGTTGCGTTATCCTCTCGTCACCGGCCAGGGCAACTTCGGCAGCGTTGACGGCGACCCGCCGGCGGCCATGCGGTACACCGAGGCCCGGCTGGCCCCCATCGCTGAAGAGTTGTTAGGTGACCTGGACCTGAACACGGTGGACTTTAGCGCCACCTTCGACGACTCGATGCAGGAACCCACGGTGCTGCCGGCACGCCTTCCCAACATGCTGATAAACGGTGCCACTGGGATTGCCGTGGGAATGGCCACCAACATTCCCCCTCACAACCTGGGCGAAATATGTGATGCAATTTGCTACTTGGTGGACCATCCCGATTCCACCACCGAACGGCTGATGCGGTTTGTTCTGGGGCCCGACTTCCCCACCGCTGGGCTGATACGCGGAAAACAGGGAATCATCGACACCTACATGACCGGCCGGGGGCGCATCATCATGGAAGGGGCCACCGAGATAGAAGAGATGCGCGGTGGCCGGGAACAGATCATCATCACGGAACTGCCTTTCCAGGTTAATAAGTCCACCTTGGTAGAAAAAATAGCCCAGATGGTGAGAGAGAAGCGGATTGAAGGGATCTCGGACATACGAGACGAGTCGGACCGCCACGGAATGCGAATCGTCATTGAGTTAAGGCGGGATGCCCAGGGAAACATCGTCCTTAACAATCTATTTCGACACACGTCATTGCGCACATCGTTCAATACCATCATGTTGGCCTTGGTGGACGGCCAGCCCCAGGTGCTGTCGCTTAAACAATGCTTGGCGTTGTTCATCGCACACCGCCAAGAGGTCATCCGGCGGCGTTCCGAATTCTTGTTGAAACGCGCCCAGGACCGCGACCACGTGGTTCAGGGCCTGCTGTTGGCATTGAACCGGATGGACGAAGTGGTGGCCATCATCCGCGGTTCGGCCGACGTGGAAACCGCCCGGACCGGCCTGATGGAACAGCTGGACCTGACGCAGATCCAAGCCCAGGCGATTCTGGACATGCAGCTAAGGCGCTTGGCCGGTTTGGAGCGGGAACGGCTGGAAAAGGAACACGAAGACCTGCTCAAGACGATTGCCGACCTGGAAGCTTTGCTGGGCAGCCCGGAAAAGGTGCTGACCGCCATTAAGACCGAGACCCGCAAGATCAAAAAAGATTACGGAGATCCCCGGCGCACCTTCATCGATGAAGCCGAGTTACAGGGCACCACAGATGAACAGTTCATTCCCAATGAAGACGTGGTGGTCACGATCAGCCAGCGGGGTTACATCAAACGGGTGCCCATCGACACCTACCGCACCCAACACCGGGGCGGCAAGGGGGTATTGGGCATGGCGACCCGCGAAGACGACGCCCTGATGGACCTGGCGGTGGTGGATACTCATGAGACGCTGTTTTTCTTCAGCAACCGGGGACGAGTGTATCCGCTGCGGGCGTTCCAGATAAGTTCCAATACTTCTCGCACCACCCGGGGAGCCCCCTTGGTGAGCCTGCTGCCCCTGGCCCGGGGTGAGCAGATCCAGGCCATGTTGGCGATCAGCACCCCCAAGGAAGACGACTACATCTTGATCCTGGCCACCCGAATGGGAGAAGTAAAGGCGCTAAAGACGGGACAACTGGTCAACATACGGCCCTCGGGCTTGATCGTCATGGACCTGGAACAGGGAGACGAGTTGGTTAGCATTGGCCAGGCCGATGAGACCCGGGACATCATCATGGTGTCGGAACAGGGCCAGGCTATCAAGTTCCCGGTGTCGGGCCTCACCCCCCGTTCCCGTTCCGCCGGCGGTGTCCGAGGCATGCGGCTGGTGGGTGAGGACCGGGTCGTGGCCATGGGCATAGCGGCGCCCAACACCCACCTCCTTATCGTAAGCAAGAATGGCTACGGCAAGTCGACTCCCGTGTCCAGCTATCCCAGGTATAAGCGGGGAGGTCAGGGTGTGCGGACGTTTCGTGTCACTGAGAAGGGAGGACCGGTAGCCGCGGCCCGAGTAGTACCCGATACACAGGGTCAAGAGATCTTCATAATATCCGCCAAGGCACAAATGCAACGAATCACCCTGGAAGACGTGAGGGTCACCGGCAGAAACACCCAGGGAGTGATCGTGTGGCGCGAGCGGGAAGCTGACGACTTCGTCGCCGCCATCGCCTGTTTCCACGAATCCGACCGAAGGTTAAGCGGTGATGGCGCCAACGGCGCGGCCACGGGCTCTTCCAACGGGACTTCCAACGGGCATCGCACCCGTTACGGCCAAGCGGCTGTCGCCGATGAACAGTTAGCTGGTGACGAGTCCGATGGAGCCGACGAGCTGCTAGATGCAGATGACTCGGCGGACGCCGATGAGCCGCTAGGCGATGATGGCTCAAATTAATAACAACTGAAAGGCGCGTTATTCCTGGGGGTTCAAGACATGGGCCGGATGCTGCGGTGTGATTGATCACCTTTTAGAGCGTTACGATTTGTTCTAACAATAACCAACTCGTAAAACGTGAATGCAGCTTCTAACATTTGCGGTCCCACGCAACCGCCCCGTGGTGTTTTCCACACACTCTGTACAAACTATGATCATAGGTAGTATGCTGATTTTAATCTGTTATCACTATTACGAAAAGCAATGATGACCATAGATGACTATAGTGGAAGGTGTATGGAATGAAGTTGGTTATGATCCATGGCGCAGGCGCCTCGAGCCTTTCTTTCTACTATCAACTAAGGCATTTCCGTAACTCGAAAGCCATTGACCTTCCCGGACACCCCACGGGCAAGGCGTGCAATAGCATTGACCGGTATGTGGATTGGGTCCGCGGCTTCAACACAGCCCGCCGGTACAAAGACGTGGTCCTCTGCGGCCATTCAATGGGCGGGGCTATCGCGTTGCAGTATGCCCTGCGCTATCCCGACGAATTGAAGGGTATTATCCTCATCGGCACCGGCGCCAGGATGAGGGTAGATCCAAAGTACCTCCAAGAATGTGAAAAGGCCGTGGAAGACAATTCGGAATGGCTGGAAACCCGCAGGGAACATTACAAAAACGTGGAAGATGACATCCTTCAGGTATTGGTCCGCAGGACGATCGAAATCGGCCCCGTCGTTGAGCTAAACGACCTGAGGGCATGCGACCAGTTTGACGTCATGGACAAGGTCCACACGGTCCGGCTGCCCACCCACGTGATGTGTGGCTCCGATGATTTCGCCACGCCGGTCAAATTTACCGAATATCTGGCGGAGAAAATTCCAGGGGCCCAACAGGAAATCATCGAGGGCGGCAGTCATTTCGTGCAGTTGGAAAAATACCAGCGCGTGAACGACCAAATCGAACGGTTCATGTCCACCCTGAAGTAAAGTTACAGCCGTAAAGGCTTACCCTTCGCTTGGGTCGTACCAGCGGCTTTTGAAGAATAACAGAGGGGTTTCCAAGCCGGACTTGCGAATCTCTTTCACCTCACCCAGGTAGATGGTATGGTCGCCGTAAACGTGGGTCCCAATCACTTGGCAGCCCATGTACACCATGGAATCGTCCAGCACCGGTAAACCGTCCTCTCCCTGGCTGAAGCTGTAATCCACCCCTCCTTTCCTGTCTTCGGGGCGTTTGGCGAAATAGGCGCCCACGTCTTCCTGGTCCTGACCCAGGATATTCACCCCAAACCAGCCCGTCTCGGCCAAGAAGTGGTGGGTGTGAGTGCTGTGCGCAACACAAACCAAGACCACTGGGGGCTCCAAACAGACCGAGGTGAAGGAATTGGCGGTCATGGCATGAGCCTGGCCCTTATCATCGTTGGTGGTGATAACGGTGACCCCGGTGGCGAAATCCCCCATAGCCGTTCTAAATTCTTCTTTCGTGACCAAAGTGCAAGCTACCCCCTGCAATTTCAATCATTATAACCACTTATTATTCCCTGCGCCACGGTAGCGGTATCCCGGGCCGGTCATGGTTCTGGATATGGGCGGAAACACCGGCCAATCTCGCCGGGTCCGGCGCCGGCAGCCAAGTTCAAGTCTAATTTCAGCACCGAACCCGGCGGGATCGATCCGCGGAAAATCCCTGGATGGGTCAACTGGGCCAAGATCTCCAATCCCAGGACCACCCGGGGGCCCGGCCGGCTAAAGTACACATGATCGATCAAATAAACCTCGCCGGTCTCCACCGCGGGTAATCGTCCCCAACCTGTTTGAGCCGCCAGCCAGGGGACTTCTTGGACGTTGCGGGCCAAATCAGAGGAACACAGGTCAATGAAGAGTTTCTCCGGCGCGTAATCGGTGATTTCTTTCCAATCGATGCGTTTGGCCGGACACCCCGGTGGGTAAATGTCAATATTCCCGCCGGCTGTCGCCAGAAGGTCCGGAATCCAGTGGCCTCCTATGACCAACGGGTTTACCCCTTCAACGGAAAAGACCCTTGGACGTTCGGCCAAGTCCGCGACGGCGTGGACCACCACACTGATCCTATCTTTGAGCTCTTTAACCAACCGGCCCGCCGGTTCGGCGGCGCCACAGGCATCACCTACCTGCTCAATGCTGGCCAGGATCTCCGCCAGTGTTCTCGGCTGAAGCACCTCCACCCGCGGTTCCCGCGGCATTCCTCTCACCGCGTCGATAACCTGAGCCGCGTCCACTTCACAAAAGTAACAGAGGTCCTGGGTAAGCACCACGTCGACGGGGTGCTTGCTCAGCCAATCCCGGTCCAAGTCGTACAGATCCTCTCCCGCCTCCAAAAGCCGACGCATCTCGTTTTCCACCTGCTCGCTGGTTAAAACCGACGCGTCCACCTTGCTGCGGGACAGGATCCGTTTATCCTTGGCAGCCGGGGGATAGTCGCAGAGGTCGCTCACGCCCACTACCCGGTCTCCAAGGCCGAGCGCGAACAGTATCTCGGTTCCGCTGGGCAAAAGAGAGCAAATATTCAATTCATTCTGTTGCTGGCTCATTATGCTCCGGCCTCAAGATCAATTGAGGTAATTCAGAATCGAAGGCGTGAAACCGGAAAACCGCTGAAATGGCGCCAGATTCTTCGCTGGTCAGGTTACGCCTGATGTATTATAAACTACCACTAGGATCATCGATTTGAGCCGGCCTGGGCCGGCCTGAAACAGTTTGGTGGGGGATGAGCAGCCCAGTGGCGGAAGAAAATCCGGAATCACAATGGGGCAACCTGGCGTTGCTGCGGTTGAGCGCATTTGGTTTCGGCACCAACGGCGTCGGCCTGACCATGGACGTCATGATCCTCCCCGCCCTGACCCTCTTCCTGGTTGCCGACGAGCTAAAGAACACTTATTTGGGTATTCTGGGCGTCAGCGGCCTCATGGTAGCAGCCCTGGTCCAACTGCGTATCGGTTCCATAAGCGACCGGACGCGTTCAAAGCTGGGCAAACGGGTGCCATTCCTACTCTGGGGGTCCGCCTTCCTCTGTCTAGGTCTGGTGGTCGTAGGGCTGGCACCCAACTACGCGGTGCTGTTGGTGGCTTGGCTGTTCATCCAGGGAAGCATCAACATCGGTTATGGCCCGTACCAGGCGTTGATACAAGACCTGGTGCCGGTCCACCGTATCGGCCTGGCCTCTTCGTATAAGATCCTTTCCGACGCCACCGGCGCTTTGGTGCTGATTTTCCTCGCAGGCGAATTACTGGGATTCGCTACCGGGTCCACACCGGGTATCTGGATCTGGTTAGCTCTCGGGATCCTGGGCGCCAGCATGCTGGTTACCACCGGCGTCACCTCTTCAACGGTGGTGGCCCAGCAAAAGAAAGCACCGGATGTTCCCGTTACCCAGCCGGAACGACCGTTGGGATTGCATCCACAGTTGACCCGGTTTCTGGCGTCCCGGCTTTTAATCCTCACGGCGATCTCCGCCTTCCAAACCTACGGCATGTTTTTCCTGAAAGACGTGGTTGGGGTAGATAATCCCGCCCAGGCTTTGGGGAGAATGATCCTGGTCATCGGCGGAGCTCTGGCCTTGAGCGTTTACCTGACCGGATGGATATCGGACCGGATAGGCCGGAAACCACTGGTGGTCGCGGGGGCCACCGGGGCTGCCGTGTCCACCATCTGGATGCTTTCGGCGGAAAATGCCACCCAGGTACTGCTCATAGCCAGCGCCATAGGATTTTCGGTGGGCGCCGTGCTTAGCGCCAACTGGGCATTGGCCAACGACCTGGGCACCTCGGGCCGCGAGGCCGCGCACATGGGCTTCGTCAACCTATCCACCATAGGCGGTGCTGCAGTAGCCAAAGTGTTGGGGCCAGGGATAGACCTGCTCAACCGATTGGAGCCCACGGTGGAATTTCTCGGGTATTCCCACACGGTCACGGGTTACTCCGCCCTTTTGATCGGGTGCGGTGCCTTCTTTATGGCGGGAGCTTTGCTCTTGGTGCCACTAAAGATTGACATCCTGAACAGGGTCCCCTCGACGGACCAGCCATGAATGAGGCAGGGGATTTCTGTGGCTTGCATTAATTGCCGAACGTAGAGAGCAACCAGGCCAGAGTAGAAATCCCCCTTTGCAAAGGGGGAGAACTGGCCCCCCTTTTGCATAGGGCGGTTGGGGGGATTTAGCGCCGCAGTTCTTGCGATCGAATAGTTTAACAGCCAATGCCAGGCTCAGTAGCAAGCTAGATTCCGGTTCCCCGGACCGTGTCCAGAAACGATGCCGCACCCCTTGCCACCCATGCATTCCAGGAAGTCATGGTGAATCTGACTCCCTGCTCCAGGTAACGGGCTACGTTTTCGTCATTCACCAACGTGCCGGCTATCCTCCCAGCAGACAAGATTCTTGAGATCGCGTCGTCGATGGCGTTCTGGACTTCGGGGTGGCCGGGATTCCCGATGTGACCCATGGTCTGGGCCAGGTCCGAGGGCGCCACGAAGAATACGTCGATGTGGTCCACCTTCAATATTTCGTCCAAATTGCTCAAAGCGCTGGCTTCTTCAAGCAATACGATCACCATGGTTTGGTCATTGGCCTGGTGGAAATAGTCTCCTACCCCGTAGGACTGGCGGCCGCCAAACATACCTCGATACCCCACGGGCGCGTATTTTGCCGACTGGGCTGCCCTCTCCGCTTCTTCCCTGGAGTTTACGTGGGGGACAACGATGCCCATGGATCCCCGGTCCAAGGTGCGGGTGATCAACCAGGGTTCGTTGGCAGCTACCCGGGTGATAGGGGCCATTCCCCACAGGTCACACGCCCGAGTCATGTCCCCCAACTGTTCCCAGGTAACTGAACCGTGTTCACCTTCTATCCAAGCGGCGTCAAATCCAAGAGGGCCCATGAAATCGATGATCTCACTGCTGGACAGGCCGGAAATGGTGGTTACCGCCTGTCCAGCGGCTAGTTTCTCCTTGGCTCTATTGGGTCTTATAGTTGACACGTTTTCCTCCCAATCAATACGTTGAATACATTTTTCCCGTCCGGGTTACCTCGAGATAACTCCTGCGGAATATGAGTTTGCCACGGAACTTGGTTATCTTAGACCTCATGGGATGGCTGGTGGCAAAATCACATGCGGGCGAGTCCGTTTATGTCATCCTGATTACCCGCCCGAAGCAACCCATCAAATATAAATCAGTCTCATGGGTTTTTACCAGTGGCGGTTTTGCCTGGCCCGTCTGGACATGCGTTCGGGCCTAATGCTAAACTGCCTTAACTCGAACCATCGCTTGGAGAGGACTTGTCATGCTAATCGGTCATTTCACCGAGCAACCCTGGCAGGACGATACTACGGGTCTGATGGGGACTCAGAGCACCGACCTGGGCATCAGCAACGAGCTTTACGACCCCAAAGTGGGCGCCCAACTTTACAACCGCTACCTGGACGAAAAGATCTACGCCGAGGAGATGGGTTTCGACGCCCTGATGCTCAATGAGCACCACAGCACACCCTTCTGCATGCAGGGGGTGACCAACGTGGGCGCGTCCATCCTGGCCCGCCAGACCAGCAAGGCCAAGATCATCATCCTGGGCAACGTCCTCCCCATTTGGGAAGACCCGCTCTTCCTGGCGGAACAGCTGTCCATGATCGATATGATCTCCGGCGGCCGGTTGGTTTCCGGCTTTGTCAGGGGCGGCGGCCGGGAAAGCTGGTCCCACAACGCCCCTCCCCACTACAACCGGGAGCGGTTCGAAGAGGCCCATGACTTCATCATCAAGGCTTGGACCCAACCGGGGCCTTTCCGCTGGGAGGGTAAGCATTACCATTACCGGTACGTCAATCCCTGGTGCCGTCCGTTACAGCAGCCGCACCCCCAGATTTGGATCCCTTCCACCGTCAGCGAAGAGACGATCAAATGGACCGCTGGGCACCGATATCCCCTGGTGCTGCTGGCCACCAAACTTGAACCTACCAAAGACGCCTTCCAGCTTTACCACGACACCGCGGCGGAACTCGGATATGAGTCGGGCACCCAGAACCTTTCCTATCTTTGGAAGGTGCACGTAGACGAGACCGACGAGAAAGCGGAAGAGGTCGCCCGCAAGTATCTATCCGGAGTGAGCAACCCATTCCTGTCGGGCAACGAAGGGCAGGTCAACCAGGCCATCCAAAGCCTGCCGGGCCACACTTCCCGGACGGCACGAAAAACCGCGGCTACGGCTTTCGGCCCCTTAGGCCGGTTCGGGACCAACCGCAGGCCCTTCGAAGAGCAGGCCGCAGACTACACCATCATCGCGGGCACTCCTGAAACCGTAATACCAAAGATACGCCACGTAATGGAATACCTTCGTCCGGGCAGCATCTTTTTCTGGGACGGCGACGGGGCCATGACCCACGACGATCAGATGCGCAGCCTGCGCCTGATGGGTGAAGAGGTAATCCCCGCGGTCAAGGAGATTGGTAAGGAACTGGAACTGTTCAGCCCCTTCGAGGTCGACCCCGCCACCAACAAACCGGTAGTGGAAGCGTCAGTCACCTAGGCACGGCAGACTTAACAAAACCGCCAATATCGTAGGGGCACGGCATGCCGTGCCCCTAACCGCTTTTAGACTACCGTTCTGATTCCTTACCGGTTACAAGCCCAACCGCCCATGCTCGAACTCCCACTTGACCCGCACCAACTTGAAGAAGTCGGCGGCGTCTCTTCGGGTATTCAAGTGAACCCTCACCTGTTTGGTCCGGCCCCCAGCCGTGTCAACGATGGCACTTTTCATGCGCGGCGGCACCGGACCGGCACCCAGCACTACCGGTTGCAGGGTATTTACCCCAACAAAGATAGTGCCTCGCAATCCCGACGGGAAGTCGTGGACATGGAACATTTGCCGCCTGGCTTTGGGGCCTTGCAGGTAGTAGGCGGGGGTCCATTCTTGGCAGAAGCCATCGTAGACGACTTTCTCTTCGACTCCTCGCAGGGAGGCAGCCATATCTCTCAAAGCGGCGAGTATAACGCCCCTATTGCCGTCCAATCCCTGCACGATATCTTCGACGGACGGGCCGTCGAGAATCAGCGCCGGATGGGGATCGAGGGTGATGGTTTTAAGCTTGGCCATTGGGTAGGCCCACTATGTGGGGGCGCACGGCCGTGCGCCCCCAGTTAATCTATGATCCTATTCTTTACGCCGGAGCTTATTTCAATCGCATGAGATTCAAGCCTCGGTAAGGGGAAATCTACTTGCCATTGTCCCAAAGTGTTTCTAGTATGGCGCCGGGAGACATCGGCAATGTGGCCATCCGGACACCGATGGCGCTGTGTATCGCGTTGGCCACAGCGGCCAGGGGCGGCACGATGCATACTTCTCCCACGCCCCGAGCACCGAAAGGATGGCCCGGATTGGCCACTTCCACGATTACCGTGTCTATCATGGGCAGGTCCAGACTGGTGGGCATCCGGTAATCCAGGAAGCTTGAGTTGACCATCTCGTTCTTATCGTTGAAGAAATACTCTTCGTTCAATGCCCAGCCGATGCCCTGGACCGCGCCGCCCTGTATCTGTCCTTCCACGTAGCTGGGGTGAATTGCTTTGCCGGCGTCCTGCAAGGCTGTATACCGCAAGATATCCACCTTGCCGGTCTCCTCATCGACTTCCAGATCCACCATGTGGACGGCGAAGGCCGAGCCCACGCCCCGGGGATCGACGTTGCCTCTGCCGGTGATGGGACCACCGCTCCCGTTGAGCCGTCCGGCCAACTGTTTGAAGGTGAATTTCAGCTCGGGGTCCGACGTATGGGAGATGATTCCGTTCTCGTATTGGACGTTTTCGGGAGAGATATCCCAGATCCTGGCGGCCCTTTCAATGAACTGCCGTTTTATGTCGTTAGCGGCTTCGAAGCAGGCCCAACCCGACTTGAAGGTCGCGCCGCTTCCCGCTGTCATAGAGGTGAACCCCACGGCGTCGGTGTCCCCGATGGCCGGTTTCACGTCTTCGGCCGCAATACCTAGAACTTCTGCCAGGTGCATGGCCAGGGCCGCCCGGTTGCCGCCGATGTCGGGAGAGCCTTCCAACAGGCTAACCGTGCCGTCGGAGATCACCGTGGCGGTGGCGCTGGCCGGGCCGGTCCCGTTGAACCAGAAACCGGTGGCCACGCCTCTACCCACTTTTCCGCCGTTGCGAGCTTTGGACAGCGGCGCCGAGTAATGCTCGTGATCTTTAGCTGCCTGAACCGTCTCCAGATACCCGATGCGGGGGAACATGGGGCCGGGAATCCTCCGGGTGCCTTCTTTGGCCCCGTTCATCAACCGGAATTCCAGTGGATCAATGCCCAATTTATTGGCAACCTCGTCGATCACCGACTCGGCGGCGAAGGCAGCGGCTGGAGTTCCCGGCGCCCGGTAGGCGGCAGCCTTGGGTTTGTTGACCACCACGTCGCACCCTTCGACGCGTCCATTGGCGATATCGTAGGGCCCCAGCATGCATTGCAGGGCCTGGTTGATGGGCGCCCCGGGGAAAGCACCGGCCTCATACATGATGGTGGCGTCGGCGGCGGTGATGCGGCCCGCTTTGTTAGCTCCCAATTTGAAACGCACGTAGCTGCCCGACGTTGGTCCGGTGCCTTCGAACACTTCAGTGCGGTTCATGGTTATCTTTACCGGTTGCCCCGTCTTTTTCGAGAGCATGGCGGCCACCGGTTCCAGGTAGATCACTGTTTTGCCGCCGAATCCGCCGCCTATCTCCAAGGGGACTACCTTGATGTTGGAAACAGGGATGCCAAGTACCAAGGCGGAGTTGTCCCGAATCTGAAAGTGACCTTGGCTACTGCACCAGATGGTCACCTTGCCATCGGGGTTCCACATGGCGGTGGCGGCGTGGGGCTCGATGTAGCCCTGGTGGACCGTCGCGGTGTGGAACTCCCGCTCCACCACCACGTCGGCCTCGGCAAACCCTTTGGCGACGTCGCCGGCCTCGAATTCATACCGGTTGGCGACGTTGGTGCTTTTTTCGTTGTCATCGTCCGCCCGAAGACCGCCGGCGCGAATATTGGAGTCGGTGACGTTGGCCAGCCGCTCGTGCAACACCGGCGCGCTGTCTTTCATGGCGTCCTCGACGAGCACCACCGAGGGTAATACCTCGTAGTCCACGTCGATCAAGGCCAGCGCGCTTTCCGCCAAGGCGAGGCTGTCAGCAGCAACGGCGGCCACGGCGTGGCCTTTGTAGAGCGCTTTTTCCGCCGCCATCAGGTTGTTGGTGATCCATTTCGGGTTGGCCATCGCCCCTTCACCCAGGTCGATCAGTTTACCGGTGGGTTGGGGGAAGTCGGCGGAGGTGACTACGGCCTTTACGCCGGGCATAGCCAGAGCCCGGCTGGCATTTATTGACTTTATCCGGGCGTGGGCGTGGGGACTTCGCAGGACCTTGCCATGGAGCATATCCGGCAGGTGGAAGTCGGCGCTGTACCGGGCTTTCCCGGTGACCTTATCCAATCCGTCGTGACGAATGGGCCGCGTCCCGACGACGTTAAATTCCTGGTTCGACAAGACTATGTTGGAAGCCATCGGCTCTGTTCCTCCAATCGTGTTGGGCTATTGATCGCTGCTAGGATTTTACCACGGCCCGGCATCCCACGCCTTAGCTGCCGCCGCCATCACGCTGGCCATGCGTTGTGCACCTGGGCCAGGGATTTTATAATGGGCAAAATCGCTACTACCGGTCTCGATAGACGGACCAGAAGGAGAACACCAATGCCTACAGCCAAAGTCCAGGGCGCGGAGATCTATTACGAGGAGGCCGGCAGCGGCCCTCCCCTCATATTGTCGGCCGGGGGTCTACAGGGTAAAGGCATCAGCTATTTTTCCGTGATCAAAGAGTTGGCTCAAGAACACCGGGTCATTACATACGACCGGCGGTTCGGCGGCAAGTCGAACAGCCCTTTGGTGGTTCAGACCTGGGACAACGTTTGCCAGGACGTTTTCGGCCTGATGGACGTTTTGGACATTGAGCAGGCCTACCTGGGCGGTGGCTCATTTGGCGCCGCCACCTCATTTGGCTGCGCATCCCGCCGGCCCGAAAGGGTTAGGGCCATCTTTCCCTCCAACATTGCCGGCGGCGTCATCTGCAACGCCTATCTGGGCGCTAAACTTTTCAAGAGCCTGGATATGGCTTTGACACAGGGCATTAAACCAATCATCGACGCGTTTGACCCCGACGACCGGTTTTCGCCCTTCACTCCCGAGCGGGCCCAATACGACGAGGAGTACCGCCAGACCTTGGAAGCAATGGACCCAGAGGACTTCGCCCAGGTGATGCGGGGTACGATTTCGGCCCTGTTCGACGGCCCCTATGTCAGTCTGGGGATGACCAAGGAAGCCCTCAAGGGTATCCGAGTCCCCACCCTGATCATGCCCGGCGGCAACGATATTCATCCCAGACCCATCGCCGAAGAGGTGCACCGCCTAGTGCCCAACGCCCAATGGGGAGAGGTAATGCCCCACTCGGAAGCACCGCAAAAATATGTCCGCCGGGTGCTGGAGTTCCTTTCGGGCGTCGAGGCCGGCTAACCTCAAGGTAAATCCCAACGCCTTTCCTTGAGGTAGATACTCCATGACATCAAGTTGTGGCGATCAGGTGTACCAGACCATCGGCGCCGGTTATTCGGCGGCCCGCCGGCCGGACCCGCGTATCCTACGGCTGATCGTTAACGCCTTGGGAGATGCACGAACCGTGATAAACGTGGGCGCCGGCACGGGCAATTACGAACCAACAGACCGCCGGGTGACCGCCGTCGAACCGTCGCCTGCGATGATCTCCCAACGGAGACCCGGGTCCAGTCCCGTCACGCGGTCGGTGGCCGAAGCGCTGCCATTCCGTGATCAAACCTTTGATGCGGCTATGGCTACCTTTACCCTCCACCATTGGACGGATTTGACCAGGGGATTGTCAGAGCTACGCCGGGTGGCGAGGCGGCAGGTTATCTTGCTGTTCGAACCGTGGGAAAGCTGGCGATTTTGGCTGGTGGAATACTTCCCAGAGTGTCTCTCGTTGCCCTCGGAGATGCGCGCGCCCAGCGTCGAAGATGTTCAAGAGCATTTGGACGTTGTCGCCGTCGTTCCCGTGCCGGTGCCCGGTGACTGTATCGACGGGTTCGCCGGAGCCTATTGGCGAAGGCCCGAGGCGTATTTGGATCCATCGGTGCGCGCAAGTATTTCCAGCCTGGCCCAGCTGGCACCAGAAGCCGTTGAACGTGGCGTCCAAAGGTTGCGGCAGGACCTGGAAACCGGGGAATGGGATGCCCGTGTCGGCTACCTGCGTAAGCTAACAGAACTCGACCTTGGCTACCGGTTGTTGATTGCCGGGTGAGCCCGCCTCTCCCGCCGGTATCAGATAGACCATGATTACATGATGTTGGAGGACGATTACGTTTCTTAGCGGGACGACCGCGGATTCGTTCCACCTGCTTAAAAAACCCGTATGTGACTTAGAAAACTAAAACTCCAAGGAGAAGATCATGGCCACCAACGTCAAGATCGGATTGCTGGTTCCGGGAAGTTTCGCTGGTCAGCCGCCCAAGATGGACGAGTTCACACGGTTCTTTCGCCGGGCAGAGGATCTGGGCTTCGACTCCCTTTGGGTCATCGACCGAATCTTCCACGAAACAAGTATCATGGACCCCTTGACCCTTCTTACCTCCGCGGCCGCCGTCACTTCCAGGATTCGCCTCGGGACCTCGGTGTTGCTGTTCGCCCTGAGAAATCCGATCTTGGTCGCCAAAACCACCGCCACCCTGGACTATCTCTCAGGAGGCCGCCTCACCCTAGGGATTTCTCTAGGAGGCCGGGACCATGAATTCGAGCCTTTAGGCGTGCCCATGAACCGCCGGGTGGGCAGGTTCCGCGAAGGCTTGGAGGTCATGCGAAAGCTGTGGAGCGAGCCGGACGTCACCTTCCACGGCCGGCATTACGACATGGAAGGTGTGAACGTCGACCCCAAGCCGGCCCAGAAGCCATCCATTCCCATAATCTTGGGCGGCAGCGCCGAAGCTGTGCTGAAGCGAAGCGCAGAGGAAGCCGACGGTTGGGTATCCGGTGGCCGGGGAGGGCCGGAAGATTTCGCTATTGCCTGGCAAAAGGTCCTGGGATACGCCCGGGAGTCAGGCAAAGACCCCGGCGGCCTCCAATCCGGGAAACTCATGTATATCTCGGTCGGTCCCGACCGGGCTGAGTGCAAGCGTCAGTTAGAGCAGTTCACCCACGCCTACTACGGCCCCCAATACGACGTGGAGGAAAACTGCGTCTTCGGCCCGCCGGATGACTGCGCCGCGAAGATCCAAAGCTTCGCCGACGTAGGAGCACAAACCATAATGCTGGGGCCGGCGGGTTTGAGGTTGGAACAATTGGACCTGATTGCCGGTGAGGTGATCCCACGGTTGAATTGAGGACGGATACCTCGGACCAGCGGCGCCACCGCGGGCGGACTACCGAATAAAGGGCAACTCCTGGCCCGCCAGGGCGTCTTTGATGCGCAGGTGGTAGGAGAGCATGGTTTTTTCAGGGAGGGCGTCAGGTGGAAAATAACCTATATCCGTGCTTTCTTCGGAGACTGTAAGCTCGCCGGACTGGTATTCGCATTCAAATAATATCGTCACGTAATGGACCACCAAGCCCCAAGGGTAGCTTAGTATCGAGTATTGCTCGGGGTCCGAGTAAATTCCGATCAAACGCTTGACCGTGACGTGGAGACCCGTCTCTTCCAACACCTCGCGGATGGCACCCTGCTCCACCGACTCGCCGATGTCCCCCTCCCGCCGGGCAGCCCCCAATAGCCGTTATCCGCCCTTTTCTGCAGCAAAACCTCTCCCCGGCTATTGAACACAACCCCATTTGTGGAAGGCAAAATGGAGTCGGGCATCTTTGACAGAGGCTGGCCGGAACTGTCCACCATATGGCTGAATGAATCGGGGGCAGCCATTATGTTCTCCTTTGGGGAATTCCCAAGTTAGACGGCCGCGGCCAGGGTGCTTGGTATCCATTCTCCAAGCAGGTCTTGCAGTTCATCCCGGCACTCCTCCAACCGGTGCTCGGCCCCTTCGTAGAGGACCAGCGTTTTGGGCTCCTGAGCCATCTGGTGTATCTGCACAGCGCAGGAGTAGGGCAGACGGGTGTCCGCCTTGCCGTGGACCAGCAATAGGGGTCGTGGAGCGATCAGGGGCGCGCCGTTGGCGCCGTAGGTCTGGGGGGAAAGGGACACCACTCCCGAGATGTAGGGGCTGGCGGCGGCGGCGGCGATGACCACTGCCCCGCCAAAAGAATGGCCGACCACCACCACGGGTCCGCAGCCCAGGCCCTTGAGGCCCGCGACTCCGGTCAAAAGGTCCAGGGCGCACTCGGACAGATCGTTGGGTAGCCTGTAATCCAGGCGTAGCGAGGTGATCTTCCGGGAGAGAAACTCCTCGGCCATGTGTTCGTAGATTCCGGGGCCGGGACCGCCGAAGCCTCCCCTGGCGCCGCATACCCACACCACACCCTGGGCAGCATCTGGCGCGCGGTGCAAGATACTGTTGATCTCCCCCCGGCTGGTGCGGAACCGCAGACCTTCACCAACATCTCCCTGGGGAGGAGGCCCGGTTGATATGTCTTCTATTTTCATCGCCAATTCGGCCGGGGTCAGTGGTTGACCTTGGCCAGGGGATTCAGGCGGCATTAATTTATCTCCCGGTTAGGATGGATTCCCCCAACGGCGTTGATTGTGGATTTAGGGTGGAGCCGCCGCCCCAGACTCTTCGCCGCTGCGGCTGGCTCAGAGTGACATTTAGGTGGCGGCTGGCTCAACATGACATTCGAAAAGGCGGCTGGCTCAGAATTAGACGATGATGTTCGGCTGAGCCAGAATCACACGATGGTGTTTGCCACCCGGCGTCAACCCAGGAACTTTCGCACGGCGGTGATGAAATCTTCCGGGTTGTCTTCAAACACCATATGGCCGGCGCTGGGGATCTCCACCAATTCGCCTTTTGGCAATTCCCGAACCATCCTCTGCGCTGTCTCAAGGGTCAACAGGTCCGTCTCCATGCCACGAACCACCAGCGTGGGACATGGTATTTGGTTCAATACGGGCCAAAGGTCGGCCTGGGGAGCGGAAGGAGCCGGGTTGCGACGGGCCTCACGGATCGCCAGGTCGTAACGCCAGCCGATCTTGCCATCGGGTAGTTCTTTGGTGGCGTACAGGAGACGTCGGCGCATCACGGTTTCCGAGGCAAACCGGTTCTGCTTCATCATATATTCAACCACGGCGTCGAAGGTATCGAACTCCTCAGGCACGTTGACTATCTCCTGGGTGATCCGCTTGCCGCCCCGGGGGTCGGTCTCCGGGCCCATGTCGACGATGATGAGCTTATCTAACCTTTCCGGATACTTTCCGGCGAAGGTCATGCTGTTTCGGCCGCCCATGGAGTGGCCCATCAGGATGAATTTTTCCAAGCCTAACGCCTGGTGGAATGCATCAAGATCGGCCACGTAGGCATCGGTTGAGTAGTCCCCGTCCTTGGCCCAGTCGGTCTCTCCCCGGCCTCTTTGGTCCAAGGCTAAGACATGGTAATCCTGGCAAACGGCCGCCGACACGTCATCCCAGGAATGGGCGTGTCCCCTGAGCCCGTGAATCATCACCAGGTCGGGCTTGCCGGCGTTGCCCCAATCCAGGTAATGGATGTTGATGCCATTGGCGTTTACCGTCTTGTCCTGGGGTTTCACTCGGGTTGTCATGACAGCTCCTTCAGGCTTGAATCAGGATGCCAGTCTCGGGGGTTAAACATCGTCAGTTGGAATTCCACCCAGTTTAGCACAGGCATGAGGCCATACCACATCAGTGGGAAGATCGGACGTTCATTCTTTCTGGGCAAGCAACCAGTCGAAGACATGCATGGTGGCCAGGCAATCGTCTTCATTGTAGATCAGGATCTTCCGCTTGGTTTCCAAATCGGCGCCGCCGGAATCCACGAAACGGCGAAATAATACGACGGATCCGGCTCCGTCCACATCATCCTGCCGCCACCGAAAACCTAAGGACTTGGCAATATCCTTTAAGCCTCTCCCGTAGCACGGGAAGGCAAACGAATCCGTCACCGGCGGGACCAAGTTAACCATCCGGCCGGTGACCCATTCCAGTTGAGCAGGGTCGACTTGGTAAAACTCGCCCATCTTCTTCAAGTGGGTGAGTTCGTAGGAATGCCAATGGTAGAAGACCGGGTCGTCCAACGAGTTAGCCCAACCCAAGAAGGCGCGGAGGTTCGCTTCTTCGGCGGGGGAGACGTCCGCGAAGAAGGGCATGAAATCGGGCGTTCCGTTGGCGGTGCGCCAAATATTGCCGATGAGATAGTTCGTAACCTCCAAACCTTCCGATCCCATCTGAGGATCGGTGCCCTCAAAGTCAAAAAATACCTCGGTGCGGCCCCGCGGTATCTCTGGGGTCGTCTCCCGGCGGATCACCCGGCCTTCTTCCAGTGCCTGAGCCGCAGCCCTGAGCATCGACGCGGTCTTCGAGCCAATACCATTGATTTCCATCAGCGCACTTTCATCGGCAGCGGCGACCTGATCCACCCGGCTAAAGCCCGCGTTCACCATGTTTGAACGTCTGGCGGCGCCGATGCCAGTGAGCAAGGTGACGTCATTGTTCTGGACCGCCAGTTGGTTGACGTAGCTCGTCCAAGGCCATTCGGCGGCCCCGTAACAAGGCGTCACCAAGCCGCCGTTCAATATCTCTCTGATGGCATCCAACGCTTGATCCAGCTTGCCGTCCCACTCGGACATGTCATAGGGAAGAACCTGGAAATCTCCGTTTAAAACGGCGAATTCTTCCGGTTCATATCCCTGAGCCAGACCTAACAACCGGTTATAGGCCGCCGCCTGCAGAATATGGCCTTGTCCAATCCGGCGGGCAAACTTGATCTCCACCACCCGGTAACTGTAATCGCCCAGGTCCGAAGGGACTCCGTCAATCCGTTCCAGAACGTCGGGACGGCCTTCAAGCCCCGCCAGTCCACCCAACAACGGCATGTTTTGAATGGAGGCAGCCCCTTCGGCCATCATTTCCAGGGTGCGCCGAAAACCTTCCGCTTCGGTCGAGTAGAACTCGCGCAGGGCTCCCGGGAAAAATTCGGCCGTCGCGGCCGCTTCGTGCTTTATTCCCTGTTCAAAGAGATACTGGGTGAACTGAGGAATTGGGTCTTTACGGTCCTCGGGGGCGCGCAGATCGCACCACAATGAGATGGGAGAGTGAGCGTACCGGTACACCCATCCACTTTTGATGGCCGGAGCGGCAGTCCCGCCTGCTAGACGTTGAAAGACTCGCTCAACATCAATCATCCACACTCCCAATCCATGCGTTAAGACCATCCTGGCCTTGAGTTAATTCTGAAGTTACACCACCACCAGGTTTACCAGGCGGCCAGGGACGTAAACGGTCTTGGTGACTGACTTGCCCTGGGTGTAGGTCTGGACCTTGGGGCTGGCCAACGCCTGCGCCTGCGCGGTTGCTTCATCGATATCCGCCGGCACTTCCAACCGGTCCCGGACCTTGCCGTTGACCTGCACCACCAGGGTGATCAAGTCATCGGCCGCCAGATCATCGTCCCAGGTAGGGAAGCTTTGCTGGTGGATGCTGTATGGAAGACCCTTACGCTCCCACAACTCCTCGGTGACGTGGGGCGCAATTGGGGCGAGCATCAGTAGGAACTTTTCGACACACTCCCGCCAGGTGGCTGAATCGATGCTGGAGTCGGCCCACACCTTGTTAAGGTGGTTGGAAAACTCCATCAACGAAGCGATGGCCGTGTTGAACTTGAATTTATCCAGATCGTTGAAACATTTGCGCATGGTTTGATGTAGCATGCGCTGCGTCTGGCGGACGGTTTCGTCAACAGGCTCCAAAGGCAATTCCTCAGGATCGCGTTCTACCATGTCCCACACCCGGTTGAGCCAGCGGGCCGTGCCGTTGATGCCCACGTCGCTCCAAGGGCCACCCTGGTCCCAAGGTCCGATGAACATCAAGAAGCAGCGGACGGCATCGGCGCCCAGTTGGCCCACCACGTCGTCGGGGTTGACCACGTTGCCCCGGCTCTTGCTCATCTTTTCGTGGTCTTCGCCAAGGATCACACCCTGGTTAAACAAACGTAGAAACGGCTCGTCGAAATCCACGATGCCCATGTCGTGCATCCCTTTGATAAAGAAGCGCGAGTAAAGCAGGTGCATCACGGCATGTTCCGCGCCCCCGGTGTACTGGTCCACCGGCATCCAGGTTTTGGCCAGTTCGGGTTCAAATGGGCCATCTTCAAAATGGTGGCTCAGGTATCTGAGCATGTACCACGACGAATCGAAGAATGTGTCCATGGTGTCGGTCTCGCGCCGTGCCGGACCCTGACACTGAGGACAGATGGTGTTCACAAACTCGGCGTTCAAAGCCAGAGGTGATTCGCCCGTGGGTTTGAATTCAGCATCGGGCGGCAAGAGCACCGGAAGGTCTTCCTCGGGAACCGGCACTATTCCGCAAGCGTCGCAATATAACATTGGAATGGGTGTTCCCCAATACCGCTGACGGGAGATTATCCAGTCGCGAAGCCGGTAGGACACGGTGCGGCTGCCCCAACCGTTTTTCTCGATGTCCGAGGCAATAGCCTCAATACCCTCTTCGTTGGTCATACCTTCATATTTGCCCGAATTGGTCATGAACCCATCCCCCAGGAACGCTTCGGACAACTCTTTGCCATCCCAGGTTATTGGGGCGATGACGATGCGCACGGGCAGCCCGTACTTCTTGGCAAACACAAAGTCCCGGGCATCGTGGGCGGGCACACCCATAACGGCGCCGGTACCGTAGGTGACCAAAACATAATCGCCGATGTAGATGGGGACTCGTTCGCCGTTCAACCGGTTAACGGCGTAAGAGCCCACAAAAACTCCGGTTTTTTCCGAATCAGTGGAAAGGCGGTCGATCTCCGATGTCCGCCGCGCCTGCTCAATGTAGGCTTCCACTTCGGTCCGCCGCTCATCGGCGGTCAGTTGCTCCACCAGGGGATGCTCCGGCGCCAGAACTATGAACGTCACCCCCATGATTGTGTCGATACGAGTTGTGAAAGTACGTATCTCTTTCTCATCGAGACCGTGGGAGCTTATGTCGAAGCTGATATCCACGCCTTCGCTGCGGCCGATCCAGTTTTGCTGCATGGTCAATATCTTGGTGGGCCAGTCTTCAAGGCCATCAAAGTCCAGTAAGCGGTCGGCGTATTTAGTGATGCGGAAGAACCACTGTTCCAGGTCACGGCGGGTGATGACGGTATCGCAGCGCTCACAGGCGCCGTTGACCACCTGCTCGTGGGCCAACACCGTTTGGCACGAGGGGCACCAAACCACCGGCGCCTTGCCGTGGTAAGCCAGGCCTTCTTGGTAGAACTTCAAAAACAACCACTGGCTCCAGCGGTAGAATTCCGGAACGCAGCAAATGATCTCCCGGCTCCAATCGTAGATGGCGCCGATGGACCGGAGTTGACGGCGCATATTTTCGATGTTGTCCATGGTCCATATCTGGGGATGTATGCCCCGGCTAATGGCGGCGTTTTCCGCCGGCAGGCCAAAGGCGTCGAAACCGATGGGATGCAACACGTTATATCCTTGCATCCGCCGGAAGCGGGCGTGGCAATCGGCCGGGGCCATGGCGTACCAGTGGCCGATGTGCAGGTCGCCAGAGGGATAAGGATACATCGTCATCTCGTACCACTTGGGCCGCGGGTCTTGGTTGCCCACCCGGTGCAGACCGTCCTTATCCCAACGCTCCTGCCATTTCCGGTCGATTTCGACAGGGTTGTAACGTAGCTCAACCTGCCGGTAGCGGGTCGTCATATTTGGTCACCTCTAGGTACCTGAAACTGGGGGATATCTTAGCATAAGAAGCCCGGGGGTCTTCGGGCGGCCACCGCTCAACCGTGCACAATTTAGCCGCCGTAGACATAGTTACCAGAAACGCCGCTCGCCCGGCGTTGACATACCGGGGTCAAGAATCTAGAATCCGTTGACCTGGATAGACCGGCAACCTATAGCCGAGTTTAGAATCCCCAGTTTTTTCGAATCAGAGGTGCTGGAGTCCCGCCGGTTCCGTAGAATTCCTCAAGGAATTCCCGGAGAATTCCCTGGCCCAAATGTCGATGCCTCACTCTCCTCATCACTGGCCTCAGGCCGAATTTAGAGCTTTGGCGCTTCTCTGGATTAATGCTCCATCTGTTGCGAGTCTCCCGTTGCCCCGGGTTTCCCTTTTCCCCGACCGGGGAGGCTGGCCGTGGCATTGATACCACCCCAGCGGCGCCGGGATTCGGTGATCCGCCAGCCGCGGATGAGGGAACTGCGTCCCACCATCGCGGAGGCTCCGCCCTTGAGGGTGCCGCAGCGGCTATTTGGTTCACCATTGATGCTCTTGCTAGGCTTCATAGGCCTTATTTGGGTGGGAGGGCTCCTTCTGGCCCTGCCAATATCCAGCAACAGCGGTGAATATACCTCCCTGGACACTTCATTTTTCACGGCTGTTTCAGCCCTGACGGTCACCGGCCACACCGTGGTCAGCACCGGGACCTATTGGAGTGGATTTGGCCAGGCATTGATATTCACCTTGATGCTGGTGGGAGGCTTGGGCTTCATGGTGGTCAGCACATTCCTTCTGTTGCTCATCGGCCACCGGTCCACCTTGCAAGAGCGGATGATCACCCAAGGGTTGATGCAAGACACGGTGGGCGTAGAGCAGTTCCAGGGATTGCGGCGCATCGGACGCCGCGTGGTGATGCTGGTGTTCTCCCTTTACGCCCTGGGGACCCTTGCGATCTTCTGGCGGGTCCACAGCCTTCCAGAGCTGGGCCTGGGGAAAGCGTTGTGGCATTCCCTGTTCCTTTCGGTGTCGTCGTTCAACAACGCGGGTTTCAACATACTGCCTGAACTCCCCGGCGGCAGCAGTCTGGCCCGGTTCGCCGAATCTCCTTTACTGCTCCTGATCACCGCGGCGCTTATGATCTTGGGCGGCTTGGGCTGGACGGTGCTGGTAGACATTTACCGAAACCACCGGTTCATCCGCTTCAGCCTGGACACCAAGCTGGTGGTGGTGACCAGTCTTTCCCTGTGGGCCTTGGGCGCCGCCGTGCTGTTGGTGGCCGAATGGGCCAACCCAGACACCCTGGGGCAATTGAGCTGGTTCGACAAGATCATCGGCGGGATATTCCAGTCGGTGAGCGGCCGAACGGCAGGGTTTTCCACCATGGAATTCCGCGATGTGCAAGATGTGACCAAAATGACCTATTCTGGTCTTATGTTCATCGGGGGGGCGGCGAGCTCGGTGGCAGGTGGGATCAAAGTGGTCACCTTCGCCATAATCGTCGCCGCCGTGGTCTCGTCACTGCGGCAGCGCTCCCAGGCCGAAGCTTTTGGCCGGGAGATCACCCAATCCCAGTTGTACCGGGCGATAACGGTGGCCGCGCTGGGCATGGGTTTCATAGCCATCACAGTGCCGTTCTTGACCCTGACGGACCCAGATGTCCCGTTCTTATATCTCTTTTTCGACACCGTCTCTGCCTTGGGAACCACGGGCGCTTCCACTGGGATCACGCCCGATTTGAGCTTGGCTGGCAAGATCATCTTCATGGCGGCCATGTTTATCGGCCGGCTGGGACCGGTGACATTGGCCCTGACATTAGCGCCCAGGGAAGAGGCATCGATATACCGTTTTGCCAGGGAAAGGGTTAAAATAGGCTAACGGAGGGTCGCGTGAAGAAACAGGTTTGTGTCATTGGACTGGGGAGGTTCGGGGGCACCGTTGCCAGGGAATTGTACCAGTCAGGCCACGATGTGCTGGCCATCGACCTGGACGAGACCAAGATCCAGGAAATGCTGGGCCATGTGACCTATGCGGTCCGGGCCAACGCTTCCAGCGAGTCGGTCTTGCGGGAGTTGGATGTGGCCGACTTCGACGTGGTCGTGGTTGCGCTGGGCAGCGACAACGTACAGGCCAGCATCCTGATCACCGTTTTGGTCAAGGACTTGGGAATTCCCTACATCATAGCCCGGGCCGCCAACGAACTTCACGGAGAGACACTGGAACGGGTGGGGGCCGACAAGGTTGTTTTTCCAGAGATGGAAAGCGCCAGGCGGGCGGTTCACGTTGGATTTGAAGCCGGGATCGTGGACTATATGCCCATCGTCCCTAACTTCGGCATCAGTAAAGTGCATCCACCGGAACAAATGCTGAACCGTACCCTGGAAGAAGTGGGGCTCAGCGGGTCCGGAGAGCACGACACGGTGGCTGTTTTGGCTATACGCCGCGCCCGCAGCTACATACTGCATCCGGCTAAAGACGAAGAGATCAAACCGGGTGATGTATTGGTGGTGGCCGGAACCAATGAGCAGGTTGGCAAGATCTATTCCGCGGCCCGGGACCTGCCGCTCCCCATGGCCGCCCAGCCAAGCTAGGACGAAGGCAATTAGGGTCATTTTGGCGATTAATCAAGTTTTGGCGCGGTTGAACTACGACGTGCCGCTGGCTATAATTCCTGCCTATAATCCTTCAAAAATCACGGTTCCACTGGCAAACCGGACCCCAAGGTCCGGTGTAATGTTGGAGGCTAGCCCCTAGTCATGCGACTGGAAGCCACCCGGATCCTGGTGCCGGTAAACGGTGATCCGGCTACCGAACGGACATTTCGATGGACTTGCCGCATGGCCCGCCAAGAGAAGTCCGAGATTCACGCGATCTATGTCATGGAAGTTCCGTTGGACCTCCCATTGGAATCGGAACTGTCCAGCGCCATCACCAAAGGCGAGCGAATCCTTGAAACCATAGAAGCCATTGGCGCGGAAGAAAGATTCCGAAACGTGGAGGCCAAGCTCCTCAGGGCTCGGAATGCCGGACCCGCTTTGGTGCAGGAGACTGAGGACCGGCGAATAGACCTCATCGTTTTGGGCGTGCCCTACCGTAAGCGCTTCGGAACATTCCGGGTTGGATCCACGGCCTCCTATATTTTCAACAACGCGTCATGCCGGGTATTATTCTTGAGGGACCGGGCGGGAATGCCCTATCTGGATTGAGGATGGAACCAAAGAGGGCGCAATGAGAATCTTGATCCTTGGATGCGGCCCTCTGACCAGCCTTCTTTTGGCCTCGCCCGGTTCGGCAGAACACCAGTTCACCGTCCTCAGCGACGACATGGATTGCCTAAACGAGGTGGCCGATGAGCCAAGGGTGACTCCCATGTTGATCCTGGAGCCCCTGATGCAGGACTATTTGCAGTTGGGGGGGATAGATAACGCGGACGCCTTTATGGCCCTCTCCGAAGACGAACACCAAAATATCCTCACCTGCCAAATCGCCAAACATATCTTCAATGTGGGAAAGGTGGTGTGCCGGCTGGAAAATCCCCAGTTGCAAAAGTTGTACTCAGAATTAGACCTGGAAGTCGTCAGCCCAACCCTGGACCTGCTACAAGACCTAAATCAAGTATTGCAAAGTTAAATCCAACAGCCGGCGAGAACTGGATGTATATCCTGGTCATCGGATGCAGCGAAACAGGCTACCATCTAACCAAGGCATTGCTGGCCTCGGGCAACGAAGTGATGGTCGTGGAGAAAAGCCGGGTGCGGTGCGAGATGCTGACCGGCGAATTGGGGAGCGTGGCATTGCAAGGCGACGGCACCGACGAATCCACGCTGAAGCGGGCTGGAGCCACCCGGGCCGACGTGGTGATAGCCGCCACCAGCCGGGATGAAACGAATTTGGTCGCCTGCCAATTGGCCAAGCACGTATTCCAGACTTCCCGGACCATGGCCTTGATCAAAGACCCGAAGAACGAGCCGATCTTCCAAATATTGGGTGTGGACGTCGTGATCAACTCCACCCATTTGATCTTGGAAAGCTTGGAAGAACGGATTCCCGGCCAGACATTTTTGCGCTTGATGAACCTGCGATCTTCTTCCATGGGATTAATGAGCATCACCATCCCCGGAGATGCCCGAGTGGTGGGCCGACGGCTGGACGACGTGGAACTTCCGCCCCGCAGCTTCATCTCCCTGGTGGTTACAACCAACGGGGTAGAACGCCCGTCGGGAGATTTGGTGCTGGAAGCCGAAGACGAGATCATAGCAGTGACGCCCAATGGGGGAGAGCAAACCCTATACGACATCTTGACCGGGGTTTAGCAATGACCAGACGAATTGCGTTTTTAGGACCCACCGGCACCTATACAGAAGAAGCAGCCCTGCTTTACCAACCACAGGCGGATTTGCAACCGTTCCCATCCATCCCCGCGGTGGGTTCCGCCGTATCTTCTGGCATCACCGATGAAGGCGTGGTCCCCATCGAAAACAGCTTAGAAGGTTCGGTGAACTTCACCTTAGACCTACTTATCAGCCAAGCCGGGCTTTCGGTCCTAAATGAGATAGTGGTGCCCATTGACCATTATCTGTTTGCCATGCCCGGCATAAAGCCGGTCGACGTGAAGGTAATCTATTCCCACCCCCAAGCGCTGGCCCAATGCAAAGAATACCTAGAGCGTTGCTTCCCATCCGCTCAACAAATGGCTTCGTTAAGCACCGTGGCGGCGGTTGCAGACATGAGACAGAGCGCCGTACCCGCCGCATCAATATCCCCGCGGAGGGCAGGAGAGTTGAACCAGGACGTGGTGATTATCGGCCGGGACATTCAGGACAGCGCGAACAACGTTACCCGGTTTGTCGTATTGGCCGCCCAGGACCATGAACCCACTGGAAGGGACAAAACGTCGATCTGCTTCTCCTTCCAGGAAAAGGACTCTTCGGGCCTCCTGTACCAAGCCCTGGGGGAGTTCGCCCGGAGAAAGATCAATCTTTTGAAGATAGAATCCCGGCCTACCAAAGAAAATCTAGGAGAATACATTTTCCTTGTAGATTGCGCCGGCCACCGGACCGATTCGAATGTCTCTGAGGTAATGCACAACCTTTCCGCCCAATGCCGGATGTTAAGGATCTTTGGCTCATACCCCATATGGAGCTCGTCGGCAGAATAAGTCCCACCGCTAAAGCGGTTTCGGCAAAATAAAAGCTGGCCCCTCCTAAGGGGTCACCGCTAAGAGCACTACCACACAACATCACTTCACTCTCTCAGCACGTGAACCACTTTTGGAAGGGCCAGCAGGTAAAGGCCTATCTATGTGCCGGGGTTGGCCTGACTTAACGCCCCGGGGCCGCCGCCATCAGCCGCGCCCGGAACCAATCCGCTGAGTCTTCTCATGATTGGATCATCTTGGGTAGGGTTATAGGCTGATTTCCGCGGAGTGGGAAGTCCCGTTGAGGCTCTCCACCTCTTCGCTCTTCTTCATCTTGTTACGTATGACGGTGAAATAATCTGCAGCCTTGGTTTTCATGGCAGATCCCCTGGTAGCCACAATCTCACGGGTCTCTTTTCCGGTCTTCGGCGCAACCAACAGACCCAACGCTGTGCCGAATACCGCTCCGGCAATGATTCCAGTTACAACCTGATTACTCGTCATCTTGTTCATTCCTCCGTTCTTTAGATAAATATTCCTGCACCCACCCCAACACGTTTCTACCTGTTTCCACAATCGTGGGGATGTTCCTCAACGGCTTGGCCACGCTCTCAAGGAGTATGGCCGAAATGGCCTCCACGTTACCGGCAGTCCGGTGCACCGACCGGGACAGCCGGTAGATCGAGACACCCCCCATTAGGAGGACTATTACAGCAACGCCAGCCAAGACGATGATTGCCAGGTCCCGAATGGCTGCGATCGTCTCGATGGTCATCCCCTTGGTTTAAATTAAGATTATGTTGATAATCCACCTAGACATTAACAGTTATGTCAATGTTGTGTCAATGACTTTAATGGGTATTTCTAATCGATTTCAGTGGTTTTTACCGCAAACTCAGTCAAACCATACGTGAATCATACTCATAGGTTGGCGTAAGATGTAGAAACCACAGGCATCAAATATATTCTTAATTTTAATTTATATTAATATAGAAATTCTGGACCTAAATCGCCGTCCCGCAGGATAATGGGCTAACCAGCGGACATTGAGAGGTGTCCGGTGGCGGAGCGGAAACCTTGTCTTGGGTTAACCAGGCCCGTTCACTGCCAGGTGGTGCGGTATATGACCACCCCGTTGTTGGAATACACCTGCCGCAGCAAACCCTGCTCGATCATATGGGGGAATTTGCTCAGGCCTTGCTTACCGTAGTAAATCCTTTCCAACTCTCCCACCACCACATAGGCAACGTCATAACGCCGCAACAACTCTTCCGCGCGGGTCATTTGGGTAGTGTTATATATCTCAGCCACATCGGCGGCCCGCCGGGGAATCTCTTCCCTATAGTCCAGCCGTTGCTGAATCTGGTGCCACGGCCAACCCAATACCGTGGGCAATCCGGTATAGTTGGCGATGCGGGCGCTCCAGTGATACTGCTCATTGTGGGCTTCAAGAATCACCGGCGACCCTTCGACATTGTCCTGGAGCCACCGGATGGCCTCCAGATCTGGCCCCAGGCCAAACGTCTGGCCATCTTCAACGTGCGCCGCATTCTCCATAAACGCCGTGCCATCCAACGTCAAAGGAGTGATGTTAAACCGGTCGGACAGCCGGACCTTGGTTCCCATGACGGTGTAGATTAGGCTACAAGCAATCAGCAAAACCAAGACCGACAACCACGCGGCCTTTGGCCGGTTAGACCGCCACCAGACCGCATTCCTGTTCGGCGCCGCGGAACCTTGATTCAGCGAGCTATCAGCCAGTAACCGCCAAACCATATATGCTGACGCAACGCTGAACAAAACCCAAATCTCCAGATAGTATTTGAAAAGGGTATTCATGCGCCCGATGTCTCCCTCTAACCGCACGAAATCCACTCCCATGCCGATGGCCAACGCCATAGCCAGGAGCACCAAGGAAACCGATTCGAATTGACTTTCCTGCCGGGCCGATGTCACCGCCATCCAAAACGCCAGGGCCGTTACCGTCAAAAATCCAGCCAACATCGCCGCGGTCCAGTAATTCACCACCAGCAGCATCCCCACGGCCAAAATTCCTATGCCCAGAAGCCATTTGGGTGTCCGGCTAGACAAACTTGAATCGCCTCCAGAGCCGAACATCCCCCGTACCGAGCCGGTGGTTTGGACGATCAAAAATGTTGCGGCGATGAACAAAAACAAACCATGTATCGCCAGATAGCGGTCGATAGGTGTTCGCCACTTGGACACGTCCAACCCAGCGTTGAAGGCTTCGTAGGATTGATGGAACGGCCAGAACGCGGCCAGGCTGACCGTCACGATCCCGGCGGATATGAGTGTCACCATGACTATTTTTGAATTGGTGGGGCCGCGGCGGAAATATACAGCCAGCCCGGCTAACGCCAATGCCAACAACACGTAAGACGGGTAATCCCAACTGTTCACCACCCACAGCGCGCCCAACGCCATGGCCATGGCAACGGATGCGGCGGCGATCCACCACCTGCTTTGACGGCTCAAACCCACCACCAAGTTCAAACCCAGGCCGATGACCAATAAAGTGAAGGGGATCACCATCATGTGGGGATGCAGATCGGCGAAAAGAAAGGTGAAGAAGGGGAACTCGGTGATGTGGAACGCAATTTCAGGTGAGCCGGCGATTTTGTCTGGCACCCAGAAAGCCAACGGCACCGGATCAAAATTCTCCTGATTGGGGGGCATCATTCGGCTGCTGCGCCAGAAGTCGAACGTCGGAAACGCGGTGCTCCAATCAAACGTTTTATGCCAGGCACCCTGAGCAACCTGCACGATTCCGTCCAGATTTCCCATCACAGCGATGAACAAGCCACCCAGCAATCCAGCTGACACGGGACTCGCCAGGCTGGGACGCCAACTCCTGCTACCCTGGTAGCCACGATGGCCCATCAATCCAGATTCATATTCCCGGGAACCGCGGACACCCTCGGCCAGGTTGTAAACCAGCGAGTATGCCCCCGTTACCGTCAGGGCGAAAAACAGTGGGACCGCCAGATTGAACGCCGTGGTGGGGATTATGCCGGTGATCCTGACCAAAACCGCGGGAATGAAGTAGCCCCAGTAGTAATAGTTCAGGTATCCCCCGGCAAACCAGGGGTCGAAGGGCGGCATGGAAGTGGAACGGATCACCGCGTTGAGATAGGCTAGCTCCATCGGCTTTTCGCCGCCCCGCCATTGATGCCAAAGGTCGGGATTGGCGGCTCGCACGGCGGTGAATGCCAGAAAGGCCACCAGAAACAAAACCTCCCCGGTCAGCAACAGCCGCCACTTCCGAGCTACGAATTCCCTGATCTCATTCCACTGGGCCACCAGCGCTAGCGCCGAAACCAGCGCCAAGCCCAGGAACCCCAAGAAAATGGCGGCGCGGGAGAAGTCCACCCACCCCAGGCTGACAATGATCCAGGCTAGATAGGCGACGGCGAATAGCCCCAAGATACGCGCGAGGATGATCCCCCGGTCGGCAAGGGGGCGGAAGATGAACATGGCGAGAGGCAAGCTGACCAGGTAAACCATTTCCACAGCCAGCAGCCACGCCAGCACCGGCAGACGGTTGGTCCAACTATCGCGGTCAACTATCCTCGACCACGTGCCGCCGCCGCGTTGCGACGCTTTTTCATCGTCCGACAACATCAAACCCGGCGAGGCGGTATTCGCCTGAGCCACGGGCCTTCGAACCAAGCTATCCAGGATCCGGCTCTCGGATAACCCCTCTACGTTGCGGAACACCAACACCTGGGGATGGTCGTAGCCAACCACGTTGTCATCAGCATAACCCAGGTTAAAACTGATGGCGGTCTCTCCCCCTTGAAGAATTTGGGGCCTGGGCAGGCCGGCGTCTTCCAGAGGATCATCCTTGAATTCCACCCCCAGCAAAGCCGGGTAAGACGTGAAAGTCTTTTCCAACCGGTAGCCAAGATCACCGGCGAAGAGCCTTTGATAATAGTTGGTGCTAAAGGGAAAGCGTTGAGGGTCGCGGGAAACGCTGGTATAGGGCCGGTTGCTGTAGAACACCAGATACCCCGAAGAAGCCAGTCTCTGGGCCAGGGTCTCCATCTTGGCCAGGGTCTCACCCTCGTATACCGGGTACTGCCAGACCCGATAGCCATAAAGATCGGGCAGGTGTTCGTCCCAGTGGTTGTCGCTGACTATCGCCATCCCGAAGGGAACGTTTTGGTTGATCCAGAGGGACGCCCTGACCGCCGGGTGCTGCTGAGCGTAAACCCGTTGAAAAGCCAGGCTGTAAAACGCCGTCGCGCCAACAACCGCCAAAATGAGGACAACCGGCGCCCAAAAAATCAATGTGGACAACCATCGTCGGTTCAGCGTCCACGGAGACATGCCCTCTGGCCGGCCCAAGTCCGCCAACCAAGCTGGTTTGCCGGCGGCCCAACGCCCCGTTTCCACCAGCCAGAGTAGCATCCGGGAACCCAGCAAGATCATAAGAGGCATCAACGGGAACACGTAGCGTAGAAACCGGACCTCAAAGCTCTCCAAAAACAGCAGGCTGCCCAAAAGCCAGGTCAGGATCAGCAGGTCCGCCCTTCTGGTTTTCCGGGGCCAAAGCAAAAGGGCCGCGGTAAAGGGGATCGCCAGCCAAGCAACGATCCCCAACGGCAGTCCCAACCCAAAAACAGCGCTCTGTTTGAATTGGTAAAGGAATGGTTCCGTGCCGATGTATTGCACCGTGAAGGGCCATAGCCCGGCATGGCGCGCCATGTTGCCCTGGGCTGCCACGTCGCCTACGAAAGACTGGAAATCCAGTAAGGAATAAGGGGAACTCACCAAAAAGACTGCCACCGCCACCGCCGCCGCCAGCGCCCCTTGCCCAACGACCCGCACCATGCCGAGCCAGCGATTGGGCTGCAAGCCACCAGTGTCTCCAGGAGGCCCTGAACCAGGCGTCCAAACGTCCCAGAGCCGATAGCCGTAAGCCAAGGCCAAGGGCAACACCAGGGGCAGCCCGCTGACCTTGGGAGCCATGGTCAACCCAATGGCCAGCCCCAAGATCAATGAATCTTTCAGGCGTTTCCGCTCGACCATCCGCAGCATGGCCCAGAAACTGACCAGGGTGAACAGGACAGACATTGTTTCGGGCCGGAAGAAGTGGCTGTTCTGAACATGAATCACCGCGATGGCAGTGAAGCAGGCCGCCAACAAACCCACGGCGCCGCCGTACAGCCTTCGCCCCAAGACAAACACCATTACCACTGAACCAACGTCGGCCAGCGCCGCAATCACCCGCCCGGCGTAGCGCATTTCCAGGGCCGAGACGTCGGTGAACAACTCCACGATGGAGCGTATGAAGACCATAAGGTAGAGCAGGATGCTGCCTAAGGGAAACCAATGGGGGTTTAGGGGACTTCGCTCCGGGTCAAGAAATACGCTGATGCCCGGTATCCCGGGAACCGTCTGGGGTTGGCTGTTCAGGTATCCACACTTGGCATACCCGGGGTTGGCGGCCAGCGCCTCGTACATGCAACCCGACCGCATGTAGATGTCCCGTTCATCGGGGTGAAAGCCGTAGCCGCTGTCCCAGTTGAGGCCGTGCAACCGCAGCCCCAAGGCCAAAAGGACGATGAGCGCCAAGGCGATGAATGTCCAGGAGAGATGCCGCCGCCGTCGGTCTAGCATTGGCAGAAGGGGAGCTGGTGCATCAAGTTCGAGTCCAGCGTTGGGGATGAATCGGCATCGCGCCGGTCCGTGCGATTGGGCTTTCGGCTAACCAACCCAGACCATCGGGGCAGACATGCCAGTCGTTGGCCGGTGTTGGCTACTTATGCTCCCTACCGGGCTGGTCAGCCCGGTAGGGAGCAGCCGATGCGCGGGGACTGGTTAAGCCGTGATCGTTCGATCGCAGTTGTTACCAAAAATACGCGGGAGACTGGTGGATCAGATGCCTTTCTCGCTCATCATCGCGCACAAGTCAGCGGTGCGGCAGGAATAACCCCACTCATTGTCGTACCAACCCATGATCTTTACCATCCGGTCCTGCATGACGATGGTTGATAGAGAATCGAAGATGCAGCTGTGGGGGTTGCCCCGGCAGTCTGAACTGACCAACGGCTCGTCGGTATATTCCAAGATTCCCTGCATCGGTCCTTGGGCCGCTTTCAGGAATGCCTCGTTGACTTCATCTACCGTCACATCTTTCGAAAGGTTGGCCACAAAGTCGGTTATTGAACCGGTGGCGGTGGGCACCCGGAAAGCTACTCCGTGAAGCTTCCCGTTGAGCTCAGGCAATACCAGTCCCACTGCCCGGGCGGCGCCGGTGTTGGTGGGGATGATGTTCATTGCCGCGGCCCGGGCCCGGCGCAGGTCGGAGTGGCGCTGGTCAAGAATCGATTGGTCGTTGGTGTACGAGTGGATGGTGGACATCAGTCCGTGTTCTATGCCAAACGCATCGTGGAGCACCTTCACCATGGGGGCGAAGCAGTTGGTGGTGCATGAGGCGTTGGAGACGATGGCATGTTTTTCAGCGTCATACAAATGGTCGTTCACGCCCAACACTATTGTCAGGTCTTCACCAGTGGCAGGAGCTGAGATCACCACTTTCTTCGCGCCTCCGGCCAAGTGGCCCCTGGCTTTTTCCGCCTCGGTGAAGATACCGGTGGATTCGATCACCAGATCGATGCCCATCTCGCCCCAGGGAATCTGGGCCGGGTCGCGCTCGGAGAAGACTTTGATGCTGTGGCCGTCTACCACCAGGTCGCCGTTGTTGGCTTCCACGGTGCCCTCGTAGGGACCGTAACTGGTATCGTATTTATACAGGTGGGCGTTGGTCTTGGCGTCGGTCAGGTCGTTCACCGCCGCCACTTCCAATTTGTCGGAATGAAGGGAATTGGTAGCCCGAAGCACCAACCGTCCGATTCTGCCAAAGCCATTGATTCCCACTCGGGTAACCATATTCAACCTCCACAGCCACAACGCTAGATTTCGCCAAAAATTCTATATGCCAACCGTATCCAGCCCATAATATACCGGACCCGAGCCATCGTCACAAGGGTGGGTTCATGGGTAATTAAAAGGCGGCAATCCTTACTGGTTGTCCGGGCCGTGTTTTCTGGCCGCCCGCGCTAGACTCAGGCACACCGGTCATCCCAGATTGACGTGGCTATAGGCATCCCAACCGGCGTATTTAGCCCGGTCGCCCAACTGGGATTCTATTCTCAGCAGCCGGTTATACTTGGCCACCCTTTCCGACCTGGCCGGGGCGCCCGTTTTTATCTGGCCCACGTCCCACCCCACCGCTAGATCAGCTATGGTAGTGTCCTCGGTCTCCCCTGACCGGTGGCTCATGACGGCGCCCCAACCGGCGTTGCGAGCCATCTTTAGGGCATCGTAGGTTTCAGTCAACGTGCCTATCTGATTGGGCTTCAGCAGCACCGATGTTGCCGCTTTGGTTTCGACGCCCCGTTTGATACGTTCTAGGTTGGTGACGAAAACGTCGTCTCCCACCAACTGAACCCTATCGCCCACCCGGTTGACCAGCTGCCGCCATCCATCCCAATCGTCTTCATCCAACCCGTCTTCGATGCTGATGATGGGATACTGCCGCCGCCATACGTCGTACAGATCGATGAGTTCCCCGGCGGTCATGGTGGTGCCTTCCCTGGCCAATACGTATTTGCCCTGGTCCCGGTCAAATAGCTCGGAGGCTGCCACGTCCAGGTGTATATAAACGTCTTTCCCGGGCCGGTATCCGGCGGACTCTATGGCCTTTACCACCAGTTCCAGGCCATCCTGATTGGAAGGCAAGCTGGGCGCGAAACCGCCCTCGTCGCCCACGTTCAGATTGTGGCCGCCGTCGTGGAGCAAATCCCGCAACGCGTGGTATATCTCCACGCCTGCCCGCAAGGCGTCCGAAAACGAGCGGGCGCCCGCCGGAGCCACCATGAATTCCTGCACGTCGGTGGAGTTTGACGCGTGCCGGCCACCGTTCAGAATATTGAACATGGGCACTGGAAGGGACACAGCGCCACCCTGGGACAAACGCTGCCAAAGTCTTTCCTCGGTGGGGTGGGCATCATTGGCCGCCATCGCCCCGGCTTTGGCCACCGCCATGGAAACGGCCAGTATGGCGTTGGCGCCCAGAATCGATTTATTGGGGGTGCCGTCCAAGTCGATCAGATGCCGGTCGATGACCTCCTGGTCCAACGGAGACATGCCCACAAGCGACGGGCCGATGACTTGGTTCACGTTGCCAACGGCCTTCAGCACTCCAACGCCGCGATAGCGGCCGGGATCGCCGTCCCGCAACTCCAACGCCTCATAGGTGCCCGTGCTGGCCCCCGAGGGAACGATCGCCCGGCCAGTAACACCGTTGGAGAGCACAACCTCGGCTTCAACAGTTGGGTTGCCCCTGGAATCCAGGGTTTCCCGGCCTGAGACAGCGGCTATATTTGCGCCTCCGGCGGATTGCGACATATTGAAAGGTCCTCCCAGAAAGGTGTTTGATTCAAAAGGTTTGAATTTTTGGCCCAACCGGGGGCGTGGGGCGCCACGATGGCGTGCCAACGATGGTATCAACCAACAATGTGGGTGCTTAAACGCCCGGAGGAATGAGCGGCGTTTAATCGCCCTGGCCGCGGGCCTTAGCGGCAGCCACCGCTTTATCCACCGCGTCCACGGGGTCGCTGGCCGGGATTATCGCCCTGTCCACCGGCTGGCCATCGCCATTCAGTGAAAGGTTCCAGGTTTTTAACCCAATCACCGGTATCCCGTCTCCTAATGCGTGGCCGATCTCCGAAAGGGTTCCAAACGCGCCGCCAATGGATATCACGGCCTGTCCGGTGTTGACGACAATGACGTTTCTTGAGTAGCGCATCCCGGTGACTATAGGTATATCCACGTATTGATTGGCTTCTTTGGTCGACTGGCCGGGCAGTATCCCGATGGTCAATCCACCTTCGGCCTTTGCCCCCCGGCACACGGCTTCCATTATCCCGGTAAGGCCACCGCAAACTACCTGAATGCCTCGTTTAGCCAATTCACGGCCCACCTGCTCGGCCAATTCCACATGTTCGGTAGTCGCCGGTCTACTACTGCCAATAACCGCGATGATCATGGTCCAACCCGCCTGCCTGACTTTTGAGCCACTCGAGATATACGCCTGACATTGTATAAGGATTATAGCGAACGGGTGGTAAAACCACTCCTGAACCGCAAAGCGACGCCGTCATGCCCCGGGCAAGATCGCGATGCTGGCCGCCTGAATCAGGTCCAGCAACGGGGCGGGGTAGACCCCAACGGCCACTACCCCCACGAGTCCCACCGCCAACACACCCTGTATCAACAAAGACGGCGAGAGCGTCTGGATGGACTCGCCATCGTTTCCAAGGGCGGTTCCGCTCCCAACGATTGCGCCATCCTCTTGCCCGCCGGCTGCCAGGTATTCCGGGACCGGTTCAATGTACATTTGCCTGATAACCTGGAGGTAATAGTAGAGGGAGATCAGGCTGGAGAATATTGCCACTCCCGCCAGCCATAGAAAGCCTTCATTGGCTATCGCGACGAACAGATAGAATTTGATCGCGAATCCGGCGAAGATGGGCAACCCGCCCAGGGAAAACATCCCGATGGCGATGCTGGCGGCCAGTAAGGGTTGCCGGTCTGCCAGGCCGCCAAGGTCCGAGATCTCCTCCCGCCCGGTTAGGTTGTAGAAGGCAATGATCCCGGCGAAAACCACCATGTTGGACAGGGAATACCCCACCAAATATAGCATGACGCCGTTGGAAGCCAAAGCCGAGGTGGGCGCCAAAGCGGCTATCCCCGCCAGTAAAAATCCAACATGCCCAATGGAGGAGTAAGCCAAGAGACGTTTGATATTCGTCTGGGCCAGGGCCACCAGGTTACCCACCAACATGGTCACCGCGGCCATTACCGCCAACAACAACTGCCACTGGCTCCACAAGGCCTCCGCAGGTACGAATCCTTCAGCCATTAGCCGCAGGATCAAGGCAAAGGCGGCCGCCTTCGAACCAATGGCCAGGTAGGCCGTGACCGGTAACGGAGCACCCTCGTACACGTCGGGCGCCCACATATGAAAGGGTACGGCTGCCACTTTGAAGCCCAGTCCAGCCACCAACAGCGCCAAGCCTGCCCACAAAGCCGGAGAGACATCCCCAGCCCCGGTCAATGAAAGAGCCAAACTGATATCGGCAAAACGGGTGACTCCCAGGGTGGAATAAATCATGCTAACGCCGTATAGCAAAATGGCCGACGAGAATGCGCCGATCAGGATGTATTTCAGCCCAGCCTCGTTTGACCGGGACTCCCCTTTGGCGTACGTGGCAAGGACGTAGAGGCAAAAGCTCAATAGCTCAAGGGCTATGTAAGCGGTCAGCAGCTCCCTCGCTTGGACCATCAAGTTCATGCCCAGGATGGAAAACAGCAAAATCCCGTAGAACTCGCCCGGATTTTCGAGCCTTTGGTCCACAAATTCTATGGAGCTGAAAATGATCAACACGCCCAGTCCTAAAAAGAACACCTTGAAGAACAGGGAGAAGGCGTCGACGGCCAGGAGCCCATCGTAAAGTGTCTCCTGCCGGCCCCAAAGCATGGCGATGGCAAGGGCGATGATCCCAGCCAAACCTGCCACCGAAAGCCATGGGATCAACTTCTTCTTGCCATCGGGGAGAAGCAGGTCCACTGCTAGGACCCCCAAAGCCAAGCCGGCCAAGGCAAACTCAGGCGTCAACAAACCGATATTTTCGGTCAATCCAGCCATTTCAATTAGCAGCTACCTCAAAAGTTGGTTCGACAGGCCTATCCTGCGCCCTTCGGCTTCGCTCAAGATAAAATCCGTCGAAGGGCTCAGGACCAACGGAGAGGGTCCATTCTCCCCGATGGTCCTGAGCCGGCCGAGGGTCCGCCCGTTCTGAAAAGACTGGTTGGAGATGTACTCTAGGTACCATTTGACGCCCGGCAGGCATATTTTTAGTAAATCCCCGGCAAAGCAGCTACGCCAACATTTATAACCCGCATCATGGGTTGGGGCCAAACACCCACTAGGATCAAGATCAGGACGAAAACAGCGCCTACCGATTTTTCCACGGGGCTCGAGTCGGTAAGATGCTCCCACCGGGGGTCCATCTCACCCAGGAAGGTACGGGCCAGCAGTCTCAAAATGTAGACTGCCGTTAGCGCCGCCCCCACTACGGCCAGCACGGCCAACGGAAGATAGGTACGGAACGTGCCGGTGAAAACCATGAATTCGGCAATGAAGCCGCTCAGGCCCGGCAGCCCCAAAGACGCTAAACCAGCTATGATGAAGAAGAAACTGGTGACCCTCATCCTGCTGAACAATCCATTCAAAACGTAGATGTCGCGGATGTGCGCCCGGTCATAAACTGCCCCCACCAAAAGGAACATCAGGGCCGTCATTATCCCATGGGAGAACATCTGTAATACGGCGCCACCTACCCCTATGGGATCCAGTGTGGCGATTCCCATGAGCACATAACCCATGTGGCTCACGCTGGAATAACCCACCACGTACTTGAGGTCCGTCTGTGACATGGCGGAGATAGCGCCGTACAGCACGTTTATCGTGCCCAGGGTGATCAGCACAGGCATCCAGTTCTCCGCCCCCTCGGGTAAGAGAACCACGCCGACCCGGATGATTCCGTAAGCCCCCAGCTTCATCAGCACGCCGGCATGGAGCATGCTGACCCCCGTCGGGGCCGCTACGTGTCCGTCGGGAGACCAGGTGTGGAAAGGCCATAAGCCGGCCAAGATGCCAAACCCCACCATGAACAGAGGAAACACCCAGGTCTGAAACTCCTCGCTGATAGCGCCACTGGCCGCCAACTTCCCCAACAATTCCAAGGAAAATGTGGGCAGACCGAGGCTGGCGGCTTTGACGTACATTGCCAGGATGGCGATCCAAACCAAGATGCTTCCGGCAATCAGATAAAGGAACAGCTTCATTGCCGAATATTCTTTGGTCCGAAGGAACGAACCGAAGTCGGTGCTGCTGCCCCATACACCTATCAGCAAATACATGGGAAGCACTGCCAACTCGTAGAAGAAGAACAGGAAGAACAGGTCCCGCACCACAAAAACGCCAAATACGCCCGCACCCAGAGCTTGCAGCAATACGAAGAAATCCCGGGTTCTGACGCGAATGGTCTGGGATATCAGTACCGCTCCCAAAAGCACCAGGCCGTTGAGCAAGATCAAGGGCGCGGCTATGCCGTCCACTCCCAGCGACAGGTCGATATTTATGGGCGCTTCCAACCATTTGAACGTACGTTCCAGCTGGAACCCGCCGGCGCCGTAGTCGTAGCTGAGGAACACGTAAATAGACAACAACAGGCAGATGATGGACACGCCTATAGCGAAATACCAGGCGTCTCTAGGTCTGTCCTTGGGCAAAAACATGGTCAACACGGCACCCAGCAAGGGGACCATGATGATCAAAAACAATGCCGACTGGTTCAATCCGCTCATTTACGGTTTATTGCCCGAGGTTGTGTCCAACGATTTTATCCGTCTGCCGTGCCTTAAATCGGCTGCTAAACTTCTCGATATGTAGCCAGTGGGGATGAATCCCCCTTAGTCGCCCTTTACAAAGCGGGAGACAGGGGGATTTCTGCTTTAGACTGGTTGTGCGAAATGTTTAGCGATCAACGTAAGGCTCAATAAATTGCCTTTGACGCTCCAAACAAACTTTAAACCGCCCTCAGCCACCAAAATATGACCAGCCCCACCGACCCCAAAACCATAGCCAGCCCGTAGCTGTAGAAATGGCCGGTGACGTGGAGCCTCAAGACGAACCCCAGGCGGCGCACCGTGTCGGCGGGTCCGTTGACTCCCACGTCGTTGACCACCGCCCTATCGAAGAAGGCTATGAATCTGGATATGACCAAGACCACGCGGTCGACGGTCCATTGGTAGATCTCGTCAAAGTAATACTTGTTTTCCACTAAGGTGGCCAGCCAGGGGACCCGCTGCCGCACGCTATCCGGCGAGATCCTCGCCCTCAGATAGCAGAGGCTGGCCAGCCAGAACGCGCCCAGGGCCAGGATGGTAGATAGAACCCCGATCCATAGATTAAAATGGAACTCCTCCACCTCGTGGAAGAAGATCAGCCCGCCTAACCCTGGGAAAGCGCCCGGCCAGTTGAAAGTGATCAGGCCAAACCCGGCGGCAAATACGGCAAGGATCATCAGGGGCACGGTCATCAGCCAGGGCGATTCGTGGACCTGCTCCAAACCCTCGCCCAACCGCCCAAAAAACACCACGAACATAGCCCGGGCCATATAAAAGGCGCTCAGGAACGCCACCACCAAGGTAAGCACGACGAAGGCCGGGCTGAGGTTCTGGTTGACGGCGTTAAGTATCTCGTCCTTGCTCCAAAACCCGGCAAGCAGAGGTATTCCTCCCAGCGACAGAGCCCCCACGGAAAACACGATGGCCGTGATGGGCATCACTTTGATCAATCCGCCCATCTCCCGGACATCCTGGGTTTCGGCGCCATGGATGACGCTGCCGGCCCCCAGGAACAAGAGAGCCTTGGCGAATCCGTGGGCCAACAGGTGGAAAATTGCCGCAGTGTAGCCAAAAGCTCCCAGGGAAAGCATCATCAACCCCAGGTGGCTGATTGTTGAATAGGCCAGAATACGTTTCAGGTCGGTGGCCACCAATGCGATGGCGGAAGCGCCCAGCGCAGTGACCAGGCCAACGACAGCAACCACCGTCAGGGCGTCGCCGTCGTATGCCGAGAAAATCGGAAAAGCGCGAGCCACCAGATAAACCCCGGCCACCACCATCGTGGCGGCGTGGATAAGGGCGCTGACCGGGGTGGGACCTTCCATGGCGTCGGGCAACCAGACGTGGAAAGGAAACTGGGCGGATTTCCCCATGGCCCCCAGGAACAGCAATAGAGCGGCCACGGTGGTGACTCCCTCGCTCATGGCCCCGCTGCTGACCGCTTCAAAGGCCTCAGACATGCTAAAGCTGCCCACCTCCCGCCATATGAGCAAGATCCCCACCAACAGGCCCACGTCGCCGATGCGGGTGACTATGAACGCCTTTTTAGCCGCCTCCCTGGGCTCAGGGCGTTCGTGCCAGAAGCCGATGAGCAGGTAGGAGCAGATGCCCACCAACTCCCAGGCCACGTACAACAGCAGGAAATTGTCGGCCAGTACCAGAGTCAACATGGACCCAGCGAACATGGCGTGGACGGCGTAGTACCAGCCCAGCTTGGGGTCGCCCTTCATGTAACCCAGGGAATAGACCTGGACCATCAACGCGACCAAGGTCACCAGACCCAACATGGCTATGGTCAAAGGGTCTATCAACGTGCCCAAGGTCAGAGTCACGCTGAGGTCCCTTCCGGCTAGCCCAGCGTGGAACCAATCCCGCTGGTAATCGCAGACCAACATTTTCGTTTCTGGGCTGGTCACGCAATCTTCAGACTGGGGTGTTGCCCCCAAGAACCCGCTCAGCACCACCCAGAAAAGCAAGAATCCCGCGGCGATGGCCAGGATTGCCAGAAAAGAGCCTTTGCCGGGCAGCCGAGGGCCCACGATGACGATCACCGGCGCGGCGATAAAGCTCAACACCGGTATGAGCCAAGCCCATTCCATACTTAGGCGGGCCCCGTCAAAGGCTGATAGCTGAAAGCTGAAAGCTGAAGGCTTTTTACCATTTCATAAGGTGGATCTCATCCACGTTCACGGTGCCGCGGTTACGGTACATTCGCAGGATGATAGCCAAGCCCAGTCCCACTTCGGCGGCGGCAACGGTTATCACGAATATGGCGATGATCTGGCCGTCGAACCGGGCGAACCTGCCCACGCCTTCCAGGTGAGAGGCGGCGGCGATGAGGTTGATATTCACCGCGTTTAGCATCAACTCGATGGACATGATGATCAAGACGGCGCTGCGCCGGGCCAAAACACCATACATTCCAATGACAAACAGGGCGGCGCTGACCAATTGAAAATAGACCAGTGGAACCAAGGCTAGCGCTCCTCACCCTTGTTCTGGGCGATGATTATGGCGCCTATAAGGGCGACCAGAAGCACCAGTGAAGCCACCTCGAAGGGGATGGCCCAGCGGGTGAACAACGAATTACCCAGATCGGCAAATGCGGGACTGTGGAGCTGGGTATTTTCCGCTGGACGGGTCCAGAAAGCGGCTGACAGAACTCCCAACAATGCCAGGGCCGCCACCGCCGCCAATGGCCATTGCCGGTTGTCGCCGATGCGTGGATATTCGTCCGAACGCGTTAGCATGATGGCGAAGAGCAACACGATGATGATGGCCCCGCCGTATATGAGTACCTGGACCAACGCCAAAAATTCGGCGAGCAATATCAGATACAGCCCCGCCACCGCCATCAGCGAAACCAAAAGCAACAAGGCCGCGTGAACCACGTTGCGGGTCATGACCACTCCCAGGCCTCCGCCCAGGGTGAGAACCGATAATATGATGAAAAGAAACCAGGACATGCCCTGCTCACAGGTTATTTGATTGAATCTTGTTGGCCGCCGCTTCTGGCTTGGTCACCGTTTCCTGCAAATAATGAGCCACCTAGATCGGCGGCTCAAAGATCGCTTTACGGTGTCCCAGCGGACCATCCGGTGGCCAAGACCGTCCCGCTAGGGAATGTACTTCAAGATGTCAACCCTCGGCCGGTTCCGCCGCCGCGGCAGGGTGTTCCTTAGCGGCCTCCTCACGGGCAGCATCCTCGCTGGCCCGTTGTTTGGCCAAGACCGTTGGTGGCACCCATCCGGTCTCTTGTTGAAACTTCGTGCCTATCTCCAGCAGAGCCGGCAGATTCACTCTGTCGCCGTTGCGCTGGAAGGTACTCATCTCATGCTCGTGGCTCATCACGATCGCGTCAAAGTTACACACCTCGACGCAAATCCCGCATAGTATACACCGATTGAGGTTGATCTCGAACGTCTCTACTATCTTGCGTCTTGAGCTGCGTCCTTCCTGGTGGGCGGGATTGTCGATCATGGTGGCCGACATGCATTGGGTTGGGCATTGGCGAATGCATACCATGCAACTGGTGCAGAAGGGCTCCTCCACCTCGCCATCCCAGGTCAACGCAGGGAAACCCATGAAGCGGTCTTGAACCGGGGTGGGCACCGCGACCTTTTTCCAAAATGTCCCGGCCGATGGGTATTGACGGGTCACCGGCTCTCTTAACCCGTTGACCGTGGACACAAAGGTCACCCACAATCCCTTGAGGCTATTTAGCATTAGCCGCCGCGCCTCCTCCAGAACTACTAACGGCACCACCGGATCTTGCCAGAAGCGCCCTTTCTCTAGCCTGGGCTTCCTGCCGAGCCCGAACCTGGGCAACCAGGTTGGCCGGTCCCATCATCCGCCGGTAGACCAGGTAACCCACCACACCCAGGCCGGCCAGAGACATCAAGGTCAGAGACCACCATGGCCAGGCGTAGAACTGGTAGATAGCGGTGATCACTATCGCCAGAAACGACAATGGGACCATCGCCTTCCATGCAAATGCCATCAATTGGTCGATTCGCAGCCGGGGGAAGGTGCCACGGATCCAAAAGATCAGGAGGATCACCGCGTAAACCTTTAGCAAGAACCAGATTATAACCCAGTCGCCCGAGAGCAGCGGGCCGGACCAGCCGCCCAGAAACAATAACACCGTCAGGGCGGCGACGGCAAAGGTATTGATATATTCCGCCAGGAAGAAGACCGACCAATGGGCGCCGCTATATTCCACGAAGGGACCGCCCACGATCTCCGATTCAGCAAAGTAAATGTCAAAAGGGGTCCGTCCTACCTCAGCCAGACCCGCGATGAAAAATATCGCCAATCCCAAAGGCTGCAACAGCACATAAGGATAGGGGTCTTGGAGAGCCACGATAACCCGCAGGTCAAGGGACTGGGCCAGCATCGCCACGGCTATGACCACCATGATGATGGGGATCTCATAGCTGATGAGCTGGGCCGCCGCTCTCAATCCGCCCAGAGTGCCGTATTTATTGGCCGAGCCCCATCCCGCCAAGACCAATCCCATTATGCCCACCACGGCAAAGGCTGTAATGTAAAAGAGGCCCAGGTCCAGGTTCTGCAACACCGCGTCGTGGGAAGCGGGTATGGTGACCCAAATCATGAAGGCAGGGATCACGACAATGATCGGGGATATCCAGAAGATGGACTTCTCCGATGATGTAGGAACGATGTCTTCTTTAAGTATCAGTTTGATGGCGTCGGCTATGGGTTGCATCAATCCCATCGGCCCGGTGCGAGTGGGGCCCAAGCGCCGCTGCAGGCGGCCCAAGAGCTTCCGCTCCAGCCAGGTGAGGGAGAGTACGACCACCGATAGGGCGGTGAACATGGCCAACAAGCCCACCAGAATCCAAATAACCGATGTGAGACTAAGCGCCAACAGTGGAATTGAAAAGCTCACCGGTCCACCTCGCCCAACACGATATCCAGTGAGCCCAGGATCACCACTGAGTCGGCCACCCACGAATCCCGTAACAGATGCCTGATAGCGGAAAGGTTACAGAACGAGGGCGGGCGAACCTTCAACCGGTAGGGTTTGTCAGTGCCGTCACTTACCAGGTAAACCCCGATCTCTCCACGGGGATTCTCGGCCCGAACGTATACCTCGCCTTTGGGCGGCCGGATCAGGCGGCGCCCCAAGGAAGAGGCTATGTTGCCTTCGGGCATTTGCTCCAGGGCTTGCTCCACGATCTTCAAGGACTCGTACATCTCTTGGACCCGGACGTAATGCCGGTCCCAACAATCGCCATCCAGTCCCACCGGAACGTCGAACTCAAACCGGTCATACACCGAATACGGCTGGACTTTGCGCAGATCGTAATCCAGGCCACAAGCCCTGAGGCACGGTCCGGTCAACCCATAATCCAGGGCGTCCTCGGTTGAGATCACTCCCACGTTTTTTAGGCGGGCCAAGAAGATCTCGTTGAACGTCAACAGCTTGTCCGACTCCTCCACATCCTCCCGCAACAAAGGGAGAAGCTCTCCAACCATTTCCCCAAAATTCTCAGGCAGGTCCTCTTTGATGCCGCCCACCCGGAAGTAGTTGTGCATCATCCTGGCGCCAGAGACGGCTTCAAAAAGAGCCTGGACCCGCTCTCTGCCCCGGAAGCAGATCATAGACGGGGTCATGGCGCCGGCGTCAAGTCCAATGGTGGCGACAAACAGAAGATGGCTTGCGATACGGTTCAACTCGCAAAGTATCACCCGCACATATTCGGCCCGCTCGGGAACGGTTAGGCCCATCAGCTTTTCCACCGCCATGCAATACACCATCTCGTTGTTGAAATTGGCGATGTAGTCCATGCGGTCGAAGAGGGTGATCACCTGATGGTACTGTTCCCCTTCACACAGTTTTTCCGAGCCCCGGTGTAGGTACCCGATATGGGGTTCGGAATCCAATATCTTCTCTCCGTCCACCCGCAGAACCAGGCGGAAAACGCCGTGGGTGGAGGGGTGTTGAGGACCCATATTTAACAGCATCTCCATGGGCTCACCCACGGAGGCTATTTTGCCGGATACGTCAGTCTCCGCAACGTCACTCTCGGTAATGTCACTCATTACGATGATCGCTCATGCCGGTTGTGCACGGTCCAACTTGAACCCATCTCAAAAATGGTTCGACAAGCTCACCACGAACGGGTAAAAGGTCATTCCCGTTCGTCCTGAGCCCGTCGAAGGACATGTTCTTTTTTCGTATAGGTTCTTGAGATTGCCTCTATTCAACAAATTCCAGCCGGACCTCGGTGTCGTCTTCGACCCCGGGAAATCCGGCATCCGCCAGGATTTGGCCCAGGCCGCCGGTGCCGTCTAGGTCTTGGATCCACGACCTGACCACATCGATCAGTTCATCTTTGGCCGCTTCCAGGGTGTTACCAGACCCCTCCAACGAAAGCTGGTCGACCCTGGCCACATAGCACGCTTCGTCCCAAGTAACCCGGGCTGTCAACACCACGCTTTCCACAAACGTCAGAACTCTTGATACTCGTTGAATGGGAAAGACTTGCGGCCTGGAAACCCTTCGAACCCTTCGTACAATAAAAGGGGCGCTAGTTCGGGATGTCCCTCAAACACCACTCCGAAGAGATCGTGGGTTTCCCGTTCATACCAGTCCGCGGCACGCCACACCGAAGCCACCGATGGGGCTTTGGGCAGGTCGTAGGGAACATCGGCCTTGATGACCATGGTGCCTTCGGGGTCCATGGAATGAAGGATGTATACCAGTTGAAAGTGTTCCTCATAGTCCACGCAGGCAAGACACATCAATTGACTGGCATTGATTCCAGGATCATCCTTGGCAACCCGGCAAGCCCTGGCCAGGTTAGCGGCTTCGATAGTGACTTGGGGGATATCGTAGAGGACGTCTATCACGGGGTGGAATTCCGCCAATGCGCCTGCCAAGCGGTCCAGCAACTCTTTGTCCGGTGGACTTAACCTGCTAAGGTCAGGTTGTGCCTCCGCGGTTGGCTTGGCAGAAGTTGCCGGTTGGCCGCTATCCTGCTCCGCCACCGTCGCTCGCGTCCTGCATGATTTTTTCCTGGAGCTTCACTATTCCGTAAAGCAGAGCCTCGGGCCGCGGCGGACAGCCAGGGACATAGACATCCACCGGTATGATATGGTCCACCCCCATCACCACCGAATAAGACCGGTAGTAGGGCCCACCATTCGTTGCGCAACTGCCCATAGCTATCACCCATTTAGGGTCGGGCATCTGCTCGTAGAGCAGCCGAATCGGGTCGGCCATCTTTTTTACCACGGTGCCAGCGACGATCATGACGTCGGACTGCCGCGGCGAAGGCCAGGTCACGACGCCGAAACGGTCAAAATCATAATGGGCCATGTAGGTGGACATCATCTCAATGGCGCAGCAGGCAAGGCCGAAACTCAGGGTCCAAAGAGAAGATTTGCGCGCCATGGCGAACAGTTGCTCGGTGGTGGTGGTGATGATGCCCGGCACCTTACCCGCCGTGGCCTGATTCAACAGACTAGGGGCTGGCCGGTTACCGCCGCCCGGGGTTATCTCTGCCATTCCAATGCCCCCTTTTTCCAAGCGTAGACGATGGCGAAAAACAACACGCCCAAAAATAGCATCATGGCGTAAAAGGGAATGGCGTTGGCCTCGACGACTTTCTGATGCATGAATATCACGGCCCACGGGAACAGGAAAACCGCCTCAACGTCGAATATCAAGAACAGGATGGCGAAGATGTAAAACCGGACGTTGATATTCGACCAATTATACGGGGTCGGCGGGATACCGCATTCGTAGGGAGAAAGTTTGATCTCTGAGGGACGCCGGGAGGAAAGGATCCTAGAAGTGGCAAACATGCCCAAAATCGCCGCAGCGGCGACTACGGCCGATAGAGCGACCGCGGTCCAATTAGCGGCAAATATGCCGGGGTCGAAAGCCTGTAGCATTATTGCGGGTGTTACCCACATATATATACGGTCAAGCGCCGGAAGATCCAGGGGTTAGCGCAACTAAAGCGCAGTGGAGAGATCGCCTTCAATATACCATCGGCAAACGAGGAGTGTCAATTTGGATGCCGTCTTTTGCAGGCGATTTTGACCTCGGTCCAGCTAATCGGCGAGGCAATACCCCTGCCGGGTTTTACGGTCCCGCCCGCAGGGCGGTGGACGATATATCCTCTCGGAATTGAGATTCTCCGATCTCCTGGAACAGCGGCGCGAATCCCTGGGGCACGGGGACGTCGGCCAGGGTTTTAAAAACGCCGGCATCCTCCCGCCCTGCCACCAGGAATTTGCAACCGGCGGCCCAAATCTCCGCCAGGGCGGTAAGCATGTTGGCAGAGGAATCGCCGTAATACCGGGGCGCGACCAGCCGGACCGCGGTGTCCCACCCGATGACAAATGGACAGTCGGGAAACAGGTCCGCCTTTTTCCGGAACGTCTCGGCCCTGGTCAACACCACCGTTGCTTTACCCTGGAACTGGGTCAGCCTTTCCCTGATCTCGGCGGGCTCAAGGGGAGGTTTGTCCACGTTGACCACGGAAAGCTCAAAGATAACCTGCTTGCCGGTGATTTCTGCGGCGGCTTCGGCCAAACGCTGGTGTCCTTGGTGAAAGGGGCTGAAGGAACCGGGCAAGATTGCTCCCGACACCGGCTCATCGGCGGCCATGCGCCCGTCGGGGTATACCACCACCATGCCGGTCTCGCCGGCCAAAAGGAGCTCGATAGGGCCTGGGTGCCCGGTCCTTTGGATCTCCAAAAGGTCACCATCGGTCAGGTCCAGATCGAGCTCTGATTCGATCCCTGAAACGGTGGCCAAGGCCGTGACCACCAGCCGGCTCACCAAATCATCTTCCCCCGCCCGGTCTCGCAGACCTTTATTCAACAGCAGGCTGTATACCGAGCATCCCGCCTGGTCCCACGCCGCCACGTAGGCCCGGTGCTCGCCCCGCTTTGCCCGGTCGGTGGCGATAGTGGCGGTGCAGGCTATTCCCACCACTGGAGGCACCTCTTCCCGCAACGCCAATGCCCGGCGGTAGGCCGCTCCGGCCATCTTACGTGCCGTATCGCTGGAAACATACTGGTCGGGCTCGTGGCCGAGTAGATCGATCATCGAAAGCCTGCCGTAAGGCACCAATACCTCCAGCAAGGTCCGTGATGCCCCCGCCACGCCCAACAACCAAGCGATAGACTGGTTGCCGGCCCCGGCCACTGCCAGCACCACCAGGGGTGGGGAGTCATGGATCTGCTGGATCAATTCTTGTACGTCGTTCATAGGCTCTCGAGCAGGCTAATCCAGAGTTCTGGGTGAATCTTTGTTCCATTGAGTCGGGCCGGGAATAGGGTCGATCTGGTTCATGCGTTGTTTAGAGAGTTCGATCTCGCCGGATATCTTCCGGTCCCACTCCTCCATCCACTCGGCGGGCAACCGGCGGCGGGCCTCCCTCCACAACAGCGGCTCCCCTTCCACCAGGGTATCACCGTCCACCACGTCGGCCAAAAAACAGGTCATGTCTCCGCCGTCCATGGCGTTGACCACCCGGCAATCCAGATATCCCCAGCACTCGTCAAGAAGGGGGTTGCCCGCCTCTCCCAACCGGAAGGGGATGTCCCTCAACTTGTCCTGGTCCCGTCCAGAGACAAACCCAAACGCCTTTATCAGGCCCAACTGGTCCGGCCGAAGAAAGTTCAGCGCGAATGCGCCGCTGTCGTAGATCATACCGTGGCTGTGGTTGTTCTTGTAGATCTGGAGCAGCACCCTGGGCATCTCCGGAACGATGGATGCCCCGCAAATGGCCACCGCAATCTGAACGTTGCACTTCTCCTGCCACCGGCTGGTAACCGCAACTATGGGAGACCAAAGATTGCCCATCAAAGGGGCGATGCGCCGGTATTCCATTTAGTATCCACTTTTCCTGGCGGTTGAGACCCAGGGAAGAATCCCGCATTAGATGCGGGCAGTGTATCACCGCTGTTTCTGGATGGTCTAGCATCTAGGACCGTATCTCCCAGGTGGAATGACGGTACATTGCGGTAAATTGGCAATTTTCTTTCCGCTACAATTGATTCATAAACGTCGAATGAGAATACCCGCCGCATTACGTTCATACTTTCAACCAATCGCTTAGGTAAATCGGACGAAATTTGACAGACCACGGCCACCATACTATAGTCCGGGCCATCCTCAAGGATTTAAGTTCAATAGTACACAGCGACACCGCATTATGCTTGCTGAGGGTTAATCGCAGAAGCCCACGGTGATCCCGGGCGAAGACTGCTTGGTGGGAGAGGCTCCAACCACAACAGGAGGTCAGAAATGCTCGTGAAGCCATTCAACCTCAAAATGTTTAAACCGTTAGCCGTACTGGTGGCAGCGATGATAATACTGCTTTTGCCGAGCGCCGCACCCGCCAGCGGAGAAAGCGAGATCCAACAAACCAGGCTCACCGCAAGCGACGGTGCTGCTTACGACTATTTTGGCGTGAGCGTAGCAATCAGTGGAGACACGGCGGTGGTCGGCGCAGCCCCCAACGTAGAGTCGGGCGCGGCTTACGTGTTCTCGCGCGATCATGGAGGAACTGACAATTGGGGGGAGGTGAAAAAGTTGGCCGGAAGGGCCGGCACAAATTTCGGAAAACCTGTCGCTATCAGTGGAAACACCGTGGTGGTCGGCGCACATTTAGACCCCCAAGCCGCCAAGCGGCAGGCTCGGCCTACGCCTTTTCGCGTAACCAGGGAGGCGCCGACAACTGGGGCGAGGTGAAGAAGTTCATCGCCAGCGACGCCTCGGGAGACGGCCATTTCGGAAGCAGCGTAGCCATCAGTGGAGACACGGCGGTGGTTGGGGCACGACGCGCAGATGGCGCGGGCCCAACCAATTCAGGTTCAGCCTACGTCTTCTCGCGTAACCAGGGAGGCGCCGACAACTGGGGCGAGGTAAGAAGGCTGACCGCCAGCGACGCCGCTGCAGATGACCGTTTCGGAAGCAGCGTATCCATCAGTGGAGACACTGTGGTGGTTGGGGCCCCCAGTGATGACCATGCCGGCCCCTTTTCGGGCTCGGTCTACGTCTTCGGGCGTAACCAGGGAGGCGCCGACAATTGGGGCGAGGTAGAAAAGCTGACCGCCAGTGACGCCGAGCCAGAAGCTAATTTCGGAAGATCGCTAGCTATCAGCGCAGACACCGTGGTGATAGGAGCAAGGCGCTGGGCGGGGACCACTTCGGATTCAGCCTATGTCTTCGAACGCAACAAAGGGGGGCCTGACAACTGGGGTGAGGTGAAAAAGCTGACTGCCACTGTCGATGGGACAGGATTCGGAATCTCCCTATCCATCAGCACCGACACCATTTTGGTGGGAGCCCATGGTTCAGCCTCCGTCTTCTCACGTAACCAGGGAGGCGCCGACAACTGGGGTGAGGTAAATACGCTCACCGCCAGCGACGGTGCTGCGGGCGACGATTTCGGGGCAGCCGTAGGCATCAATGCAGACACCGCCTTAGTAGGTGCGCCACAAGATGATGTTAATAAGGGCGCGGCTTACGTGATCGTGCCCGGCGACAGGCCGCCCTCGGAACTGACGATCATCCAGCCCCCCGATGGAGCCGTCTTTAACTCGGGCACGAACATCGTCTTTCAGTCGACGGCCACCGACCCTGAGGATGGTGACATACGGGCATAGACCGTGTGGACCTCCAATATACAGGAGGGCTCCAAGACAGGAGGTGTAGTCGAAACCTCCAACCTGATCGATGGGGTACATATCATCACCGCAACCGTTACCGACTCGGCCGGCAACACCCTATCGAAGTCCATCACCGTCACCATCTCGAACAACCCTCCCACCGTGTCTATCATCCAACCCGCCGATGGCTCCACGTTTGCTTCCAGTGAGACCATCAACGCCCAAGGTGCGGCTACTGATCCCGAGGACGGGGACATTAGTGAATCGATAGTGTGGACCTCCGACATACAGGAGGGCTCCAGAGAAGGGGCGGTCATCGAAGTCACGAATGCGATCGATGGAGTTCATGTCATAACCGCGTCCATCACGGACTCCCTGGGAAATACCGTCACCGACTCCATAACCATCACCATCGGCCGACCACCCGAGTAGCGGCATTCACCGTGGACGCGGCAGGTAAACGGTTCTGGCGGAACACTCTCTTCGAATAGGGCCAGCGGTCACCAGTTGGGGGAGTAATCTTCCGAGGTGTTGTTGGTTAGGCGGCGCTGCTCGCTGCCGTCGGCGTTCATCACGAAGATCTCCGATTGGCCGTACAGGCTGGACACGAAGGCGACGCGCCGGTAACCTATGCGCCCGTATTCCATGAGACGAACCTTGTCCCTGGAGGTTGAAATTCAGGAGGATATTTAACCTTAGCCGCCGGGAGTGTAACACCGCCGTTTCCGGACGGTCCAAACCCTACGGGCCGTATCTTCCAGGCAGGACACCCACGCAATGCGGTGAGTAGCCAACTTCTTTTGTTTTTAATCGATTCATGATCTATTTCCCGGCAAATCGGCGATTATAGACTCATATGAATAGCGAATTATTATAGCGAATCGGCTGGCGAGTTGACACGCTCGGACTGCCGTTGTATTGTTCGCCGTATTCTCAGGGTTCTATGTTCAGGTGAACCTGTTTGATCTGGGAAAGACAAACTAAGGAGGCAATTGGTTGCGGCTGGAAGTCATCTATACCGGTACAAGTACGACAGGACAAACCTGTTCTGGTTGAACCAAAACATCAAACCGACGGCGTAGAACACAGCGGTTCGACCAGGGTAATAACCGATTGGAGAAGGAGATATGTCAAATTTTCGAATTTTCAACTCTTTGGCGCTACGAGCCGTTACGGCCCTGGCGGTGGTGGCTATAGCGGTTACCGCATCTTTCTTGTATGCGGGACGGAGCGAGGCGTCGCACGAAGCCTGCGATAGTCTGCCCAGCCACGACGATCTGATGGACGCCGTTACAGAAGCCCGAAATGACCCTGATGGAAATGGCGGATTTGGTCTCAACATGTGGGCCACCGTGGTCGACCGGGACGGTGTGGTGTGCGGGGTTGCATTTACCGGCGAGGAGCGGGGAGACCAGTGGCCGGGCAGCAGAGTGATTTCAGCCCAAAAAGCCAATACTGCCAACGCTTTTAGTTTGCCGGGGCTGGCCTTATCCACCGCAAATCTATTTACCGCAGTGCAACCCGGCGGGAGCCTGTTTGGCTTGCAGGCCAGCAACCCTGTCGATACTTCGGTTGCATATGGAGGCGACCCCACCCGGGCGGGAATGCACAACGATCCCATGGTGGGCGAGAGAATTGGCGGCGTCAACGTTTTTGGCGGTGGCCTAGCTTTGTACGCCAGCGACGGCACACTGGTCAGTGCCCTGGGAGTAAGCGGTGATTCATCGTGCGCAGACCATAATATTGCTTGGAAGACCCGGGACTCCCTGGAAATGGATAATATTCCCGGGGGGGTCAGCGGGACTGGTGACGACAACATCGTCTTAGATCTGGAGTTCGATACAATCACCAAGGACACCGTTAGCCCCAGCGGCTGGGGTCACCCAGCTTGCTCATCGGCTGCATCAGTCATTGCGGAGGAGCTTCCCACCTCTCACCCGGTGGGAGAATAGTCACCTACTCAGACTTGGCTCCGACCTCAGAACAGGCCAGGTTAGGGGGTTCCAGAACTCAGCCTAGGCACTTGCGAAATCCGCGGGTGGTGTCTTGTAGCGAATTGGTAATCAATGGGGACCCTTCTCTGTGAGAGACGGTCCCTCTCCATCTGGGTCAAAAAATATAATATTTTTTGATACTCCCATCACAACAACGTTCTAATTGCCCGCGAAGCACGCCAGGCGTGCCGTAAGGAGGCATGTCTGGAGTTCCTCTACAGATACCGCCAGCCTTCCATTGAAGCCAGGGACACCTTGCTGGTGGAGCATGGTACATAGGCGGTCGCTGGACAGGATCTGGGCCCGCCGAATGCTCCTCCCTCCTCCGTCTTGGGCATGTGCCGCTATCACCCGGGCTAATAGGAGGCGGACGGAATCCCTTCACGAACAGCCGCCGGCGAAATGCTGCAGTCCGCCCTGTGCCTAGCCACGGGCGAGGCCCTCGGGAGCGTTCCCTTCCGGTGTCTCCCCGCCGCACTGTACCTGGGGGTTACCCACTTAAGAGTGGCGACAATCAAACGCTCCCACGGACCGACGACAACGCCCCTAACCAAAGCCGTTTCTACCAGTTGGGGGAGTAATCTTCGGTGGTGTTGTTTGTTAGGCGGCGCTGTTGGCTGCCGTCGGCGTTCATCACGAAGATCTCCGATTGGCCGTACAGGCTGGACACGAAGGCGATCCGGCTGCCGTCGGCGGACCAGTCGGGCGTCAAATCGTTGGCGGCGTTTTTGGTCAGCCGCCTTTGTTTCGAACCGTCCACCCTCATGGAGTAAATCTCCGCGCTGCCGTCCCGGAAGGAAACGAAGGCAATGCTGCGGGCGTCGGGCGACCAGTTGGGCGACATGTCATCGGCCTCGTGCTGGGTCAACCGGGTGACCTCTACTCCGTCTTGCCAGGTCCCATCGGACAGCTCCCGCATGACGAACAGGTCGGCGTTTCCGCCGTCCCAGCGAACGAAGGCAATGTGCTTGCCGTCGGGCGACCAAGCCGGCTCCCGGTCTTTGCCGGTGGTCAGCCGTACCAGATTGACGCCGTCGGGATTGCGAAGCCACAGCCCCCGCTCCTCTATGGTGCCTTCGCTGTAATACACCAACCATTCGCCGTCGGGCGACCAGCCTCCTAGAATGTCTTGAGTGGCGTTGGAGGTTATCCTGGTGGCCCGCTCTCCATTGGCGTCCATCAGAAAGACTTCCGGTCCTCCTTCTTGCTCAGAAATGAACGCCAGGCGCTTGCCATCGGGCGACCACCTCGGAAATTGGTCGTCGCCTCCATTGTGGGTCAGGCGGGTCACCGACTCTCCTTTGGGGTCGACCACGTTTATCTCCATGTCTCCCGCCTGGTCCGACATATAGACGATTAGCTTCCGGTCGGGCGACCATTGAGGATGGATGTCGACACTGCGATTATCGGTTATGGGAGATGCTTCACCAGTTTTCGTATCGATCACGACTATCTCTGGGTCCCCATCTACCGTCGAAACAAATACCAGCCGGTCGTTGGCCGACGGCCGGCACGCGGCCGCCAGCAAGACCGCCAGTGAAAGCGCCAATGACAGACCAAGCAATCCCCATATCCGGGTGTTTCCGAACAGTCTCATTCCACCCACCGCACTACAGATCCCTTTTAGATCGAAAATCCAACACCCAAGAGCGGGCCGCCGGGTCGTCCATGCACAGGATCGCGGGCGCATCATTAAGCCATTATTTGATTAATTCTTAAATTATAGCCAAAAACTCCCGGGAATCACCTACGGAACCTGCCCCGTGTTTATGTCAAATATCGCCGTTTAAGACAATATCATGCCCAAAGACACGGTTAGGCTGGGACACCGGGTTCCGTTCATCTTGACAAGCCCACCACGGTTATTTAGCATCCTGGTTTTAGTAACTATCTCAAAATCGTCTATCCAAAATAAACCATCCTTCGACAGGCTCAGGACGAACGGGCAGAGAAGTCCCTCCACGTTCGTGGTGAGCTTGTCGAACCATTTTTTGAGTTAGTTACTTAGCAATCCGGAACCTGGAGGCAACCAATGAAAGCATTGATTGGAGCTAACCTGATCGACGGCACCGGCGGACCTGTTTTGACGGACTCGGCGGTGCTCATCGACGGAGAAAGGATAGAAGCCGTCGGCCCAAAATCCGCCGTTACCCTGCCGCTCGACACTGAGATCTTAGACGTAGCGGGTATGACTTTGTTGCCGGGGCTCATTGACTGCCACGACCACCTGGCATCCAAGGACTACCGGCTGGAATCCCGGTGGGGCCTAAACGAGCCAACCTCTCTGGGCTACCTGCGCACCGCCAAGGCATTGGAAGAGACGCTGGCGGCCGGATACACCTGCGTTAGGGACGGGGGCGGCCTGGATGCCGGATTCAAGCAGGCCATCGAAGAGGGGCTTTATCCCGGCCCCCGGCTGATGTTGTCGGTGAGCATCGTCTCCCCCACCGGAGGTTTGGCCGACCGGGTAAGCGGCTCCGGCCACCACAATCTCCAAGACACCGATCCACGGCTCCCCACCGGCGTCGCCGACGGACCCGAGGCGGTACGGGCGAAGGTAAGGGAAATGGTCAGAGTTGGCGCCGACGTCATAAAATTCGCCACCACCGGCGGGGCCAGTTCCCGCCCAGGCCACGGGCCCAAGGACATAGAGTTTGGTCCCGATGAGGTGAAAGCCCTGGTCGAGGAAGCCAAAGCGCTAGGCAGGCGCACCATGTGCCATGCGGTGGGCGGGCCAGGACTCCGTATGGCTATCGCCCATGGCGCGGGCTCGGTGGAGCACGGCTGTTATCTGGCCGACGAGCCGGATCTGCTAAAGATGATGGCCGGCAACGGCGTATTCTTGGTCCCCACCTTTGAGGTTTACGAGTTCCATTCTACGGTCAGCGCGCCCCATATGATCCAGCGGGCCAGTTCTCTCATGAAGGTCCACCAAGAAAGCCTCCACCTGGCTCTCTCTGCCGGCGTAAAGGTTGTCGCCGGCACAGACGCCGGGGGGTTCGTCCATGGAGACAACGCCCGGGAAGTGGAGTTGCTTGTAGAGCGGGGCATGACACCCATGCAGGCCATTCAGGCCGCCACCGGCTGGGCCGCCGAGTGTGTTGACCTGGACCATGAGATCGGCACCGTGGTGGCTGGCAAGCTGGCCGACCTACTGGTGATCGACGGAGACCCGTTGAAGAATATCGCGGTGTTGCGGGACCGGGAAAAGATCAAACTGGTCATGAAAGGCGGCGAAGCCTTTATCAACAAACTCACATCGAAAATCCCCCAGCCGGTCGCCTGATCCCACATCCGGGATATGGTTCACCAAATGAGTCGTCACGGGTCCGGCATCGTCTCCCTAACAGGGGTCCGGTTACCGGACCCGGTTGTCCCATAGCGGTTCAGAGCGGTCGAAGAATGCGTTACCACGTACTAACCCTCTTCCCCCAATCCTTCCCTGGTCCGTTGGCCGACAGCATGGTGGGCATGGCCTGCCAACGTGGGCTGATCTCCATCCAGGTCACCGACATCCGCGGCTACACCCATGATGCCCACGGCACCGCCGATGACACCCAGTTTGGCGGCGGCCCCGGCATGGTGATGAAACCCGAACCCATCTTCGAGGCAGTGGAAGGGGCGCTGGCGGATCTTACGCCCGGCGAACGCTTAGACGCCGAAGTGATCCTGCTATCGCCCCAGGGACAGCTCTTCACCCAGAAAGTGGCCGAGGAGTTGGCCAACTCCACTTCGTTGGTGCTGATTTGCGGCCACTACGCGGGCGTGGACGAACGGGTCCGGAAGCATCTCATCACTCGGGACGTCAGCATCGGCGATTTCGTGCTGACGGGGGGCGAACTAGCCGCCATGGTGATGATCGACGCCATCTCAAGGTTGGTGCCGGGTGTGGTAGGCTCCATGGAAAATGTCACCCAGGACTCTATCTCCTCCGGGTTGCTGCAACATCCCCTGTATACCCGCCCTGCCCAATTCCGGGATATGGGGATACCGGAGATATTAAGGTCAGGACATCACGCAGAGATCGATAAGTGGAGGAGGCGGGAATCTTTGCGGCGGACCATGGAGCGGCGGCCCTCCCTGCTGGAGACTGCCGAGCTCACCCCACAAGACCTTGAGTACCTGGATTCTTTAGGGTATAGCCCGCCGGGAGGACAACCTTAAATTCTGGCCCAGGCCAGGCGCCCGCAAGTCCCAAGCAACGTAACACGGGATAATTGGTTGCGACGCGTGGGGTTACCCGTCGGCCGAACCGTTGCCGCAGGGATCAAGGGTAAAATAAAATGTGGCGCCGCGGTCTACCTCTGATTCGGCCCAGATCTTTCCGCCGTGGCGCTGGACTACCCGCTGCACCGTGGCCAGGCCAATGCCATGGCCCTCAAAGTCAGTATCCCCGTGCAGCCGCTGGAAAGGCCCGAAAAGCTTATCGGCATGGGCCATGTCGAACCCAGCTCCGTCATCGCGAATATAGTAGGTCGTCATACCATTGTCCGAAAGAGCGCCGAACTCGATTATCGCCTTGTCGCGCTTTCCCGTGTATTTCCAAGCGTTTCTCAGCAGGTTATCCAATGCGACGTTCAGCAATTGGGAGTCACCCGTAGCCACCAACCGGTCTTCGATGACAAATTCAACTTCCCGTTCTGGTTTCCCATTTTCAGGCCTTCCGCTATTTCACTTGCCATACTGCTGAGGTCAACTGAAAAGGCATCCAACTCAGTGCGGGAAAGGGTTGAAAGCTGCAACAGGCCGTCGATGAGATTGGCCATATTATGAGTATTCGCCAGGACTCGCTCCAGGTAATATTTGGCATCTTCGTCAAGGACGCCGCAATAATCGTCATACAACGTTTGGCTAAATCCGCTGATGCGGTCCAGGGGCGCCCGGAGGTCGTGGGAGACTGTGTAGCTGAATGACTCCAACTCGGCTGTCCTATCTTCGACTTGTTGGGCCAGGTTGTCATTAAATGTCTCCAGTAGTATCTGTTGGCTCTTTATGGTTTTCCAACCGCCCCAAACTATGGAGACCAGGGCGGCATACAACACGCTAAACCCAATTCCGATCAGCCAGAACACCCATCTCTGAAGGTAGTTTATCCGCTGAGCGGTGGGCCAGTAAAATTGGTAGATCTCAAAGGCGCCCTGGGGTTCAGAGGAGCCTTCAAAAACGATGGGCGTATAAACTTCCATCAGGCTGCCCAATTCGGCTTCCCGCCGGTTTTCAGCGTCGTTGGGCATCTTTATCTCCACCGCGTTTTCGCCGGCGAGGGCTATGAGAAGATTTTCCTTGGCCGGGAATTTCTCTCCAACCCCGTCTGGGTCGTTGGAGAAAATAACCGTGCCGTCTTTCGACCAAAGCTTCACCCGGGCGGTGCGGGCCGAGACGATTGACCGCTGCACGAATTCATGGAAATCATCATACCGCTGGCCAACCATGGGCGTTTCCAAATCCTCAAGGGTGATGTTGTCCAATAGGCGCCCGGTGGATGTGCCAACCGCCTCATCCACCAGGTCCTCAACGGCGTCGGACCGGATCTTATCGGACAAAATCACGGCCAAGACCACGGCGATGGCCGCCATGACCACAAAGCTAACCACGGAAAATCTGACCAGCAGGTTTGACTGAAATGTTTTCATAAGGCAACCTGGCAGGCATATTTAGTTATGGCGGCCAGCCAATTGCCCGCCGTATGTAGATTTTGCCCGGCCTATCGAATCCGGGCCACTGGGAAATCACCCCAATGTGGGGAAGCCGCCACCCCATTTAGCTGATCGCGTTAGGAGCAATATGAGCAAAACCGACTTCAAATTTCACACCAGCCTCCGGGTCCGTTGGATGGAATGCGATGCCCAGGGCATCGTGTTCAACGGGGCCTACCTGAACTACCTGGAGGTGGGCCAGGCGGAGTATTTCCGAAACCTGGGGTTCAGCATCTACCGGATAGCCCAACGGGGTTACTTCGACAGCGCTGTCGTAAAGATAACGATAGAGTACAAAGCCCCTGCCAGGGTTGAAGATGACCTGGAAATCTTCGTTGGGGTGGCCAAAATCGGCAATACCAGCCTGACGCTGGATGCTGAGATATATCCGCAAGCCTCAGACCGGCTTTTAACAACCATTCAGGCCATATACGTGGGCTACGATTCTAGGACAGGCGAAACCCGTCCCGTACCAAACGACATCCGCCTGCTGCTCAACCACTTCGAGTCCACCGGCGAGGCCCTCTCCCTGGAACAATTCCCAGAGTTGTTAGCGGCTGCCGAATGAACGGCCCGCTCATCCCTTTGAATCTTGAAGCGATTTCGGGCGCCAAACCGCAACCGGACTTGCGCTAAAAAGACCGCCACTGGTTGACGGAAACCGCCCCTGAACTTAGACTGAATGAGCCATCAGCGTTCAGCTGTCAGCTTGCGGTGAGTACCCACTGGTAGCGCTCAGCCTCCTAGAAAGGCCGCGCACTTCCTACTGGTCCATATATAGCTTTCGGCGAGCCGCCCGTTGATCCTTAGTATCCAATGGCTGAGTGCTGATAGCTGAAGGCTGAAAGCTAATCAATGGCCCGATTATTTGACCTACATATCCACACCACCAAGGGGAGCAGCGACAGTAGCCTATCTCCCGAAGATTTGATCCTAGAAGCGGAAAGCCTGGGACTGCGGGGCCTATGTCTGACGGAGCATAGCGGCCCATGGGACCGGCACGAATTCCGGCGGTACGCCGACCAACACAGTGTGGTCCTGATCCGGGCAGCCGAAGTGGAGACCGACATGGGCCATATGCTGGCCTTTGGCGTGGACCAATATCAGCCTGGGTTTCACAAAGCAGAGGTTTTGTCGAAAGCCGCCCGGGCCATGGGCGGTTTCGTAGTTACGGCTCATCCATTCCGCGCGGTGTTGAGCCAATCGGTACGGGCTCGGGCCCTTTTGTATCCGGGCGAGAACGACGTGATCCCTAAAACGCCGGAAGAAGCTTTACGGCACCCGGTGTTCAAGTTAGCAGACGCCGTCGAAGTTGCCAACGGCGGCACCGCAGACAATGAAAACGCATTCGCCATGGGTGTTGCCGGCCTGTTGGGAATGCCGGTGACCGGCGGCAGCGACGCCCATTCTATCCACGGGATCGGCAAGTTCGTCACCGCGTTTCGGGATGAGATAAACAACGAGGCTGAATTCCTGGCAGCCCTACACGCAGGCGCATTCTACCCTGCGGTGGGATTGCGGTCCGGCCGCCTTCGCCCTTATATGGCATCGGATAACCCGGATTAGGAGGACGTGAGATCAACCCACGCCTCCGTAGGAATTTTGGACGGCCCTGATCTTTGGGCTACGATAAACCTAGGACATCTCTACGCGCCAGACCAGGGCAATGCCTTTTGGCAGACGTCAGGCCGCTGGTGTCGGCCATAGCTTGATTCAGTGAAGTGGCGATGGCAACTTCAGGGCAGAAGGGATGGGAGTGTAATGGGGTTAAAATACGGGGCGCCGGATCCTTTGCAGCAGGTCCACGTGGCCCTAGATCTGGAAACCACCGGCCTTGATTCGGCTAAAGACTCGATCATCGAGGTTGGCGCGGTCAAGTTTCAGGGCGGCCTAGCCATAGACACCTTTCAAACGTTCATCCGCCCGGCCCGGCCCATACCAGATTTCGTCCAACGCCTAACGGGTATCTCTCCCGACCAGGTAGCCCGTGCTCCGTTGTTTTCCAGCGTGGCCCGTGATTTCGAGGATTTCATCGGGTCCAGCCCGGTGATCGGCCACAACGTCGCCTTCGATCTCCGCTTCTTGACCAGCCACGACCTGGCCCTGGCAAATACCGCCTACGACACCTGGGACCTGGCGTCGGTATTGTTGCCCCGCACTTCTCAATATTCCCTGGGGTTTCTGGCCGCCCATTTCGGTGTGGTTCACGACCGGGCCCATCGAGCGTTGGACGACGCCAAGGCAACTCAGCAGGTATTTTTGGCTTTGTTGCGGGAAGCGGCGGAGCTTGACCCTGGGCTGCTGGCCTATCTGGCCAACCTGGCCCAACGCAGCAACTGGTCCATAGCGCCGCTTCTCATGGGGCTGGAATCAACGGACAACGGCCAGGCGGGCACACCCTCTGTCTTTGGACTTACCGGCTTGGACTTGGAAAGTATTGGTTCCAGGCTGGGCCAGGTGGAAAAACGCCGCGCCGATCACACGCTGTCCTCTCTGGACGGAGAAAAGATAAGCAAACTACTCAGCTCCAACGGTCCGTTCTCCCGCGCCTTCGAGGGCTTCGAATACCGGCCGGAACAGGAGCAAATGCTAGCTGCGGTGACAAATGCCATGTACCAGGGCCGGCACCTGGTGGTGGAAGGAGGGACCGGCGTTGGCAAATCCATGGCTTATCTGCTGCCTGCAGCTTTATTCGCCCTGTCAAAGGGGCAACGCGTGGTCATCTCCACCAACACCATCAACCTCCAGGAGCAGCTGATCAACAAAGATATTCCCGCCATGATCCGCGTGTTAGAGGAAGCGGAGTTGGTCGGCAAAGGAACGGTGAAAGCCGCCCTTTTGAAAGGCCGCACCAATTATCTGTGCCTCCGGCGGTGGAATTTCCTGGCATCGGCCGATTCGCCCAGCGTCGATGACGCCCGGCTGCTGGGCAAAACCTCGGTCTGGCTGCAGGATACAGTCAGCGGTGACCGGGCTGAGATCAACCTATCCGGAAGGGACGCCTTCACCTGGAGCCGGGTATCGGCCGGCGAGGGCGGTTGGTGCCCCGGCCTTCGAGACGGAAGCACTTGCTTTCTAAGGACCGCCCGGGAAAGGGCCGAACAAGCCCATATCATCGTGGTCAACCACGCCCTGTTGATGTCGGACCTGGCCCTGGGCGGCGGATTGATCCCCGACTACCAACATCTGATCATCGACGAGGCCCACAATCTGGAAGACGCTGCCACCCGCCAACTGGGCTTTAAGGTTGAACCGGAGGGCCTGGATGACACCCTGGAGTCCCACGGCCGTCTTATCACCCAGTTGCGCTTGGCCATGGCCGCCGAAGGGATGGCGTCGCCGGTGCGGCAAGAATCCGAGAAACTGGTTGGTGATGTCGAGGGAGCCGCGCCCCGCTTGAGGGAGGTTTGGGCCAGGTTTTGGTCCGCCGCGGAGCGCTTTTTCGGCCAGACTCGGGAGGGCCGGGACGAAGGCCAAGGCCAGTTGTTGTTGAGCCAGAACAATTCTACCGGCCAAGACGCCCGTGACGGCCCAAAATGGGGCGAATTATCACTGGATTGGGAGAACTGCGGCGCAGTGATCCAGCAGACCATTCAAAGTTTGGAGCGCCTGGGCCGTTTCCTGCAGACTGACCCTTTGACCGGACCAGCAGACGGGCCCACGCTGGCCATGGAGGCGGGCAACATCCAGGACAAGCTAGACCAACTTCGCCTTCGGCTGGACTCGATATTGGAAGGGAATGACCCCCACGCGATCCACTGGATGTCCCGCGGTATCTCTCGAGACCGGAGCGGCGGCGATCTTTCCTTCAATTCGGCGCCTTTAGAGGTGGGGCCTACCCTGGCCGAGCAGTTGTTCGAGCCCCTGGACAGCGTGGTGCTGACCAGCGCCACCCTTAGCACCCAGTCGAACTTCGAGTTCATCCGACACCGTACCGGCATGCCCGAAGAAAGCGAAGAATTGCTGGTGGGGTCACCGTTCGATTATCAGAAGGCGGCTCTGCTGTTGATCCCCGACGACATGCCCGATCCCAACCAGGATGGTTACCTGGATGCCATCACCAGGGTGCTGGGAAACTTAGGCAAGACACTTGACGGCCATACCATGGCTCTTTTTACGTCATATTCGGCGCTGCGGGCGGTGGCCCAGCGTTTGCGCACCCGCTTGATTGCCGACGGGATCGAGGTCCTGGCCCAGAGCGTGGATGGGTCGCCCCAACAGCTCATATCCCGCTTCATCGCCAACCCCGCCAGCGTCTTATTGGGGACCAGCAGCTTCTGGGAGGGTGTAGATCTTCCGCCAGGGGTCCTCAAGTCCCTGGTATTGACCCGCCTGCCGTTCGGGGTCCCCACAGATCCCATCCTTAAAGCCAGGTCCGAGCAATACCAGGACCCGTTTCAAGAGTTCTCTATACCCCACGCCGTGCTGCGTTTCCGCCAGGGTATCGGCCGGCTGATTCGCAACAAAGGTGACAAAGGGAGCATCGTCGTGCTCGACCGGCGGATCACCGGGCGGTCCTACGGAGGGGCTTTTTTGCAGTCCATTCCGCCGTGCACGTTAAAACCCAGCAGCGTTTATACAGTAGGCGAACTCACAGCCGATTGGATCCGATAGGTTCGAACGGCTAGGTCACGAGCAGCGAAATCCCGGGAATACCAGCGCGAATATGGGTAGAGAGGTGGTGAGTGTGGAGATAAAGACGGACCAGCCCTTCGACCTGGCATCCTCATTGGAGAGTGGACAGGCCCACCGGTGGCGGCTGGACGGAGATTGGTACGCCGGCGTGGTGCGGGGCAATTTCATCAAGATGCGCCAGACCTGCGGCGGGTTCGAGTTCCGTTCCCAACCCTCGGCCGAAGAATCCCTGGTACCCATGCTTGAAGATTATTTCCGGCTGGATGACGATCTGCCGGCGATCTACGCGGAGATAAAGCAGGACCGGAGAGTCGCCGCCATGGTGGACCATTACCCCGGCCTGCGAATTTTGCGGACGGAGCCGTGGGAATGCCTGATCGCCTTCATCTGTTCCGCCAATAACAACATCTCCCGCATCCACGGGTTGATGGAAAAGATGTCCGAGACCTTCGGCGAGCCCCTGCAAATGGATGGGGAGGTTCGATATACCTTCCCCAAACCCGCTGACCTAGCCGAGGGTGGTGAGATGGAGCTTCGCCGCCTGGGATTGGGTTTCCGCGCGCCCTACGTCGACCAGGCCGCCCGGCGGGTGCTGGAAGGGGACCTGGACCTGGACGAGCTCACGGTGGCCCCATATCCGGAGGCAAAAGAGCGCCTGATGGAGTGTAAGGGTATCGGTTCAAAGATCGCCGATTGCATCGCCGTCTTTTCCCTGGAAAAGCTGGAGGCGTTCCCCATAGACGTTTGGATCCGGCGGGCGCTGGCCGAATGGTACTTCCCAGACCAAAAAACGCCTTCCGATAAAGTCCTCCTCGAGTGGGCACAGAATCACTTCGGCCGCTACGGAGGCTACTCCGAGCAGTACCTTTTCCACGGGAAGCGGTTGGAGAAGAAGAGGGGCGATTCCTCGTAGGCATTTTTACTGTCTCGGACCTTGATTCGGTCGATGACACCTGAATGTTTTCCCGAAGCGAATTTCAATTACTCAGCTATAAACTGCGGAATCTTGGTCAGTTAAGCGGAGTAGATCGCCTGCCAACAAGTAGGTTTGGATGACACTCTGATTAACTTCAAATTCTGAAATCTCGGCATGAACTCCTTTGTTCGTCAAGCCGTAGAGGCGGTCAATTCGAGAACCCAGATCGTTTACCTGAGCGAGTAGTAATCCCCCTGCCTTGGTCGTCCCAACCCGATCAGATACAAACTGCCACAGTCTAGCTATATATTTCTCATCGGTAAGGTCTCTTGATTTACCATCAGTTCCAACTACAGGTAGCTCACGCGGCGGGTATAGGCTGTCAGCCAAGGATTTTAGGATTCGAAGACAGGAACCTAGAGCCTGGCTTCTGGCCTCTGGATCCCCTTCACCCAGGCGTCGATAGACCGTTATGAACTGCTCTAGTGCTTCGGGGGAAATCGCGGCCAATTTCCCATCAACGTACTGACGATTTCGCTCAAAAATATCAGAGTTGATCTGTCCGTAAATCAGTTGCTTCTCAGTGGCGCTGAGGTACTCATGGACTCTGGTCGCTATGCGGGCAAGCACACCGCGATCCTGCCCAATCAGTGCCTCGTAGGTGGAACGTGTTTTAGAGTAGGCCTGGGCTGTGAAATACAGGTCAACAGGATGTAGGCCGTCTGGCGGTGAGGCGTTCGCCGCCAATCTGGTGTAACGTTCTATTTGCTCTTCGATCTCAGGAACGGGTGAAATACGGATATTTTGGTTATCTACGAGTCTTATCCCATCTCGCCCTTCATCTACTACATTTAAGATTCTACGTTCTTCGACGAATCCCTCGCGCATCCGTTTAATCATTACTGAAAACTCTTGCTTTGTGAAGTGAGGAACAACCTCCTCGCGGAGGCGCAGGTTGGCCTCTGAATCACTAACGGAAATCATCTATGAACGTCGCCACAGGAGATTAGGATAGTCATTTCGTAAAATAGCAATCCTGGTGGCTTTCCGGATGGCGCTGCTAACCCTGCAATCGGGACTGTCTAGCTCTCCAAGAGCCTGCTGAACGAGATCTAGCAAACGGTTGATTAAATCCATTCGACATCACCTCCCCATCACATAATTTAGCAGGAAATAGCCGGATTACTTCCCTTTGTCCCAAAGGCGAACTAAATCCATGGGACCCAGACCCCGTCCACGAATACATTAGCCGTTTACCGGAGTTTCCTACGGCTTGAGCAACAACTTCCCGAAGAAATTGGTTTCTTCCATGGCCCGGTGGGCGGCGGCGGCTTCTTCCAGGGGGAACACTCTGTCAACCACCGGATTTATGCCTCCCTGGTTTAGCACGGCCACTATCTGCCGCATGTCCTCCTTGGTCCCCATGAACGCGCCAAAGACATCTATCTGGCGGCTGAATAGCAGGCCCAGATGCAGCTCGGTTCGAATGCCCGTGGTGGCGCCGCAGATGCCGTAGCGGCCACCGGGTTTTACCGCGCTAAACGCCTTGCCAAAGAAATCTGCCCCGACGTGGTCCACCACCATGTCCACGCCTCCGTCAGTGAGCGCGCGAACCCGCTGGGTGATGTCTTCCTCGTTGTAGTTGATGACTTCGTCGGCCCCCAGCTCCTTAGCCTTGGCCGCTTTTTCGGCCGTGCTGGTGGTGGCGATGACCCGGGCGCCGATGACATGTTTGGCCACCTGAATCGCGGCAGTTCCCACTCCCGCGGAAGCCGACAACACCAAAACCGTCTCCCACGGCTTGAGCTGACCCCGGCGAACCAGCATATTCCACACCGGAAGAAACGTGGTGGGAACGGCGGCGGCCTGTTCGTAGGAAACCCCATCGGCTAACGGGTGGGCGTTGGCCGCGGGCACAACCGCTATCTCGGCGTAGCTGCCATCGGTAGCACTGCCCATGAACCTGGGGCGTGGGCAAAGGTCGTCGCGTCCGGCAAGACAGGCGGGACATTGCTGGCAGGTGATCTTTGGGTTGACCACCACCCGGTCACCGGTCTTGAGCCCGGTCACCTGTGCGCCGGCCTCTATGACCTCACCGGCGCAATCCCCGCCCAATATCAGGGCCGGCGGGAACTCCCGTTGCAAACCCCTTTCCCCTGCCCGGGTGTAGAGGTCCAACCGGTTCAAGGCTGACGCCATCACTTTCACTCGGACTTCATTGGGGCCAACCGAGGGATCAGGCCTTTCTCCATAGGTCAAAACCTCTGGGCCGCCATGGGCTTCAATGTATACAGCTTTCATGGGCAACTACCTCAATTTTTTGAGCTGTCAGCGCTCAGCTTTCAGCCCTCAGCAAATTAAGACGGCCGGATCACGGATAAATCGAGAAAAGCTGAATGCTGACGGCTGATAGCTGACAGCTATTCAGGGCCTGCGACCGTAAAAACAGTCATCGCAGAGGAACACTATGGCCAATGCCTCTTCGTGGCTGCCTATCCGGCCGCACTGAGGCACCTGGCTTTCCTCATTCCATGGCTGGTGAAACTTGCCGCCGCACAATTGGCACGTCGCCTGGTGCACTTCGTCCAGGGCGTCCCCGCAGATCACACAGGTTTCCTCTTCCAATTCCTCATCCATGAGGGGCATCCCTGATGGCCTTGGCCCCAACGTTAGCGTTGGATTCGGCCATAAGTTCCTCCACCAGCCGCCGTTGACCGGCTTCGGTGGTAACGCGTCCATCCAACGCGTCGTCGCGCAAACGGCCCAATATTTGGCCGACCAGCGGTCCCGGCGGCACTCCGAGCCGCAGCAGGTCCTGTCCGTCTAGGGCCGGCTCAACGTAGCGCAATTCGGTAAAATAACGGTGCAAATTTTGGCAAACGGTATTGTTCCCATTGGTCAACCACAGAGCCGACACCGCTTCTTTAGAAAGGCTTTCCAGAAGACGGGCCAACTGCGAGCCAGAAAGGGATTCATCGTTTAAATCATCCGTGATGTCTTGGAGGTGGATGGTGTCGCGGACCACCCGGCGCCAAGCCTCGGGCATGTTCAAGCGGCTGATCAACGCCTCCCCTTCCTGCCGGGAAAGGCATGAAACTATCGCCGATAGGTAGACCATCGATCTTTCCGATCCGGTCTCATCCATTTTGACGGTCAACGGCTCTAATGCATTCAGATTGCTCAGGGCCAGTTTGCCCAGGGATGCCAATTTGCCCAGGGATGCCAGTTTGCCCAGGGATGCCAGTTTGCCCAGAGATGAATGAACCGCCTGCAAAACTCCCAATTCCAAACAGCGGGCGAGCGCTGATCCGGGATCCTCTTCCTCAAAGATTCTCTGAACTTCGTGGCGTAGCCGGTCTGGGCTCAAGTTCGCGACCAAGCCGTGGTCCACCGCGTTTTTCAGTTGGGCCAGGGTCCTTTCTTCAATCCGAAAACCCAGGCGTTGCTCATAGCGAATAGCCCGGAAAACCCGGGTGGGGTCGTCGATAAAACTTTCATCATGGAGGATGCGCACCACACCCGAACGCAGGTCATCAAGACCTTCCCAATTATCCAAAACCCGTTGACCTGGGTCCGGCGGCGGGTCTCCCGTCAATGGTATCGCCAGGGCGTTGATGGAAAAATCGCGCCGAGCCAAATCTTCCCGGATGCCACCTGGAGTCACCTGGGGCAGAGCGCCCGGATGGGCATAGGTCTCCCGCCGGGCCATCACCAGGTCGGTTCGCGATTCAGTGGCTATCACGGTGGCGGTGCCGAATCTAGGATGAAAAACCGTTTTGCCGCCAATCTCGCCGGCCAGCCATTGGGCCAGAGCCTGTGCGTCGCCTTCCACCGAAAAATCCAGATCATTGAATGGCCGTCCCAACAGGGCGTCGCGAACCGGTCCGCCCACCAGATAGATGGGAACAGGTTGTTGCAACACCCGGCGGCGAAGGGCTTTCAATGGCAAAAGGTTGCCGCCGCTGGTGTTTCGCTGGATAAGATTCAAGGGGTTTTCGATGTTCGGGAGCTTGTCCGTGGAGGGCCTCCGATTGTGTACATTATAGCATAACAGCCCTTTTGGACCCCTGTTTTCAGGCGTGGTCCAGCGCCCAGACAAACGGCTGTCCGCCGGTTGGAGAGTCCCGCCAAACACGGTTTGTTTCGGCCAGGGTCACGGAGATAGGCGGTTCGGCGGGAGGTTACCTTTGGCAGCTTTGACAACCCTAACGCTGTTAGCTAAAATTCAATCGAGCGGCTGCCGAAACCGGCGACCGCCAAAATAGCGACCGTAGGAGGCGCATTTATGGTTGAAGCAGCATTCACCACCTACTACGACTTCCGTTGACCCTTCGTGTACAATGCCGCCATGTGGCTGGCAAAAGTGGAGTCAAGCACGGGTTCCAAGGTCGAGGTGGACTGGCAGCCCTTCGCCTTGGCTCAAGTCAACGCCGACAAAGATGCGGAACTAAAGGTCTGGGAAAAGCCGGATGTAATAGACGGGACCGACCCGGTTTTCCTGGCCCACCGGTCGGGTCTGGCAGCAAAACGCCAGGGTAAAGAGGCCTTCGAGGCTTTCTTTATCGCCCTGCTGAAGGCCCGCCATGAGGAAAAAGCAGACCTGAATGATCCCGAGGTCATGAAGGCATCGGCTCAGACAGCCGGCCTGGACCTGGCCCGTTTCCTGGAGGACCAGGCGGACCCTGATCTGTTAAAGGTGATTGGGGACAGCCACACAAAAGCGGTGGAAGAGCACGGAGCGTTCGGGGTGCCCACGTTTGTCGCCCCCAATGGCAAGGCCGCCTTCGTGAAAATGTTTATCCCGCCCGAAGAGCAGGCGAGCGAGATCTACGACTCGTTGAGCAATATGATCAGCGAGTTCGATCACGTGGGCGAGATCAAGCGTCCGCAGCCGCCGTGGCCCCATGAGGTGATCAAGGGGTAGTATTTGGCAAACCGTATCCTAGAAGCGGATTTAGGCGTTAAATTTCGTGAACCAGGGCTTCTCAAGCAAGCCCTGGTTCACCGTTCTTATGTCAACGAGCAAGGCGGAAGCCCGTCGGACTCCTATGAACGCTTGGAATTCCTGGGCGACGCCGTCATAGAACTCGCGGTGTCCACCCGGCTATACGAATCCCTGCCGAACCACTCCGAAGGCGACCTCACCAAGGCCCGCGCGAACCTGGTTTGCGGAGAAAGCCTGGCCAAGATTGCTTCGCGCCTGGGCCTGGGTGATCATCTGCTGCTGGGAATAGGGGAGGATGCCACCGGAGGCCGTCACAGGGAATCCACTCTGGCCGCCGCCATGGAATCCGTGGTGGCCGCGGTGTACCTCGACCAGGGCTTCGAAGCCGCCCGCAGTTTCATCTTGCGCGTCATGGCCCCGGAACTGGACCATTTCTTTCAAAAGGGAACGGCGCCGGACAACCCCAAGTCCCGCCTTCAAGAAATCATTCAGGGAACGGGCCGCGCCTCGCCACACTACGAATTAGCCTCCAGCGAAGGGCCGGATCACGATCCGTGGTTCAATGTGGATGTCTTGGTTGAAAGCGAAGTTATCGGCCGAGGTCAAGGCGGAAAGAAGGCTGACGCAGAACGAGCCGCCGCAACCGATGCTTTAGACAGATTGGAGGCCCAAACCGGGGAATCCGTCTAAAACCTATATCACCCGATCAATCACGGGATTCCACCCATATACTCCATTTCGTCCGGCCACCGGTTGACGATCAACGCATCCTAGGCACGATGCACCATTATTCGGACCATATCCAACTTGCGGCGAATCAAAGATCGATTTCGCTACCCTTACCCCAGTTGGTGGCTCATGTTCGGCCTGTTTAAACGCAACAAAGAGGAAAATCAAAAGCAGACCCGCGAAGGGGTCAAGCGCAGCCAGGAACGCTGGTTTGGGCGTATTTTGGGCCTTTTGCAATCTTCCAAGCTGGACGATGCCGTTTGGGATGAATTGGAAGAGATCCTCATTTCCGCCGACGTGGGAGTGTCCACCACCCAAGGCCTCATCGAAGACTTGCGGAACCGGGTGGACAGCCGGCAACTGGCGGAGCCCGACGAGTTGTTCGCTCACCTGAAAGAGTCATTGACCCGAGACCTGCAGAACCAGGAATCTCCGGACATTTGGTTGGATGACGAGGACGGCCCGACTCCCTACGTGATCCTGATGGTGGGCGTGAACGGCGTGGGTAAGACCACCAGCATCGCCAAGCTGGCTCACCACTTCAAGCAGGCCGGTAAAAAGGTCGTCTTAGGCGCGGCCGATACCTTCCGGGCGGCCGCGAGTGAGCAATTGGAGATCCTGGGCGAACGGGTGGGCGTAGATGTTATCAGCCATCAGGCCGGTTCCGACCCCGGCGCGGTGGCCTATGACGCCTATAAAGCAAGCGAGGCCAGGGGCGCCCATGTGTTGATCGTGGATACGGCCGGCCGGTTGCACACCAAGTCAAACCTGATGGAAGAGTTGAAAAAGGTGCACCGGGTTTTGACCAAGCTGGATTCGGCGGCGCCACACCAGGTGATCCTCACCCTAGACGCCACCACCGGCCACAACGGCTTGGCCCAGGCAAAGGCGTTTCAAGAAGCCGTTGGGTGCACCGGCATCTTCCTGGCCAAGCTAGACGGAACGGCCCGCGGCGGCATAGCTCTGGCGATCACCCAGGAACTGGAGATTCCCATCCTGTTCATCGGCACCGGCGAGGGCCTCGATGACATGGCGCCATTCGACACCGAGGATTTCATCGAATCCCTGCTGGCGCCGGTCTCCTGATCCGCCTAACCGTTCTCTCTCGTTCTATAAGACGTGGCCCAGTTGGTGGCGGCTGGCAGTCCAGAAATACATTCCCGGTTTGATGAAACGTGTTCGACGCTTTTGTTTGGCTGTTAGCCGTCGAGTTGCTGGGTCTGCTGGTATTTCCGCTTACATTCGTCCTGCTTCACCGATTGTCCGACCGGGGATTCACCGTCGCCAAACCCCTGGCGTTGATACTATTTTCCTATGCCCTCTGGCTCTTGGGTTTGACCCAGCTCATCCCCAACACCCGTTTCACCATATTTGGGATACTGGCGGTATGCGCCGTGGTATCCGCCTTGGTGTTCAAAAGCCATGCTCATAGGATTGGGTCGTTTTTCAGAGCAGAATGGCGGTTCTTGGCTGCCAGCGAGGCCGTGTTTCTGCTGTTCTTCGTGCTGTGGGCCGTCATCACCTCCGGATCTCCGGCCATCTCCCACACTGAGAAGCCCATGGATTTCGGGTTTCTTAACGCCATTCTGCAAAGCCGCTACTTTCCTCCAGAAGACCCCTGGCTGGCCGGCCAGCCCATCAGTTACTACTATTTCGGGCATTTCACCATGGCAATGGTGGTAAAGCTGTCAGGAATCTCGCCGGCGGTGGGTTACAACCTGGCGATATCTTTGATCCCAGCCCTGTTGGCCGCCGGCTCGATGGGTTTGCTATACAACCTGGTGCGCCTGACCAAGGCTAGCTTGCCCCGGGCACGAAGGTTTGCCTTGGCGGCGCCAGTGGTGATCATTTTGCTGGGCAACCTGGAAGGGGTCCTGGAGTTCCTCAAAGTGCGGGGGTGGGGGACGGCTGGATTTTGGGATTGGGTCGGGATAAAAGGGCTAGAGGGAGGGGCGGCTTCTGGCATCTTCCCCAGCGATACCTGGTGGTGGTGGCGGGCCACCCGAGTCATCGACACCGTGGCCGACGGCCGGAGCTTGGACTATACCATCACCGAATTCCCATTTTTCAGCTTTTTACTGGGCGACCTTCACCCCCACGTATTGGCGCTGCCCTTCATGGTCCTGGGCCTGTCCCTGTGTCTCAACCTGTTTCTGACCGTGGATGCGCCGGGACTGGGTTGGCTAAGGAGACGGCCGTTGGAATCGCTTGCGGTGGCCTTTTTCGTGGGGTCCTTGGCGTTTATCAACACGTGGGACTTTCCGTTGCTTGCCGGGATTCTACTAGCCGTGATCCTGGCCAGAAGCTATGCCGCCCGGAAAGGCAACCTGGCCCTAGCCTGTGCCCACGCCACCGTTATGTTCGCGCCTCTATTGGCAATGTCGGTGGCCATGTTTTTACCCTTTTACCTGGGCTTCGGGTCCCAGGCTTCTGGGATATTGCCCCTACAGGACTACCCTACCCGGCCCTTCCTCTTCTTCTTGGTGATGGGCTTGTTCTCTTTCTTGGGCGTTTCCTTCGTTTTGCGACAGTTGGGGAGTCTAGGGTTTACCAGGTTGAGCATTAGGTCCATCTTGCGGACATCTCATAGTAATGGTTCGAGTACCGCTGACTCACCGCATGACGCGCCTGCTGCCCTGGCCATCGGATTGACCGCGCTGGCGCCGCTGGCTCTGTGGATCGCTGCTATCTCGGTCTGGACGCTGTTCACCGGCGAAGGTGGAGCGGCAGTGGTGGAGGTGGCGCGCCGAACCATCTGGGTCCTGCCGGGATTGGCGCTGGTGGCCGTGGCCGGTTACAGCGCGATCCGCCGGTCCCGGCTAGATCTGGAACCAGCCGCCGTTTTCCCGTTGATCCTATTTGCCGCCGCTTTCTTCCTCATGACCGGCGCTGAATTGTTTTACGTGGAGGACTCCTTCGGCGGGGGATTCCGCCGGATGAACACCGTATTCAAGGTGTACTATCAGGCTTGGCTGCTCCTGGGATTGGTGGCGGCCTACGGGGTTTATTACTGGTTTTCCCACCCTGGGCCGGATAAAACATCCCCATCAACCAGTCTTTGGACTCGGGCCGGCCGGGTCGGCAGCCACGTATGGACCGGGGTCTTGGTCATCCTGGTGCTCGGGTCGCTATACTATCCGGCGGGAGCGATGCTGGACCGCACCGGCTGGCTGGGTCAAAATCGAACGTTGGCCGACAACACCCTGGACGGGCTGGCGTTTTTAAATAGCCGCCATTCCGGGGAATACGCCGCCATCCAATGGCTGCGAGACGACGCGCCGTGGGGCAGGGTCGTCGAAGCGGTGGGCAACGATTACTCGGACTACGGCCGCATTTCCGCCAGCACCGGCCTGCCCACCATTCTGGGCTGGAAGGGCCACGAACTTCAGTGGCGGGGCTCGGCGAAACCTTTAGAAGGGCGTGAGACCGACGTGAAGAAGGTCTACCAAAGCCACGACGAGGAGGAGGTTCGGCGGATCCTGGAAAAATACCAGGTGCGTTACGTCTACCTGGGTCACCGCGAATTATCCAGTTACGGAGTTGGGAAATTGGCGAGTTTCGACAGTTTGTTAAGAACCGCGTTCACCGCCAACGGCGTAATAATATACGAAACATTACCCTGACCATTCAGGATTTTCGGCCCACTGCAAGATCAAAAATCCCCTGAACAGGACCTTTGCCCATCAGCAACCAAGCATATATGAGTGCTTCGCCCTCTTCCGGTATGCATGACGCCCGCGGGTCAAATGCGATACGGGGCCTGATACCCAAGCTGGCCGGTTATGTCCGCCTGGGATGGACCGAGGTTGGATTTTTGGCATTGGTGGTGGGTGCACTGGCGTTGCGGCTCCGGGAATTGGGCGACCGGACAATGCACTATGACGAGGCCATCCACCTTCAGGCTGCCTGGCGGTTGGCTGAGGGGAACGAGTATTTCCATTCGGCATGGATGCACGGTCCCTTTCAGGTAGAATTCACCGCGCTAATCTTCTGGCTAGTCGGCGACACCGACTTCACCGGCCGGCTGGGGTACGCCCTATTCGGTGCGGCGCTGGTGGGACTGCCCTACTTCCTGAAAGACCACATTGGCCGCGGCGGGGCTCTTATCACCGGACTCTTGCTGGCCCTGTCTCCGTCCCTGCTTTACTTTAGCCGTTTCGGCCGCAATGACATCATCATGGCCTTTTGGGCGGCGGCGCTGTTGGTGCTGATGTGGCGTTATTTTCATGAAGGCCGCGACCGGTATTTGTTCCTGGCGGCGGCGGTTCTTGCGTTCATGTTCGCCACCAAGGAAACCGCCTATATCGTGACCTTGATCTTTGCCGGGATCACGTTCCTGCTGGCCTTGCCCGAACTGGCGCCGTTTGCCCTGAACCGGGTCCGCCTCTCCCAGTTGGCGGGCCCGGCAGGGTTTTTCCTTATGTTGGTGACCCTCAGCCTACCCCAGTGGATGGCCGCGTCCAGCCTGGCCCAGGATGCGATGGGGCTGGTCCTAGCCAGCCGGGAAGGGGACGGAGGAGGGTTGGTCGGCGCTCCCCAGTGGGCCGGGCCAATAGTGGAGGTCCCGATCTTCGCCGGGCCGTCTTGGTTCCATGGGTTAGCCGCACTGCTGGCGGTGGCCGTTCTGAGCTGGCTGGCCCAGCGGCGTACCCGCCAAGGCATCTCCGCGAGCTGGACCCGCTGGCTGGCGCCCCGCCTTGGCGCCCCCGTCGCGGTTACTCTGGCCGCCATTGTTGCCGTCCTCAAGCCGCTGGAACACTGGGCCGGAACCACCGGCGCCGCAGACATGGCCCTAGCTGGTGTCCTGGCCGCGGCGGCGCTGGTGGCCTTGGCCGCCACCAGGCATCCATGGCGGCAAAGCTCCCTTTTGATTCTAGTCCCGGCTGTGTTAACAGCGGCATATCTGGTCATGTTCACCCATGCGGTGGATGTGGAGGCGGTGGTCCATTGGATCTTGCCCGGCAGCGTGAAGGTCGACGCCGGCCCAGGGGAGATACCAGTGAACTACCTGGTAGCCGGGGGGCTGTTGCTGGCGGCGCTGGCCGCGTCTGCATTATTGGGTGTGCGTTGGCTGGGAGGCAGATGGCTGGTCATGGCCGCCATCTTCTACATCATCTGGGTCACCCTGTATACCACCTTTTTCACCAACCCAGCGGGAGTCTTCAGCGGCGTCTGGCAAGGGATGGGCTATTGGATAGCCCAACAAGACGTGGCCCGGGGGAACCAGCCTTGGTACTACTACTTCGTGGCGCTTTCGGTTTACGAGTTCCTGCCGGTGATATTCGGAGTCGCTGGCGCAATCTTTTTTTTGAAAAAGGGCAGTATCTTCGGGGTGACGATAACGCTGTGGGCCACGGCGAACACTCTGGCATACACCATAGCCAGCGAGAAGATGCCCTGGCTTTTGGTGAATATCACATTACCCTTCATATTTCTGGCAGGTATCTATCTGGGAGACCTGGCCAATCGAGTGCAGTGGCGCCGAGCCGCTGCGTGGGAGACCTGGAGGTTTCTGATACTTGCAACCCTGGCTGGCGCGACGGGTATCTATCTCCTTTACTCCTACCTGGATCAGGAGCAAACGATTGGGCTATCCCACTGGGGATTGTTAGCTGGCGTCAGCGTAGGCTCCCTCGGAGATTCTTTCCTGGTGCGCGTCGCCACACGAGGACACGCTATGACAATGGCCAGCTTCCGGGTGGCGTTCCGCCTATGGGCGATTCTGCTAATAACGCCCCTGGTGGGAGCGGCTGCTCTCTACCTATTGTATTCCTACCTAAATCAGGCACAAGCCTTTGGTCCGTCTCACTGGGGTTTGCTGGCCGGCCTTGCCGTCGCCTGCCTGGCCACCGCTTACCTGGTCCGCATCGCCACGCCCAGGCAGGGTATGGCCCTGGCCGGGTTGGGAATGGCGGCATTTTTGCTGGCCTTAGGGGTTTGGGCTTCTATCAGGGCGGCCTACACCTACGACGACTCCAACGTGGAGATCCTAGTCTACGCCCAGGGCGCGGCCGATTTGCGGGACACATTTAACGATTTGGACAGCCGCCTGTTCAGCCGATATCCTCCAGATAGTCCCGATGCAAAAGTGGTGGTGGACTACGATGTTTGGTATCCATTCCAGTGGTACGTACGAGATGCCCAGGATGATGGAGCTCTGTCTTTCGCCTGTTTCAAAGGGAAATCCGAAGACGGATTCAACGATAGCTGCAAGCAGGTTTCCGAAGCGCCCACGGCCTCGGCCCGGCTTTTGACCATGGGGCACGGCGACCGGGACGGCGAATATCTAGCGCAATTCGAAAAGCGCGGACCCCTTAAAAATCTGCTGTGGTTTCCCGAAAGTTATAGACGGCCCGACGAGAACCGGCAAGCCGAGGGTTCATTCTTGGGATTTCGCGGAATCCCCAGCAAAGAGCAATTCACCAAAGACCTGACTTTCTTCCGGTCCTCGGCCACCAGCCGTGAATCCTGGTCCCAAGCCCTGGACTACTGGTTGTTCCGGCGGCTGGAACGGGAATGGTACGATTCCAAGTATTATAGTTATCTGCCGTAGTACGACGCACGGAACGGCGCCATGAATGGCTGGATTGTCCTTGTTTGGCCCAGATTCCCTCATTTATACTTGATTCTCTTAAAACGGGCGCAATGGCCAAGCCAGGCGCCTGAATTCCGTGGGAACATCTAGACGGCTAACCCGAGGAACGGATTTCTTGTTTTTGCGTGATTGGCGCTTTTGGACCGGTGTGGGGGCCAGCGTGCTATTCCTGGGCATCCTGGTCTACCAGGTGGATTTCGTTGAGATACAGCGGTCCCTGCGCCAGGCCAACTACCTCTACGTCATACCCGCCATTGCCCTTTATTTCATAGCCGTTTATTTCAGGGCAGCCCGCTGGCGGTATCTGCTGTCTCCCATCGCGTCATTCCCGGTGGGCCGGTTGTATCCGGTGGTGGTCATCGGCTATCTGGCAAACAACCTCTTGCCCGCCCGCCTGGGGGAATTGGTACGGGCCTACTATCTCTCACAAAGGGAGCATTGCTCCGCCAGCACGGCCCTGGCCACGGTGATGGTAGAGCGGGTATACGACGGACTGACCCTGCTGTTATTCGTGGTGGCAACAGCGCCGTTGCTACTGATGCTTGGACAGTTCCACGGCTACGGCAACCTATCCGGCGGCACGGCCTCGTTATTGGCCGCCGGGGTGGTAGGCATATTTTTAACAGCGCTCTTGGTGTTGACCCTTCTGGCCAGATCATCCGCCGACGGCGCCATGACTGGGTGGTTTTTGCGGCTGGTGCCCACCGCCCAGGCTAGGCATAAGATTCGAGACCTGGTTCACGCTTTCATCCAGGGACTGGGAATCCTAAATTCTCCGGGAAAACACCTGGTCCTGCTGCTGTTCTCAATCCCCATTTGGCTCCTGGAAGGCTCCATGTACTTCCTGGTCGGATTTTCCTTTGGCCTGGACGAATTGTTTCCATCGGTCTGGGTGTTTATTTTGGCCGCGTTGCTGCTGACGGCGACCTCGAACCTGGTCACGGCATTGCCGGCCGCCATGGGAGGCATAGGTCCCTTTGAACTGGTGGCGCAGGTCACCCTGGTGGCCATGGGAGGAGACCCTTCGGTGGCTGGAGCCTATGCCGCATTCCTGCATCTGGTGGCTTTGTGGCTACCCGTCAATCTGGTGGGCTTGGCGCTTTTGTGGACTCAAAACATATCGCTGAAACAGCTTACGTCGGCGCCCAGCATACCGGCCTCGCCGGCGCCGGTTTCAGAAGCCGGCCATCCGGCGCCCGGTGAACTATCCCCTGAACTCTCTGGGCCAGCCAACGATGTGACCTGAAGGATCTGACATGAAAGTAGGCGTCATAGGCGGCGGTGCGGCGGGGCTCGCGGCAGCATACGAGTTGACCAAACAGGGCCACGTGGCAGAGGTGTTCGAGCGGGCTCCCTTTTTGGCAGGCCAGGCTTCAACCTTTACCGTTGGCGGCGGGCAGCTGGAAAGGGGTTATCACCACCTGTTCGTCAGCGACACCGACATGGTGGACCTGATTCACGAACTGGGCCTGGGAAACAAGTTGGAGTGGCTGGAATCAAAGGTAGGCTTATTCCACGGCGGGAAGATCTGGAATTTCTCCACCCCAATGGATCTGATGCGGTTCAGCCCGCTACCTTTCACCCAACGGCTGAGGGTGGGATTTTGGACATTTTTACTTCAAAAGACTTCCAATTGGCGCAAATTTGAAAATATCACCGCCCGGGACTGGATCGTCGACCACATGGGGGAGAGGGCATACCAGGTCATTTGGGAACCTCTGTTGCGGGGCAAGTTCGGCGAATATTTCGACCAGATAAGCATGACCTGGCTCTGGGGCAAGATATATCTCCGGGTCGCTTCCCGCGGGAAAAGCCTGCATAAGGAACGCCTGGGCTACCCGATGGGCAGCTTCGGCGAGGTTTTCGATGTCCTGAGCCAGCGCGTGGTCCGGCAAGGGGGCCATGTACACCTCTCGGCGGCGGTCAACCGGGCCCTTGTTGAAGACGGTGTCGCCAAGGGGTTGGAGGTCCAGTTCGAGGGGAAAGAACCTGAGGCCATTGAGTACGACGCGGTGATCGCCACCGCTCCATCATATATTTTCACCCGGATGGTCCCCGAACTGCCCCAAGACTACCGGGACCTGCTGGAAAACACCCGATACCTATCCGCGGTGTTGATGATCCTGGAGTTGGACCGGCCCCTTACGTCCAAATACTGGCTGAGCGTGGCCGACCGCGGTCTTCCCTTCGTGGCCGTGATCGAGCACACCAACATGATCGACCGGTCTCTATACGGTGGCAGGCACATCGTCTACTTCAGCAACTACCCCAGCCGCGACAGCGAATTGTACAGGAAAAGCGCCGAAGAACTGCTGGAGGAATTCATCCCCCACCTGCGCAAACTCAATCCCCAATTCGACCGGTCCTGGATACTGGAGTACCACCACCACAGGGTGGACGGTGCCCAACCGATCATCGGGGTGAACTACAGCCAACGCATTCCAGACCACCGGACGCCCATCAAGAACCTCTACCTGGCCAACACCACCCAGATATACCCGGAAGACCGGGGCACCAACTACAGCGTCCGGCTCGGCAAAGAGGTGGTGGACCTTTTACTCAAGGACCTTCACCCGTAGCAGGCGGGAGACGGCGCTGCCTGCAAGGGGCCACGCCTCCTGTTGAAAGCCCCCGCACGTTATGCTACCATTGGCGTGGCGGTTAGTTACAGATTTCACGACCGGGCGGCCCCCCGGACTGTGTCGGCCAAAGCCCAGCCGCCACTAGTG